>NZ_JALJRR010000007.1:85656-265322 GCF_024519615.1 Pseudomonas sp. Pse79
GTGGGAGGGGGCTTGCCCCCGATAGCGGTGAATCAGTGCCCAATCCGCTAGCTGACACACCGCAATCGGGGGCAAGCCCCCTCCCACATTTGGATCTGCGGGGCTGTGGGAAAATGCTTCAGCGGTAGATATCTTCCCGCGTCCACGGCAGTTCATGGCTGCCATCGGCGTGGGGTTTTACCGCCAGTATGCGGATCGCACGGCGTGTTTCACCGCTGCACCAACAGACGCTGCGGTAAAAATGTGGGAGGGGGCTTGCCCCTCCCACATTTGGATCTGCAGGGCTGTGGGAAAATGCTTCAGCGGTAGATATCTTCCCGTGTCCACGGCAGTTCATGGCTGCCATCGGCGAAGGGTTTTACCGCCAGTATGCGGATCCCACGGCGTGTTTCACCGCTGCACCAACAGACGCTGCGGTAAAAAGTGGGAGGGGGCTTGCCCCTCCCACATTTGGATCTGCGGGGCTGTGGGAAAATGCTTCAGCGGTAGATCTTCCCGCGTCCACGGCAGTTCGTGGCTGCCATCGGCGAAGGGTTTTGCCGCCAGTATGCGGATCGCACGGGGTGTTTCACCGCTTCACCAACAGACGCTGCGGTAAAAATGTGGGAGGGGGCTTGCCCCCGATAGCGGTGAATCAGTGCCCAATCCGCTAGCTGACACACCGCAATCGGGGGCAAGCCCCCTCCCACACTTGGATCTGCAGGGCTGTGGGAAAATGCTTCAGCGGTAGATATCTTCCCGCGTCCACGGCAGTTCATGGCTGCCATCGGCGTGGGGTTTTACCGCCAGGATCTGGTGCAGGTTGATCCAGCCCCGCGCAAACGCGTAGGCGCAACCGGCCAGGTACAACCGCCAGATGCGCAACGCCTGCGCCGGCACCATCTTCGCCGCCGCTTCCAGGTTGTCTTCCAGGCGTTCGCTCCAGTGGTCCAGGGTGCGTGCGTAGTGCAGGCGCAGGCTTTCCACGTCGACCACTTCGAGCCCGGCTTCGCTGAGTTCGGCGGTCATCATCGCCAGGTGCGGCAGTTCGCCGTTGGGGAAAACGTAGCGCTCGATGAAATCCCCGGCGCCGCGGCCCACGGGGCGTCCGTCGGTGTGCTTGGCGGTGATGCCATGGTTCATCACCAGCCCGCCTTCGCGCACCGCGCCAAACAGGGTTTTGCAGTATTGCGCCAGGTTGGCGTGGCCGACGTGTTCGAACATGCCCACGCTCACCACTTTGTCGAAACGACCGTCCTGGGGCAGATCACGGTAATCGAGCAGTTGCAGGTCCACCTGATCGTCCAGGCCCTCGGCTTTCACGCGTGCCTTGGCCAGGGCCAGTTGCTCCTTGCTCAGGGTGATGCCGAACACCTTTACCCCGAACTCCCGCGCCGCATAGCGCGCCAGCCCGCCCCAACCACAGCCGACATCAAGCAAATACTCCCCCGGCTGCAAGCGCAACTTGCGGCACAGGTGGCGGAATTTGTCTTGTTGGGCCTGATCGATGGATTCGCTGCCGGTTTCGAAATAACCGCAGGAATACGCCATGTCCTGGTCGAGCCACAGCTGGTAGAACTCGTTGGACAGGTCGTAATGGTAGGAAATCGCCGCTGCGTCAGTGGCCTTGTCGTGGAACGAGCGCACCGGACGATTGCCCCCATCGTCATCGACCAGGGCGTGACTCAACTCGTCACACACCCGGATCACCTCGGAGATGGAGCCTTCCAGCTCCAGTTTGCCCTCGACGAAGGCTTCGCCCAATGAATCGAGCGTGGGATGGGAAAGCTTGGACACAATCGTGGGGTCCTTCACCACGATGGTCACACTGGGCTCAGGGCCCAAGTTGAATTCATGGCCGTCCCAGAGTCGAAGACGCAGCGGTAGCTGAAGATTCTGTAAGGCCGGTGGAAGTTGCGCGAGCATGAGTAGTCCCCCCTTGTTTCAGACGTCTGGAAAGAGGGTAGACCATCCGACGACCGGGTAGGAAGCTATCGATCTGATAACCTGCGCTTATGGAATCCGGCGTTCGAGCAAACCGTCCTGAACCCACTGTTTCAGCCATGAGACTGCTTGCAGGGGCGCACCCTCTCCATGACTGACCGCCAAGCGTTCGCACAGTTCTGAAAAACACCAGCCGGTGCTCACCATGCCCGCCAGGGCGCAGGTTTGCGCGGGTTCCAGGCTGCGGTAGCGGCATATCTGCTGATCGCGCCACACCAGGCAGACCTGCGGCGCGTCCAGAGGCTGGCCGGCGTGCAAGGCCGATTTAGCCTTGGCGGCACGCCAGGTTTCGACGGTATTGAAGCGGCAGAATATCTGCTGAACGGTCGGCGCCAGGGTGACCTGCAAGCCCGGCCAGTCGGGCGGCGGCAGTCGCGCCATGTCGTCCAGGGTCAGCGGCGTGCCCGGCGGCGCATCGAACGCCAGGGTAAACGCCCACTCCAGCCGTGCCAGCTCGGCCAACGGCGCGCTTTGTTCAGCCACCAGGTGCTCCTGGATAAACCCCGCAAACCGCTCGCCCAGCCAGCGCAGGCTGTAGTGGGCGGACGGATAGCGACGCACGTAGGCCTCAGTCAGCGAGGCGAATTCGTCATCGCCCAGCCAATACCAGAGGGCGCCGAAGTCCTGCCGTAATACGTCCTGCAAGCGCGACAGGTAGGCGTTGTGATAAATCGCCAGGCCGGTTTCCACATCCAGCGTAGGACCACCCAGCAAGGTGGCGGCAAAGCCAATGCCGGCCACGGGCGTTTCGGCTAATAAATGCTCTTCGAAGGCCCGTTGCCAATCTGTCAGGCGCATAGCGTTCTCCTGAGCAAGGCGCTCGCCCCCAGCGACCGGGCCTTGTCCAACTCGCTGAGCAAGTCTTCGAACGGCGGGAAATGGTCGTCGCGCTCGAGCAACGTCGAGACCGGGCCCAGGTGCTCCAGGGTCTGTTGATACAGCGCCCACACCGGATCACACACCGGGTGGTCATGGGTATCGACCACGTAATCGCCGTAGTCCACATGCCCCGCCAGATGCAGCTGGCGGATGCTCTGCGGCGGCAGGTTGTGAATGAACGTCCAGGCATCGAAGCCATGATTGCGCGAGCTGACGTACACATTGTTGACGTCCAGCAGCAACTGGCACCCGGTCAAGTGGGTCAGCGCGTTGAGGAATTCCCACTCGGTGAATTCATCCGCCTTGGCGCGCACATAGCTGGAGACGTTTTCCAGCACCAGCGGGCGCTGCAACACATCCTGTACCTGAAGCACGCGACTGGCCACGTGATACAAACTTTCTTCGGTGTACGGCAGGGGCAGCAAGTCATGCAATTGGTGCGCGCTGCCGCGGCTCCAGCACAGGTGATCGGAGATCCACGCCGGCTGGATGCGTGCGGCGAGTTGCTGGAGCTGCTTGAGGTAATCGGTATCGAGCGGATGGGGCCCGCCGATGGACAGGGACACGCCGTGCATCACCAGCGGGTAGCGCTCGGCGATCGCGTCCAGGTAGTACAAGGCTTTACCGCCCTGCACCAGGTAATTCTCGGAGATCACTTCGAACCAATCCACGGCCGGCGATTGTTCAAGGATCTGCTGGTAGTACTCACTGCGTAGACCCAGGCCGTAACCCAGGCTCGGAAGGGATGTAGACATCAGGCACTCCTGGGCAAAAGTGTCCGCAGCGGTGACGGCGACCGCTGCGGGGTACGCGGGGCCGATTACGCGCCGACTTTGCCACCGGCCGCGTCGCACGCAGCCTTGGTCATGGCCTTGAAGCCATGGCCCTTGCAGACCGCCTGGCCCTTGCAGGCGTTTTCAGCGGTCTTGCAGTCATTCATGCCTTTGCAGGAGGTTACGCCGTAGCAATGAACCGGAGCGTCGGCGGCCTGGACCTGGGTGGTGACACCGGCAAACAAGGCGGCGGCAGCGAAAGCCAGGGCAGCACCGGAAACGGCGTTTTTGATGGTCATGGGGTCATCCTCATAAATCGTGGTTAGGTCGGCTGAGCGGAATGCTCAGTCGCGACATAGCACTAGAGTGAGGTGCCCCCTTGCCGTTACAGCACCATCGAAAAAAACCTGGAATTTATTCCTCCAGCTTCGACAGCGGCTCCTGAAACCGCAGCAACCGCCCGGCATTGCCCAGCACCAGCAAGGTGCTGAGGTTGTGCAACACCGCCGCGATCATTGCGCCGGCGGCGCCCAACCAGCCAAACGCAGCGAACACCACGATCGCCAGCGTCCAGCCCAGGCCGATGATCACGTTGACCTGCAACGTCTGCCGGCACCGTCGGCTCAAGCGCACACAGGTGCCCAGGCGGCGCAAGTCGCTGCCAATCAACACCACATCCGCCGAGGCCAGCGCAATGTCCGCACCGCCCGCGCCCATGGCCACGCCGACCACGCCGGCCTTGAGCGCCAGGGAGTCGTTGATGCCGTCGCCCACCACCATCGGCCGGAAACCGCTGCTGATTTCGCCCAACACGCGGTTGAGCTTGTCTTCCGGCAACGCCTGGGCTTCGACATCGCTGATGCCCACGTCGAGGGCCAGGCTGTCGGCCACGCTTTGGCGGTCGCCGGTCAGCAGCAGTTGCCGCCCCAGGCCCAGGTCGCGCAGCTCTTGCAGGGCCTGGCGGGCTTCCGGTTTGACGCTGTCGGCCAGCAACAGCCAGGCGAGGAACGCACCGTTCAACGCCAGCCCGGCAATCGGGCCATCATGGTCGGGGACGCGGGTGGTAACGATGCCCAACTGCTCGAACAACTCCGGCCGGCCCAAGGCCGCTTCGCCCTGCGCGGTCTGGGCCACCACGCCGAGGCCTTGGCGTTCGCGGATGTCGGTGAGCACCAACAGCTGTTCCTGGCTCGCCAACCCGGCCAACGCGCGGCTGACCGGGTGGCTGCTGGCCGAACCGAGGCTGGCCGCCAGGTTCAACAACCCTTGGCGGTCCGGCGCGGTGGTTTGGATGGACTGCAGGCGCAGAGTGCCGAAGGTCAGGGTGCCAGTCTTGTCGACCACCAGCGAGGTCAGGTCCGCCAACTCTTCGAGGAACGCCGAGCTGCGGATCAGAATCCCATGCCGCGCCGCCACAGCGATCCCGGCAATCGCCGTGGCCGGGGCCGACAGCACCAGGGCGCATGGGCACGCTGCGACCAGCACCGCGAGCATCGCCTGGGCGTCATTGGTCACAAACCAGGTCACCGCCGCCAGCAACAGCACCAACACCATATAGCTGCCGGCGTAACGCTCCAGCAGCCGCGTGATCGGCGGCTTGGAACGTTCGGCGTTCTGCATCAGGGCGATGACCTTGCCCAGGGTCGACTCGTTGCCGGTACGCGTCACTTCCAGGCGCAACAACCCGTCGAGGTTGATCGCACCGCCGAACACTTGTACGCCGACACTGGCTTCCAGCGGCACCGACTCGCCGGTGATCGGCGCCGTGTCGAGGCTGGCCTGGCCGGACAGCACCACACCATCGGCAGGCACGCGGTCGCCGGCGCGCACTTCGACGATGTCGCCGCTGTTCAGCGTGCCGTTGTCGACTTCGCTGATACTGCCGTCCGCCTGCACCAGGCGTGCGTGGCTGCGGGTCAGTTTGCCGAGGGCGTGGATCGCTTCCTGGGAGCCGATCACGCTGCGCTCTTCGAGCACATGCCCGAAGATCATGATGATCGGCAGCAACGCGGCGGTCAGCAGATCGCCCGTGGCCCACGCGCCGAGCATCGCCAGGGCGATGAGCTGGTCGGTGATGCCATGCAGGCTGGGAAAACGCAGGCTGTACCAGGCCGAGCGCATCACCGGCACGGCCACCAGCAGCGAGGCCACGCCGAGCAGCAACTGGCTGACGCCGCTCTGGTCCGGCGCCAGCCAGCGCCACACCAGGCCCAGCACCAGCAAGCCGAGGGCGAGCATGGCCAGGGTCAATTGCCGGGCGGCGCTGCGCTGCTCGGCGGATGTCAGCATGGGTGCGCTCATTGTTCGGCTCCCTGAATGATCAAGCGGGAGTCGTCTTTGGGATCGACCGTGGTCACGGAACCGGCCTGGCCGAGAATCTTCGGCAAGCGCTCGCGGTACAGGCGCAACAGCAAGCCGGGGTCTTTGACCTGGGCCAGGCTGGCGACGGTGGCGGTTTGCGCCTGCGCGTTGGCCAGGCGTTCGCTGGCCTGGGCGTGGGCGACTTGCACCAGGCGGTCAGCCTGTTGGTTGGCGGTCTGGGTGAGCTTTTCCGCGTCGGTGCGCGCATTCGCCACCGCTTTGTCGGCTTGCTGGCTGGCAGTGAGCACCGCATTGAAGGCATTCACCGCCGGGCTCGGCAGGCTCGATTGCACATCGACGCGGGTGACTTCGATGCCCACCCCCAAGCCGCTGGCGGTCAACTCCGCCAGGCGCTTGTTGATGCCTTGCACCAGGTCGCCGCGCAGCCGTTCACGGCGCTCGGCGGCGCCGTTGTCGCTGCTGATCAATTCGGGGCGCGCCACCAGGATGGTGTCCAGATCCCGCGCCGCCGTCAGGGCCACGGCGCTGCGCGTCACCAGGCGATCCAGCGCCGGCAGCACGTGCTCGCCCTGCAGCACAAACGCATAAGGTTCGGTGACTTTGTAGAACACCCGCACATCCAGCTGCACCACGCCGGCATCGCCGGTCAGCAGGTAGCCGGACCCGGCCAGGGCATCGCTCAACGGCGTGGCGAAGCTGGCCACGCGGTCGGCCTGCACCGCGGCATCGGAACGCAGCAGGTTGCCGACCCGCCGCTCGATCACCCGGTCTGCCGCCGGCAACAGCACGACTTGCTCGAACGGCTGCGGCCACGCCAGCAACAGTCCGGCATTCTGAACCCGATCGAGTGCGCCGAAGTGCAGCACCACGGCGCGATTCTGCGGGTCGATCTGCCGCACATTGGAAAACGCCCAGGCCAGGGCGGCCAACACCGTCACCGCGTACAGCGCCATGAACGTCAGGCGCCCGGCCTGAATCCACGGGCTGTCCGGGCTGTCACGCTCGATCATGGCTGGACGTCCTTCGGCCCGTCCACCAGCGCGCGGAACGGCGCGGCGTCGGTGCGCAGGATGATCTTGGTGCCCGGGGTGACCACGGTGCCCAGGGTATCCAGGGAACGCAGCAGGTTGTACAGCTGGGGATTGCCGGCGTAGGCGCGACCATAGATCTGCGCCGCTTCGACCCGCGATTGCGCTTCGATGTCGGCGGCTTTCACCGTGGCATCGGCCTGCACGATGCGCGCATCGCGCTCGGCGGCGGAACGGATCTGCGCCGCCTCACGCTTGCCCACGGCGGTGCGTTCGGTGGCGATGGTTTCGCGCTCGGCGCGCATGCGGTCGACGGTGGCGGTGAGCGTCACCGACGGCAAGGTCAGCCGCTCGATGCCCACCTGCGCCACGCGCACGCCATAGGTGGTGAGCAATTGTTGATCGATCTGCTGGCGCAACTGCGCTTCGAAATCGCTGATGCGTACCTGGCTGGCGTCGGTATTGATCAGGCTGGACAGGTCGAAGCTGGCCGCCGTGGTTTCCAGCGCCGAACCGACAAACGTCCGAATCTGCCGCGCCGCTTCATCCGGCTGGTTCTGCACCGCGCGCATGAAGCGCTGCACATTGTCGGCATCGCCCTGCACCTGCCACGCCACATAAGCCTGCACGATGATGCGCAGACCATCGCGGGTGCCGACATCCTGCAAACCGCTGGAGGTGGTGCGCAGGCGCAGGTCCACCGGGATCGCCGCTTCGAACGGCGCCGGCCAGCGCCAGCCCAGGCCCGGTTCCAGCAGCACCCGCGACGGGTTGCCGAAACGGGTAATCACCGTGGCTTCGCCGGAGCGCACTTGCACCAGGCTGGCGGCCGCTACCGCAAACAACACCAGCAACACAGCCCAGGCCATGCGCCGCCAAGGGAATGGGCCGGCGGGCTGTTCGTCACCATGGTGGTGATGATGGTGGCCGTGGTGGTGGTGACCATGATCGTGAGAATGAGCGCTCAACAGACAGACTCCTTATTGAACGGCTTTACGCGGCACCGAAGGATCGGCCGGCAAGGTAAAAGAACGCAGATCGATCGTCGGCGCACTGTCGGCGCCCAGGCGATGATCCAGAATCAACAGCTTGGCGTGAGCCAGGCCCTGGGTCAGCTGGCCGAGGTACTGCTCCAGCACGAAGGCTTTGCCCGCGCTGGCGTAGGCTTTTTGTTCGGCGGCAAAACGCAGGTCCGCCGCCCGGGCCCCGGCATTGACCTCGTGCGCGGTGGCCTGGGCCTGGTCGCGGACGGTGCTGGCTTGCAGCAGGGCCTGGTTGGTTTGTTCGCTGGCGGCGCCGCGTTCGCGGGAGATCAGCGCCTGGGCGCCGATCTGCGCCGCTTGCACGCCGTGGTAGGCGTTGGCGGCACCGGACGGCGGGTGGATGGCTTCGACCACCGTGGCGAGAATCTCCACGCCGCTGTCGAGTGTATGCAGGTCCGCTTGCACGGCGCGGCCGATCTCGTCGGCCAGGCCGGTGCGTTGTTCGCCGAGCAACTCGTCGAGGGTACGCGAGGCAAAGTCATGCACGAGGATGCGGCTGGCGGTGCTGCGGATCAGGGTCGGCACATCCGCGCTGTTATAGGTGGCGGCCAGTGCGGCCTGGTCGGTCAGGCCGATACGGTAGACGAAGCGCACATCCATATTGACGATCTGGAAGCTCTGCTTGTCGCCACGGCTGCTGGCGATCACCTGGGACTTGTCGTTCACATGGCTGGCGTCCCACAACCGGTTGGCGATCAGCGGCGCCGGGCCTTCGGCCGCCGCGAGTTCCGGGCTGGCGGCTTCGCTGACGCTGGTCGCCAGCTCATGCACCACGCCGTTTTCCACGTTCAGCACGCGGCCCAGCGGCCACGGCAACCCGGCATGCAGGCCAGGGCCGAAGACTTGCACCGGTTTGCCAAAGCGCTCATAAATCCCACGGCCCTGCAGGGGCACTTCATGCACCCCCGTCAGCGCCCAGCCGACGGCCAGTACCACCAGCAGCACCGGCAGGAATGCCCGACGCATGTAGGTAAACGCCCAGATCTGGCGCAGGTCGATGCCGAAGCGGTTGTGCAATTCGTGCTGCAAGGCCTGCAGCGGTTGCGGCGGCCAGCGCAGCAGCCCGGCGACAAAACTCTGCGCCATCAGGCGTGGTTCGAGGCGCGGTTGGCGCGGGCTGAACAGTGACAGCGCGGCCCGTAACAGAAACTCCAGCGCGACCAGCGCTGGCAACAGCCCGACCAGTGTCGCCAGGCGCAGCGGCCACACCGACCCGGCACTGGCAAACAGCAGGCAAATCGCGCTGATCACCAGGCACGCTATCGCCACCCGGCTCAGTTGCGCCAACTGCGCGGCTTCCGGCCATTGCGCGGCGGTTTCCTGGGCCAGGCGCCGCTCGAACACCAGCAGGCCAAAGGCCAATGCCAAGGCCAGCGCAGCGCCGATACTTGCGCCTTGGCCGACCGCTGCCGCGGGCAAGCCCAGGTTCCAGAACTCGACAATGCTGACCAGCGCGAACAACGACCAACCGCCGAGCCACAACACCGGCGCGCCGATCTGCGCCAGCAACCCTCTGCCGAAACGCCCTACCAGGCGCGCCTGCCAGCCAGCGGGTTCACTCTCTGCTTCGAGTAACTCAGGTGCCGACGCTTCCAGCGCCTGGGCACGCCAATCGGCCACCCACCACGCCGACTGCAACCCCGCCACCAGCACCAGCAACGCAGACGCACAATTGATCAACACCACCGGCCAGATCGACAACGGGGCGAACAGCGCGACGAACAACGCCAGCACCCAGCCGCTGATAGCCACCGCAGTCAGGCTGATACCGGCCTGCCTCAATCGACGGGCATGGAACAGCCCTTGCTGAAAACGCGGCAGTCCTTCAACCGAAGCGCCGTCAGCTTCTAGATCCACTTGCATCCACTCATGCCCGTTCACACATAATTCGTTACGATATAACACATGGCGTGAAATTTTTGTTCGTTAAACACCGTATTCACCTGCAACACAGACCCACTGTGGGAGCGGGCTTGCTCCGATGGCGGTGGGTCAGGTGATACATGGGTTGGCGGGGCCGCCGCCATCGCGGGCAAGCCCCCTCCCACATTTGTTCTGCATCGCGCTCCGGAACGTGACTACCCCCCCATAAACACGTGCCATCACTGGTGCAGGCCACGATTAATCGGCACACTTCAGGCCAGTTTTTCGCGGGCTTACGGACAAGGAAACGTCACTCCCATGATTTCGATCTATCAGCTCAAACCGCGTTTTCAAAACCTGCTGCGCCCCCTCGTGCAGCGCCTCTACGACAACGGTACCACCGCCAACCAGATCACCGTGCTGGCCGGGGTCATCTCCCTGCTGGTCGGCCTGCTGATCGCCGGCTTCGCCCAACACCTCTGGCTGTTCGCGCTGATCCCGCTGTGGATGATCCTGCGCATGGCCCTCAATGCCATCGACGGCATGCTCGCCCGCGAATTCGGCCAGCAGTCGCGCCTGGGCGCCTACCTCAATGAACTGTGCGACGTGATCGCCGACAGCGCGCTGATCCTGCCCTTTGCGTTGATCCCCGGCGTCAGTCTGGCGCCGGTGCTGCTGGTGACCTTGCTGGCAGTGTTCAGCGAATACGCCGGGGTGCTCGGGCCGATGGTGGGCGCGTCGCGGCGCTACGACGGGCCGATGGGCAAGAGTGATCGGGCCTTCGTCCTCGGCGTGCTGGCCAGCGGCGTGGCGCTGGGCTGGCTCGGTGCCGGCTGGGTCGACACGGTGATGTGGCTGGTCGCCGCCCTGCTCGCCTACACCGTGGTCAACCGAGTGCGCCAGGGCCTCAAAGAAGAACAACACATTTCCCCTTCTGCATAAGGATTTTGCGATGCGCGAACAGCGAGAACACACCTTCAGTACCCATGATGGCGTCGAGCTTTTCTACCGGCACTGGCCCGCCACCGCCCCGGCAGGCGGCGAGCCGCGCAAGGCGATCCTGCTGTTCCATCGCGGCCATGAGCATTCGGGGCGCATTGCCCATCTGGTCGATGAACTGAACCTGCCCCATTTCGACTTCTTCGCCTGGGACGCCCGTGGCCACGGCCAATCCCCCGGCGAGCGCGGCGACAGCCCCAGCTTCGCCACCAGCGCCCGCGACGTGCAGACGTTCTGCGAGCATATCGGCGCCACTTACGGCGTCGAGGCAGAAAATCTTGCAGTCATCGCCCAAAGCGTCGGCGCGGTGATCGCAGCCACCTGGGTCCACGACTATGCACCGAAAATCCGCGCCCTGGTGCTCGCCTCCCCGGCGTTCAAAGTCAAACTGTACGTGCCCTTCGCCCGGCCGGGCCTGGCGCTGATGCGCAGGTTTCGCGGCAACTTTTTCGTCAACAGTTACGTCAAGGCCAAGTTCCTCAGCCACGACCCGGAGCGCGTCGCGTCCTACGACAGCGACCCGCTGATCACCAAGGCGATTTCGGTGAATGTGCTGCTCGGGCTGTATGAAGCGGCCGACCGGGTTGTCGCCGATGCCCAGGCGATCCAGGTGCCGACCCAACTGCTGATCTCCGGCTCCGACTTCGTGGTCCACCGCAAACCCCAACAACAGTTCTTCGACCGCCTCGGCAGCCTGAAAAAAGAGCTGCATATCCTCCCCGGCTTCTTCCACGACACCCTCGGCGAGCGCGACCGTGCGGTGGCCGTGAGCAGCGCCCGGCGTTTTATCCTGCAGAACTTCGCGCACCCGCTGGACCGCGCCTCGCTGCTCGATGCCGACAAACTGGGCGCCACCTGTGCCGAATCCGAAGCCCTCGCCGCGCCGCTGCCGCGCAATTCCCTGCGCGACCTGTACTGGCGCCTGACCCGCGCCAGCATGGGCCTGGGCAAGAACCTGTCGGACGGCGTCAAGCTGGGCTTCGACACCGGTTTCGACTCCGGCAGCACCCTGGACTACGTGTACCGCAACACGCCCACCGGCAAAGGCGCGCTGGGGCGGATGATCGACACCAATTACCTCAACTCCATCGGCTGGCGCGGCATTCGCCAGCGCAAGCTGAACGTCGAAGAGCTGCTGCGCCTGGCCATGGCCACGCTGCGCACCGATGATCGCGAAGTGCGTATCGTCGATATCGCCGCCGGCCACGGTCGTTACATTCTCGAAGCTTTGCAGGGCGTTTCGCCGCTGCCGGAATCGATCCTGCTGCGCGACTACAGCGACATCAACGTGCGCGACGGTGGTGCGTTGATCCGCGAGAAAGGCCTGGGCGAGATTGCGCAGTTCATCAAAGCCGATGCGTTCGACCGCGCGGACCTGGCAGCGCTGGCGCCCAAGCCGACGCTGGCGGTGGTCTCCGGGTTATATGAACTGTTTGCCGACAACGCCATGGTCGGCGGTTCGCTGGCGGGCCTGGCCGAAGCCGTGGAGCCCGGCGGTTACCTGGTCTACACCGGCCAGCCGTGGCACCCGCAGCTGGAACTGATCGCCCGCGCATTGACCAGCCATCGCCAGGGCCAGGCCTGGGTGATGCGCCGGCGCAGTCAGGCGGAAATGGATCAACTGGTGCAAGCCGCCGGTTTCCGCAAGATCACCCAGCGGGTGGATGAGTGGGGCATCTTTACCGTATCCCTGGCACAGAAGATCTGAACATGCGCGAACCCGGCCTGTTAAAGCCCGCGTTCCTGTGGCTGTTGCTGTTGGCCCCGCTGTTTTTCAGCACCTACGGCTTTGCCACATGGGTCACCAGTCAGCGCAGCGACGTCGGCACACTGGTGTTCGATTGGGAAACCCACATGCCGTTCTGGGCCTGGAGCATCGTGCCCTACTGGACCATCGACCTGCTCTACGGTTTCTCCCTGCTGCTGCCCAACAGCCGCCACGAACTGAAGCAACATGCGCTGCGCCTGCTGAGTGCGCAGCTCATCGCCGTGAGTTGCTTCCTGATCTGGCCGCTGCGCTTCACCTTCGAACGGCCGGAGCTGGATGGCGTGTTCGGCTGGCTGTTTGCCGTGCTGGCCGGTTTCGATAAACCGTTCAACCAGGCGCCGTCGCTGCATATCGCGCTGCTGGTGATCCTGTGGATCATGTACCAACGCCACACCCAGGGCGCCTGGCGCTGGCTGGTGCATGGCTGGTTCGGGTTGATCGGGGTTTCAGTGCTGACCACTTATCAACACCACTTTATCGACTTACCCACAGGTGCCCTGGCGGGTTGGCTGTGCGTGTGGCTGTGGCCGCTGGAACATCCGAGCCCGCTGCTGAATGCGCGGCTGACCCGTGATTCCACGCGCTGGCGCCTGGGGTTGCGCTACGGCCTGGGCGCGCTGGGGCTGTTCATCCTCGCGCTGACTTACGGCGGGTGGTGGCTATGGCTGCTGTGGCCGGCGCTGTCCCTGGGGCTGATCATGGCGAATTACGTCGTCCTCGGCGCGCCAGGTTTCCAGAAGCGTGCCGACGGTCGACTGACCCCTGCGGCGCGCTGGCTGTATGCGCCGTATCTGGCGGCGGCGTGGCTCAATTCACGGCTGTGGACGCGCACGCATCCACAGCCCGACCTGATTGTGGATAACGTCTCGCTCGGTCGGCT
The DNA here is from genome assembly GCF_024519615.1 of Pseudomonas sp. Pse79. NCBI lineage: Bacteria > Pseudomonadati > Pseudomonadota > Gammaproteobacteria > Pseudomonadales > Pseudomonadaceae > Pseudomonas > Pseudomonas sp. Pse79. The sequence continues at coordinate 99,195 of NZ_JALJRR010000007.1, forward strand.
TCCTACCGTGCGCGAGCAAGGTTCATTCAAGGCCATCGTCGATCTGTGCGCGGAATTGCCGATTAATCCACAGGGCCGTGCCTATCAAAGCGTCCCCGTCCTCGACCTGATCGCGCCGACCCCCGCCGAATGCCTGCAAGCCGCGCAAGCCATCGAACGCCTGCGCGCCAGCGGCCCGGTGCTGGTGTGCTGCGCCCTTGGCTATTCGCGCAGCGCCACCGCTGTGGCGGCCTGGCTGCTGCACAGCGGGCGCGCCGCCACGGTGGATCAGGCACTGGCTATTATTCGTACAGCGCGGACCCAGGTGGTCCTGCATCCCGCTCATCGCCATGCTTTGGAGGCCTTGCCCCATGCCTGCTGATATGGAACTCCAGGTCGTCGCCAGCCTGCTGCGCCGCGGCCGCTCACTGGATCAGTTATCCACAGGCCTGACGCTGCTGGGCGTATTGTTCGGCCTGGCGCAACTGCTGATGGCCAGCATCGCGCCGATCTGCCTGCTGCTCAGCCTGTGGATGATTATCCTCGGCCTGCTGCAGAAGTACTGGGCGCTGCGCGTGGCCTTCGATGCCGACCTGTTCGCCCTGCTCGCCCGTAACACCGAACGCACCCCGGACCTCGACCAGGCCCTGCAAACCCTCGGCCTGCAGTCGCCCAAACGCGCCGGCCGACCCTGGACCGAACGCCGTCGCGGCGCCCTCAAACTGCTGCGCAAGCAAGCCTGGCTGCTGGGCGCGCAAGTGCTGTTGACCCTGGGCGTGATTCTCGCCAGCCCTTGGCTACCTTTCGCCGGATAAGGAATTCCCATGTTCGAACCCGTGGTCGCCACCCTGATTACCTCGATGGCCCGCACCGTCACCGGCGCCCGCAGCCTGTGGCTGGGCTGCGCGCCGGTGCCGGTGCAACGCATCTACTTCGCCAACCACAGCAGCCACGGCGACTTCGTGTTGCTGTGGGCATCGCTGCCGCAGAACCTGCGCAAATTCACGCGCCCGGTGGCCGGCAGCGACTACTGGAACAACAGTGCGCTGCGCCGCTACATCATCCACCGCGTGTTCAACGGCGTGTTGATCGACCGCGAGCGCAAAGACCCTGTGGATAACCCCTTGCAGCCCATGCTCGCCGCACTGGAAGGCGGCGACTCGCTGATCATCTTTCCCGAAGGCACGCGCAATCTGGAAGACGGCTTGCTGCCGTTTAAAAGCGGCCTGTATCACCTGGCAAAAAGTTACCCACAGGCCGAATTGATCCCCGTGTGGATTGCCAACCTCAACCGCGTCATGCCCAAGGGCCGCGTCCTGCCGCTGCCTCTGCTGTGTACCACCAGCTTCGGCGCGCCACTGCAATTGGAAGAAGGCGAAGACAAAGCCGCCTTCCTAGCCCGCACCCGCGACGCCCTGCTCGCCCTCGCCCCGGAGCATTCCTGAGATGGATAGCCAAACCCTGATGCTGTTCGGCGGGATCGGCGCGATCCTGGTACTCGCCTCGCTGATCGGCCTGATCCTCAAGCTGCGCACCCGTGGCACGCCGAATGCGGTGATCGACAACCTCAACGCCCGCATCAACGCCTGGTGGGTGATGGTGGTGATGATCGGCATCGCCTTCTGGCTCGGCACCGGCGCGGTGATCGTGCTGTTCTATGCCGTGTCGTTCTATGCCCTGCGTGAATTTCTCACCCTCACCCCGACCCGGCGCAGCGACTACCCGGCGCTGGTGGCCGCGTTCTACCTGGCGCTGCCGCTGCAATACCTGCTGATCTATGCCGACTGGTACGGGCTGTTCTCGATCTTCATCCCGGTGTACGTGTTCCTGCTGCTGCCGATCCTCGCCTCCCTCGGCGGCGACAGCACACACTTCCTGGAGCGCGCCTCGAAGGTGCAATGGGGCTTGATGATCGCAGTGTTCTGCGTGTCCTTCGTGCCCGCCCTGCTCACCCTCGACATCCCCGGCTATGAAGGCCGCAACCTGCTGCTGATCGCCTACCTGGTGATCGTGGTGCAACTGTCGGACGTGTTGCAGTACGTGTGCGGCAAGCTGTTCGGCAAACACAAGATCGCGCCCAACCTGTCGCCGTCGAAAACCGTCGAAGGCTTTGTCGGCGGCATCCTGCTCTCCTCGCTGATCGGCGCGGCGCTGTGGTGGACCACGCCGTTCAACCCGTGGCAGTCGTTTCTGATTGCGCTGCTGATCAACTTGCTGGGGTTTGCCGGCGGCATTGTGATGTCGGCGATCAAACGCGACCGTGGCGTGAAGGACTGGGGGCATATGATCGAGGGGCACGGCGGAATGCTCGATCGGCTGGATTCGGTGTGCTTTGCGGCGCCGATTTTCTTCCACCTTGTGCGCTACTGGTGGACCTGACCGACACCGCCCTCAAGCCCGACGAAGATCAACATGTGAGGGCGGGCTTGCTCCCGCACGCTCGGCATTGATGTGACGTATCGACCTCATCTTTTGTCGCAAAGACGCGTGTAAGATACGCCGCACTTAGCCAGGGATGCTCACCATGTTCGACACGTTAAAAACGATCTTTCGCCGTTTGTTCGGTGCGTTAATAACTGTGGTGGGTGCCCTGTTCGGCCAATGGCAGCCGCCGTTCTGGCTACGCGCCATCGGCCGGGGCGTGCTGAACCTGGGCAGCAAGGCCCGCGCTTACCCGCGCCGGGCCGGGGGCGGAGTGTTGGGCCTGGTGCTGCTGGCCGCCGCCGGGTTCTACGGCTGGCAGTGGTACTCCAACCTGCCGCAGCCGCACACCGTGGGTTATTCGCTGCACAACCCCAACCTGACCGACTACACCCAGCAACCCGCGGTTGTGGATAACTTGCAGGTGCGTTTTGCCGAGTCCGTCGCGCCCCTGGCGGCGATCGGCAAGCCGGTCACCGCCGGCATTACCCTTAAACCCGCTGTAGCCGGGGCCTGGCGCTGGTCTGATGACCGCACGTTGCTGTTCACGCCGGAAAAAGACTGGCCCATCGACACCCATTACACCTTCGATCTGGCGAAGAAAAACCTGCTCGCCGACGGCGTGTTGCTCAGCCAGTACAGCGGCCAGTTCTCCACTCAACCGTTCCGCGCCAGCCTTTCGCAGAACGAGTTGTATCAGGACCCGTCCAACCCGACGCTGAAACAACTGGTGGCGACTTTCCGTTTTTCCCACCCGGTCGACGAAGAAAGCCTACGCAAGCGGGTTTCGATCATTCTCGGCAAAGGCCTCGCCTACCGCGACGCCCAGTTACCCAATCGCCCGGAAATCAGCTTCGACGAGACCAAGCTCAACGCCTATGTACGCTCCGCCGCCCTGGCCACCCCGCTGGAAAGCACGCCCGTCAGCGCCAAGCTCGACGAAGGCATCAAGGCCCGGGACGGCGGCAACGCCAGCAACGCGCCATTGGTGGCCGAAGTCACCGTGCCCGGTCGCTATCGCCTGACGTTTACCGCTGCCGAAGTGAGCTTTGTCGACAACGAACGCGGCGAACCCGAGCCGGTGTTGATGTTCAGCAGTTCCAGCGCCGTAGCCGATGACACCATCGCCGGTAAGGTCCAGGCCTGGTTGCTACCGGAAAAAGCCGAGGACGACACGCGCCCCTATAACAGCAACGACATCGACGATGCCCTGCTGGCCCGCAGCACCAAGGTCAACCTGACCCACGTGCCCAGCGTCGAACCGCTCAACACCCTGCACGCATTCAAGTTCAAGGCCCCGGCCGGTCGTGCGCTGTATGTGCGCGTGCCCGCCAATCTGGAAGCCATCGGCGGCTACCTGGCGAAAAACCCCACAGCGTCGCTGATCAGCATGCCGGCCTACCCGCGCACGTTGCAGTTCCTCTCCGACGGCGCCTTGCTCAGCCTCACCGGCGAAAAACGCCTGGGTTTCATGGCCCGTGGCGTGCCCGGCGCCCATGTGGAAATCGCTCGCCTGCTGCCCAACCAGTTGCAGCATTTGGTGGACCAGAGCAGCGGCAGCTTTGCACGGCCGAACTTCGGTAATGAGTACTTCGATCGCATGGTCGAGCGTCAGTCGCTGGATATTCCGCTGTCGTCCAACGACCCGGCGAAAACCGTCTACGACAACGTCGACCTCAGCCATTACCTGACCGCCAACGGCGGCCGACGCGGTATTTTCGTACTCAAGCTCAGCCCACAGGATGACCCGGCCGAACGCACATTCGACTACTCCCGCAGCAGCACCAGCGACCTGCGCTTTATCGTGGTGACAGACCTCGGGATCATCGCCAAGCGCTCCAGCGACGGCAGCCATGACGTGTATGTGCAGTCCATCGGCAACGGTTCGCCGGTGGCCGACGCGCAAGTCGACATCATCGGCCGTAACGGTCTGCCGGTCGCCAGCGGCCACACCGACGCCGAAGGCCACGCGCATTTCGCCAAACTCGATGAACTGCGCCGTGAGAAAACGCCACTGATGTATGTGGTCAGTCGCGGTAATGACCAATCCTTCCTGCCGATTGCCCGTCAGTCCCAACAGCTGGATCTGTCGCGCTTCGACGTAGGTGGTTTGCAAGAAGACGGTGCGATCGACCGCCTCAGCGCCTACCTGTTCACCGACCGTGGCCTGTACCGGCCCGGCGAAACCGCGCACCTGGGCATGATCGTGCGCAGCGGCAACTGGAAAGGCGCCCTGCAAGGCTTGCCGGTGGAGCTGCAAATCACCGACCCTCGCGGCCTGGAAGTGATTCGCCAGCCGCTGAAGCTGTCCGCCAGCGGTTTTGAAACCTTTGATTTCCCCAGCAGCGAAGTGGCCCCGGCCGGGGATTACACCGCGACTTTGCAACTGATCGGCGCGAAACAGACCCGTACCGACCTGGGCAGTGTCAGCTTCAAGGTCCGCGACTTCGAGCCGGACCGTATGAAAGTCAGCCTGAGCCTGCACGACACGCCGGTGCCGGGCTGGATTCCACCGGAGCAGGTGGTGGCCAAAGTCAGCGCAATGCACCTGTTCGGCGCCCCGGCGGCCGGCCGTCGCGTGACCGCGAAGATGTCCCTGAGCCCGACGCTCGCGGCGTTCGAGCGTTACCCCGATTACCGCTTCCGCCTCAACGATGCGCTGGAAGAGGCCAGCACCGAAGACCTGGCCGAGACCACCGTCGATGACAACGGCCAGGCCGTGCTCGACCTCAACCTGCAACGCTTCGCCAACAGCACTTACCGCCTGCAGGTAATGACCCAGGTGTTCGAGGCCGAAGGCGGGCGCAATGTGGCGGCGCAAAGTGCGTTGCTGGTGTCGTCTGCGCCCTACCTGGTGGGTGTGAAAAGTCAGGACTCGCTGTCGTATGTCGCCAAGGACGCCCCGCGCCAGGTGCAATGGTTGGCCGTCGCGCCGGATCTCACGCCGCTGGCGGTGGACGGGCTGACCAGCGAAGTGGTCGAGCACCGCTACGTCTCGGTGCTGGTGAAGCAGTCCAACGGCACCTACAAATACGAATCGCGGATCAAGAACATCAGCCAGCCCGCCTCGCCGCTGGTGATGACCAAGGACGGCGCCAAGCAAACCCTGAACACCGCCACCCCTGGCGATTTCACCCTGCAACTCAAGGACGCCAACGGCAAGCTGCTGAACCAGATCGACTACAGCGTGGCCGGGCGCGGCAACACCTCGCGCTCCCTGGAGCGCAACGCCGAGCTGCAACTGCGCCTGGATAAACGCAGTTACGCAACGGGGGATGAGATTGCCATCAGTGTCCGCGCGCCGTACACCGGGGCGGGCCTGATCACCATCGAGCGTGACAAGGTCTACACCCAGCAGTGGTTCAAGGCCGACAGCACCAACAGCGTGCAACATATCCGCGTGCCCGCAGGGCTTGAGGGCAATGCCTACGTCAACGTGCAGTTTGTGCGCGACATCGGTTCGTCCGAGGTCTACATGAGCCCGCTGTCCTACGGCGTGGTGCCGTTCAGCATCAACCTGGATGCGCGGCGCATGCCATTGAAGGTTGACGGCCCGGCGCAGATCGAACCGGGGCAGACTCTGGATATCAAGGTCAACGCCGACCGCCCGGGCCGTGCGGTGGTGTATGCGGTGGACGAAGGCATCCTGCAGGTGGCGCGCTACCAGACGCCGGACCCGCTGGGCTTCTTCTTCCAGAAACGTGCGCTGGAAGTCGGCACCAGTCAGATTCTTGACCTGATCCTGCCGGAATTCAGCCGCCTGCTCAGTGGAGCCGCGCCCGGTGGCGATACCGAAGGCGCGTTGGCCAATCACCTCAACCCGTTCAAGCGTAAACACCAGCCGCCTGTGGCCTGGTGGTCCGGGCTGGTGGACTTGCCAGCCGGTGAAAGCGTGCTGCATTACCAGGTGCCGGACAGTTTCAACGGCAAGCTGCACCTGTTCTCGGTGGCGGTGGACGCCGACAGCGTGGGCGTCAGCGAGGCCACTACCGAGGTGCGCGGGCCGCTCGTGATCACGCCAAACGTACCGGCTTTCGTCGCGCCGGGGGATGTGTTCAACGTGAGCGCCGGGGTGTTCAGCAACCTCGACGCAGCGGCGGATGTGAAGTTTGAAGTGCAGACCAGCAACGGCCTCAACGTGCAGGGCGACAAAGGCAGCACCTTGTCGCTGCAACCGCGCAAGGAAGGCACCGCCGAGTTCAAGATCAAGGTCGGCGACACCCTCGGCTCGGCAGATCTGCGCTTTATCGCCGTGTTGCCGAATGGCAAGCGCATTCAGGTGGCGGAAACCACCTCGATCCGCCCTCTGAGCGAACACCGCGTGGCCCTGAGCCTGGGCCGTTTCGACAGCGCCAGCAAAGAGCTCAAGCCCACCCGCGAACTGTTCAGCCAACTGCGCGACGTGCAACTGGGTGTGGCGGCGTCGCCACTGGTGTGGGCCAACGGTCTCAAGCATTACCTGGATGACTACGGCTACGCCTGCACCGAACAGTTGGTGTCCAAAGCCATGCCGGCGTTGATCTGGGGTGGCAACGCGCCCGAGGCCGAACAGGCCTTCGCCAGCGCGGTGCGGATGTTGCGCCAGCGCCAGAACCAGGCCGGCGGTTTCGGTTTGTGGGCGGCCAATCCGGATGTAGCGCCATATGCCAGCCTGTACGCCACCGACTTCCTGATCGAAGCCAAGGAACGCGGGCTGCCGGTGCCGGAAGACCTGCTGGTACGGGCCAATACCTATCTGACAGACCTGGCCAACGGCCCCAGCGAAGGCCTGTCGGAATTGCGCAACCGTGCCTACGCCAGTTACCTGCTGAGCCGTCAGGGGATTCTGGTGAGCGGCGCCTTGAGCGATATCCGTGAGCGCTACGAGCGCTACTTCAAGGACACCTGGCAGAACGACCTGGGCGCCGCCTACCTGGCCGCCAGCTACAAGCTGCTCAAGCAGGATCGCCAGGCGGATACGCTGTTCCGTAAGATTCCATGGCGTTCGCTTGTGGATAAGTGGAACAGCGACGGTCTGTATTACGACCCGTTGGTGCATGACGCCGAACACCTGCACTTGCTGGCACGGCATTTCCCCGAGCTGCTGGACGAGGTGCCGGCGGCGCTGCTGGATAAACTCGGCAAGCGCCTTAACGAGCAACGTTACAACTCGCTGTCGGCGGCGCTGTTACTGCGCGCCCTGGATAACTACGGCCAGCGCGCACAAAGCGACATGACCCTCAAGGCCAGCGCGTGGTTGGGCGACAAACAGCAACAATTGCTGGAGATGGCCGGCCAACCGCCGCGCGCCGCAGTGCCGAGCGCCACGCAAAAATTGCTGATGGAAAAATCCGACGGCCCGGCAGCGTTCTACATGCTCAGCGAAGCCGGCTTTGATAAAGGTGCCAAGCTCAAACCGATCAACAATGGCCTGGAAATTATCCACGAGTACCTCGACCTCAACGGCGAGCCGGTAAACACAGTCGCGGTGGGCGATGAGTTCCTGGTGCGCCTGCGCCTGAGGGCGACCGACCGCGATCAAGTGCAGCAAGTGGCGGTGGTCGACCTGCTGCCCGGTGGCGTCGAGCCTGTGTATAACTTGCCGCCGGAGCCGGAGGCCGCCAGCACCGATGACAGTGAAGGCGAGGAAGCGGAATACGTAGAAGACAGCGAAACGCCTGACGCCTGGCAAGCACCTATCGGCGAAACCGAGCTGAGCAACTGGCAGCCAGACTACGTGGACGTGCGCGATGATCGGGTGGTGTTGTACGGCACCGCACTGCGTGACGTAGGCACTTTCGTGTACCGCGTGCGCGCCACCAACGCCGGTACCTTCAATACGCCACCGGCCTACGCCGAAGGCATGTACGAAACCACCCTGCAAGGGCGCGGCAAAGTAGGCCAGCTTGAAATTACCAAGCCTTAAACGCCTGACGCCGCTGCTGGCAGCGGCGGTACTGCTGGCGGGGCTGCGGCTGTGGCCACATGCTCCGCTGGAACAGGCGGTGACATCCTCAAGGGTGGTGCTGGCCGATGACGGCTCGCTGTTGCGCATGACCTTGGCGGATGACGGGCAATACCGCTTATGGCTACCGCTGGAGCGGTTTTCTCCGTCATTGATCGAGGCCTTGCTGCTCAAGGAAGACCGTAATTTCTACTGGCACCCGGGGATCAATCCCCCGGCGTTGCTGCGTGCGGCCATGGCCACTTACAGCGGCGGCCAGCGCCAGGGCGGCTCGACGTTGAGCATGCAACTGGCGCGGCGCTTGTGGGATCTGAACACCCGCCAGGTGCCGGGCAAGCTGCAACAGATGGCCTTGGCCTTGTGGCTGGAAGCGCGTTACAGCAAGCACGACATCCTTGAGGCCTACCTGAACCTGGCGCCCATGGGCGGCAATATCGAAGGCGCCGAGGCGGCGAGTCGCATTTACTTCGGCAAGGCGGCGGCGCAGTTGTCGTTGTCTGAAGCGCTGGCACTGGCGGTGATCCCCCAGCAGCCGGGGCGACGCGCGCGCTTCGGGCCCTCGTTGCAAAACGCACGGCAGCGCTTGATGAACGACTGGCGCGCAACTTATCCACAGGACCCGCGCAACGACAGCCTGCTGGACGTGCCCCTGGAAGCGCGCAACCGCCAGCAGATCGCGTTTCTGGCGCCGCACTTGAGCGAACAGTTGCTCGCGTCCCAGCCCGGCAACGAGCTGAACAGCACCCTCAACCTGCCCTTGCAACAATTGCTCGAACGCTTGATCAGCGGCTTTATCGCCGAGCGGCGCGGCACGGGGGTGGAAAACGCCACGGCGATCCTGATCGACAGCCGCGACCAGAGCGTCAAGGCACTGGTGGGCTCGGCGGATTACTTATCCACAGGCATCCATGGCCAGGTCAATGGCGTGCTGGCGCGGCGTTCGCCGGGGTCGACGCTCAAACCGTTCCTCTATGGATTAGCGCTGGACCAGGGGGTGATCCACCCCATGAGCATCCTCAAGGATTTACCCAGTAACTTCGGCTACTTCCAACCGGAGAATTTCGACGGCAGTTTTGTCGGGCCACTGACGGCGCGCGATGCGTTGATCCGTAGCCGCAATATCCCCGCCGTGTGGCTCGCCAGCCAGGTGAAATCGCCTTCGTTATACGGCTTGTTGCAACGCGCCGGCATCAAGGGCCTGCGCGGTGAAAGCCATTACGGCCTGGCCCTGGCCCTCGGCGGCGGCGAGATGACGCCCGAAGAGCTGGCGCGGCTGTACCTGATGCTGGCCGGCGACGGGCACCTGCGGCCGTTGCGCTATTTACAGGAACAGCCCCAGGCCAGCGGCCCCGCGCTGCTGACGCCTCAAGCCGCCTTCATGGTGCGCGACATGCTGCGCCGCAACCCGCGCCCGGATGGCCTGCCGGGCCGGCACTGGCGCACCGCCTGGAAAACCGGCACCTCCTGGGGCTTCCACGACGCATGGAGTGCCGGGCTGGTCGGCCCCTACGTGCTGGTGGTGTGGGTCGGTAACTTCGATGGGCGACCGAACCCGGCGTTCATCGGCGCCAAGACCGCCGCGCCGCTGTTCTTCCGCATCGCCGACGCCCTGCCCCTGGCCTTGCCCAACGTGCAGATCAAACCCGACAAGCCGCCGCCCGGGCTGATCCGTATCGACGTCTGCGCGGCCTCCGGCGAATTGCCCAACCGCTGGTGCCCGCAGACCCGCAAAACCTGGTACATCCCCGGCGTCTCGCCGATTCGCGTGTCCAACCTGCACCGCCCGGTGCTGATCGACACCCGCACCGGCAAAGCCGCCTGCCCGCCGTTCGACCCGCAGTACACCCGCGAAGAAGTCTTCGAGTTCTGGCCCAGCGACGTACAACGCCTGTACCGCGCCGCCGGCCTGGCGCGACGCACGCCGCCTACGGTGATGAAAAACTGCCAGCCCAACCGCATCGGCGACCAGAGCGAAGCCCCGCAGATCCGTTCGCCGCTGACCCAGGTGAGCTATCAATTGCGCCTGTCCCAACCGCAGGAAAGCATTGCGCTGAATGCCAACGCGGCCAGCGACGCGACGACGTTGTACTGGTTTGCCGACCAGACCCTGATCGGCCAAGGCCCGCCGCAATCCACGCTGAATTGGCGACCGGGCAAGTCGGGGGAGTACCGATTGCGGGTCAGTGACGATCAGGGCCGCAGTGCGAGCCGGGCGCTGCGGGTGGAGTTTGTGCCGTGAGCGGGCGAACGCGCCTGACCGCTAGGCGCTGATCTCCACGTAACTCGACTCCCCACCGCCCGTCGCGCCCGACAACCATCCCCAAACGAAGCTCAAGGTGGTACGCCCGGCCTGATCCACACCCACCGTGCCACGCGACCAGCCGGCCAGCAACTCGCCCTCAAGCGTCAGGCATTGATACAGCAACTCGATGGTATCAGCGCCCGTCACACGCCCGACCTGCGTGCCCACGCGGATTCGACCGCCTTGGTAAGAGCCGGAGATGGCCTCCCCTTCGACAAGGTAATGAAACACCGTGCCGGCACCGGATAGCCCGTGGGCATTGTTCGCGACCGTAAAGCGACGATTGTTCAAACGTGCGTGGATTGGGCAGAAGGGAGTGTCCATGAATGTCGCGTCCTTTTGTAGGGGGCTTCCGTTCCGGGTCGAGCCTGGAGACCCGGCGGTGGATCTAGAGAATTAAAACGCTCGCAATCTACGTGGTTGTTTGCTGGGAACCAATACGCCCGTCTTCAGCTTGTCAGATGCGAATGATCTGGTGAATCACCTGATCCACAACCATGAAGGCTTCAGCATTCTCGATCAGCTCCTGGAGGCTGCAGACACCAATGTCGACGCTGGCGCAGTAGCATCTGGCAGCCCTCTTGCTGCTCTACTCTCCCTTTACGTCACTGAACGGGATGATTTCTATTGGTGGTGTCACTGCACAAAGTGGTTTGCGCCAATAACCAACGCTATGCCATTGACCGTGCTTGTACCCAACCTCAGGGTACGTGCCGATATGGGTAAAACCGAGCGCTTCATGGATACCGATGCTCCCCGCGTTGGGTAAGGCAATGCCGGCGTAGGCCGTATGAAACCCCTGTTTCTCGAGGAGCGGTAGAAGCCGCTGATAAAGCGCACGACCAACCCCTTTTCGGTGTACGGCAGGGTCGACATAGACGGTGACATCTACCGACCAGCGATAGGCTTCTCTAGCGCGATGCTGGCTTGCATAAGCGTATCCAACGACATCGCCATTCATCTCGGCTACCAGATAGGGATACATCGGCAGTGTTGCGGCGATCCGCTCTGCCATTTCATCGACAGTTGGTGGCGTCAGCTCAAACGAGATGGCTGTGTTCAAAACCATCGGCGCATAGATAGCCTGAATGGCAGAGGCATCAGCGGGTGTAGCGACCCTCACGTTGTAATTCATGGCGACCAAGTACTCCATTCTCTTTCTCTTTGAGTTCAGGCACGACGATTCGGTGGCTCGAGATCGCCGTTGGTTTTGTAGGCGTTCGAAGTTAAGGCGATATCAGCAGAAGAACCGCCAGACCGATCAATGCTTGTAGAACTGAACCGGCGGTCATCAAACGCATATACCTGCCGGTGCTGTATTCGGGAAAGGCGTCCGATTTGACCAGCCAGTAATAGCTGTCGTTAGGGAGAATGGCGACGAACGATCCCAGACAGACGGCGAATGTGACGCTCATCAAGTCCACCGCGCCAGACGCAAGGATTGGAGAGAGAACAGGAGGGATCGCGGCAAAGGTCGCAAGGGAAGAGCCATTCAGTGTTTTGAATACCGCAGCCAGCAGGAACACCCCCACCAAAATATGCGTGGTGCTGCCCGACGCGCTGAATGCGTGCTGAATCAGTTCCTTGGGAAGCACCAAACCGAGGGCTTGGCCCAAAGCAGACGCACAACCGATGGTGAACAATAACGGGCTGGTTCTACGCATCGCTTTGGACAGCAGATCTTGAACCTCACCAGGTTTGCAGCTAAGCGCAATCAACAACGATGTGGCGATCAACGCACCGGCGGGAGTAGTGAAGAACTCGATGATGGAGTGCTGGTTCTTTGGAATGGCGTAGCCGGTGATCAGGAGCAGGAAAAATACAGCCAGAGGCAGGATCACCTTGATAACCGAGTCGTGAGGCACGGTGGGATCAGTCGAATCGTTGGGTGATGAACAATCTGTGCGGGTCGTCCAGTACGTCCAGACCGTCCCGACAACCCAGGTGACGACTGTCAGCAGCAACCCTAGATACAGAAACTTTGGGTCATGCGTGTTGGCCCCTAACCCAATCCCAATGATCAGCGGGCCCGCGGGCATTAACAGCTTGAATCCCGAGTAGCATCCGATTGCAATGTACTTGCGGTGTTGCCCGGCAATGGGAGCAAGAGACGCATAGGCTGTATCGGGACAAACCATGCCAGCACCCAGCAAGGGTGACAGAGAGATGCCGAATTTTCCGAAGGACGCACTTCCTTGCGTCGAGATCCAGCCGGCAATGAAAAACGCGCTCAGGATGACGATGGCGAAATAGCCAAGGTTGTTTGCGAATCCTTTGCTCAGCGATTGGAACACGTCACTGCTGTTGGTGCCGGCAAGAAGAGGGATCAGAATCGCACCCAGCAACATCGCGACAGGGAGAGGAATGGAGACACGGCTCCCTAGGTTCCGTAACCGGGAGCGTGTTTTCGTCCTAAGCGCTTCTACCAACATCCATGTACCTCCCCGCGTTACCGGAACCGCCTCTGAAAGGCCTGCAAGTTGTGCCTGCACTTCACAATCGCAAAATACGTTGCGACCCGCAACTAATATAATTGAACAATTTCGCAGGCGCTTATGCCCAGAAAAATGTGTCGCTGCGCCTGCTAAGGTGGTATTAGCGTTTCCCCGGAATTGCGAGCCGAGTGCTATGCCAAACATTGATCAGATCGACCAGGATGCCGAACAGCTTTACGAAGCCCTGAGTCACTTGGTTAGGGTCTACCAGTTTCGTGACAGAGATCGCAGCTGCTGCGAAGGCCTGTCCGTCACTCAATGCTATGCGCTTGAGCATGTGATAAAGGCTGGGCCGGTTCGCGTTCAATCGTTGGCCAGTGAGCTTTTTCTCGACAAGAGCAACGCGAGCCGGTTAGTCGATTCGCTTGCAAAACAGGGGCTGGTTTGCCGTGTTCCAGATGCCACTGACGGCCGCGCGCTGGCGATCACCGTGACGCCCGAAGGCGTGACGCTTTATGAAAGTATTCGATCGGATTTAGTCGCAGAGGCTCGCAATCTCGCATCTGACTTATCGAAAGAAGCCCGTGAGGGTGCAATCCAAATGCTACGTCGCTTCGCTAACGCCACCGAACAACGGTGCGGTCTCAAAGACTTCAGTGCTGACGAGGCTCTGCCCCGCAAATGCTGCTGAGGCTGTTGGCGCTGATGCCGAGTTGACCCAGTTGCCGAGATTTCACTGACCCAGTCTGACTCCTCGTGAATCATTGTCTGTGCTCGATTGTTGCAGTTTTAGAGATGGGACAGTCTTGCGTCGGCAATTGGGTCAATCCGGGGTCAGCATCAACACCCTGATTGATCTGTGTCTCGGCTACACATTACTGGAAGACCTCAACCTCAATGTTTCACTACAGAACATGACGGACCGTTAGAACCCGGTTCGTCATGCCCTTCGCGTGATGGCACACCTGCCGGTCACGCGAGCATCGGGGTTACATCGTCCGCACAATGATCTGGCTTTTCAGGTCATTGACCATGCCTTCAATCGTCGGCTTCATCGCCGCGAACTCTTCGGGCGTGCACAACACGTTCGGCTTGGAGAATGCATAGTGTCGCGTGATCAGGACCGTATTGGCTTTCTTCACATAGGTTGAGCGGTAGTCGAAGCCGTTTTGTTTCATCGTGACCGCCTTGGGGAGTGCCAGAATTTTCACGTTGCCGGGAAACGCCAGTCGCGCCTCCTCAGAGATTTCACCCGACATACAGGTAGAGGTTTGCGTGCGCTCGTTTTCGGCAATGAACGAAAACACGTTCTGGGCGATGCCGCCGGCCAGGCTGGAGAGGGTACGAACTCCGGTAGGGCCGGGCAGGCTCACCAGATTTTTGGTATGGCCGCTCATCGTCGACGTGAAAGTATTGGCGTTGCCTTCCATTGAATCGTTTTCGATTACACCACTGCCGGATTGCCCGTACATACTCAAAATCTGTTGCACCAACTGATCGCGGTCGGCTGGCTGCATGGCCTTGAATATGAAGCGACTGAATTCCGCCCCCCAACCTTGCGCAGTGGATGCATGGGTAAAATCGGCAGCGCCTTTGCCGTCGATCTTGAAAGACAGCGTTGTGTTCACGTTGCTTTGCTGATGGTATGGGGTATGGCCGCGTTCACCGCTCTGGGTCTGCAGCACCGGCTTGCCCAATTCCTGAATGGGCAAATAACCCGCCGCGATAGGCGTGGCAGTCGAGTCCAGATATAGGTCGAGGCTGGGCACGTAGGTAATCACGTGGTTGAGCAGGCCCAGAGTCGGCACCTTCGGCAGTACGTAGGCATTACCGAGGTTGATCAGCGCGGGCGAGCTTTCGATGGCGGCAGCCTTGAGCAAGGCTTCTAGCAAGACGACATGGTCTTTGCAGTCGCCGTAGCGATTATCCAGCACCGCCTGTGCGGCATGCGGCACTACGCCGCCCGCTCCAACGTAAACGGCCACGTAACGGATATTCTTGCGCACCCAATCGCTCAACGCCAGGGCTTTGGCGCGCGGGGTATCGAGGTTGGCAGTGAGCTCACTTGCCAGTTGCGTGATGGCTGGAGTCACGTCTACCTTTGCCCTAGCGGCGTAGGCTTGAGCAAATTGTTTGTAGTCGGTGAAGGTGGAAACGGCTAGCAATTGTCCGTAATCGGTGTAAGCCACGGAGCCTTCTTCCACGCGTTTTTTTTCACTAGCTTGCAAGTCCCAACGGTAGACGGTCCGCCCGTTAGCGGTGGTGGGGACGGATGCTTTGAACCCCCGGAAGTCGGCGTACAACTTCATCTCGGCGGGCATGTCGTAGGTGAAACTCACCTGCTCGTTGCGATAGAAGTCCGGTGAAAACAGGTCTTCGAACTGCCCGGGGAACAACGGTGTGTTGCGATGGCGCTGATAGTGCATAACTATGCGATCACCCACCTGCAGCTCGGGGAATATCACCACCTTGACCCGTGAGTCCTGGAACATTGGCGCTTCAGTGGAGGCCTGCTCCTGCTGCTCCTTGATCCGGTCTGCGGCTACGACGACTTTGCGTCCATCCGGTTTCAAGGTGTAGGCGTCAACGATATCCAAGGTTTCCAGCGTGCGGTTGTAGCTTACTGAATGCTGGGCGTTGGTTTTGATCGCGCGCTCTTCTTTGATCAACGAAACCAGCTCGACATCCAGTACGAAACTGCCGTCGGCATTCACTGCGTACGACCGGATGTTTTTTTCGTGAATCAGAGAAAGGTCGGTGTAATCGGCGCGGGCCTGCGTCATGAACAGCAGGCCGATGATCACAACCAGTGCACCGTACAGGCGCGTCGAGGGGTGCATAAAGCTTTGCATAGAGATCCTTCTGAGCGATGAGGCGCGCCGTCTTCAAGGCGGTACGCGCTTCTGGTTAAACCGCTAAATGCGAAGCGTTATTATATAGAGCCGATAACGAGCTAGCTGATTTTTTGTTGTGAATCGCCCCGGATTCTCTAGACACCTTGCAATAAACGGGATAACGAATACTCAAAGCATGGGCAATTGACTGGAGGGTCGGTACCGGCAGGAGAGGAAATTGCTCACGTATATCCAGCACCTCTGGGGAAAAATCGGCTACGAGCAAATACCCGTATTCAAGATCTGACAGCAGATGATGAAGCCTATCAACTTTTACTCCGTGGACCTTACGTGAGCGGCCCTGAGATGGAACGTCCTGCACGCGCAGCCATGGCACATACAGCTCCTGACTTCCTTGCCCAAAGCCTTTTTCGATATGCCGATCAATATCGGACTGCATCTTCCACGCAAGCCAACCTCCCATGCCTTCTGCAGCCTCCACATATCCTCAAAATGGAATGTGTACAAAAAAGTCCTAGGAAATTATCTGCCCTGTGAATAAGTCTAATCACTGGTACCAGACTAAACCTTCAGCAGGATCACAATCCAAAATAGGGTATGTGGTGGAGACACATAAAAAAGAAAAGCCCCTGAGATCAGGGGCTTTTGGCAGTGATTGTCTGAAACCAGACGGGCCTTCCGGCGCCAGCCGTATTACTCCACCGTTACCGACTTCGCCAGGTTGCGCGGCTGGTCAACGTCGGTGCCCTTGAGCACGGCGACGTAGTACGACAGCAATTGCAGCGGGATGGTGTAGAGGATCGGCGACAGGGTGTCGTGGATGTGCGGCATGTTGATGACGTGGGTGCCTTCGCCATTGACCATGCCGGCTTTCTCGTCAGCGAAGACGATCAGTTGGCCGCCGCGGGCGCGCACTTCCTGCAGGTTGGACTTGAGCTTCTCCAGCAGTTCGTTGTTCGGCGCGACGGTGACCACCGGCATGTCGTCATCCACCAGGGCCAATGGGCCGTGTTTCAGTTCGCCGGCCGGGTAGGCTTCGGCGTGGATGTACGAAATTTCCTTGAGCTTCAGGGAGCCTTCCATCGCCACCGGGTATTGCGCGCCACGGCCGAGGAACAGGGTGTGGTTCTTGTCGGCGAACAGCTCGGCGACTTTTTCTACGGTGCTGTCCATCGCCAGCGCTTCGCCGAGGCGGGTCGGCAGGCGGCGCAGTTCTTCCACCAGGGTGGCTTCGACGCCGGGGGCCAGGGTGCCGCGCACTTGGCCCAGGGACAGGGTCAGCAGCAGCAGGCCGACCAGTTGGGTGGTGAAGGCTTTGGTGGAGGCCACGCCGATTTCGCGACCGGCCTGGGTCAGCAGGGTCAGGTCGGATTCACGCACCAGGGAGCTGATGCTGACGTTGCAGATCGCCAGGCTGGCGAGGAAGCCCAGCTCTTTGGCGTTACGCAAGGCGGCCAGGGTGTCGGCGGTTTCGCCGGACTGCGAGATGGTCACGAACAGGCTGTCGGGCTGCACCACCACCTTGCGGTAGCGGAATTCGCTGGCGACTTCGACCTGGCACGGGATGCCGGCCAGTTCTTCCAGCCAGTAACGCGCAACCATACCAGCGTGGTAGCTGGTGCCGCAGGCCACGATCTGGACATTGCGCACCTTGGCGAACAGCTCGGCGGCTTGCGGGCCGAAGGCGTTGACCAGCACTTGCTTGTCGCCAAGGCGACCTTCCAGGGTGCGTTGCACCACGGCCGGTTGCTCGTGGATTTCCTTGAGCATGAAGTGGCGGAACGCGCCCTTGTCGGCCGCTTCGGCGCCGTCGCGGTATTGCACGGCTTCGCGCTCGACGGAATTGCCGTTTACGTCCCAGATCGCCACGCTGTCACGGCGGATGTCGGCAATATCGCCTTCTTCCAGGTACATGAAGCGGTCGGTGACCTGGCGCAGGGCCAGTTGGTCGGAGGCGAGGAAGTTTTCCCCCAGGCCCAGGCCGATCACCAGTGGGCTGCCACTGCGTGCGGCAACCACGCGGTCGGGTTGGCTCGCGCAGATCACGGCCAGGCCGTAGGCGCCGTGCAGTTCCTTGACTGTGGCCTTGAGGGCGGCGGTCAGGTCGCTGTGGTCCTTGAGCTTGTGGTCGAGCAGGTGGGCGATGACTTCGGTGTCGGTGTCCGAGGTGAACACGTAACCCAGGCTCTTCAACTGTTCACGCAGCGCTTCGTGGTTTTCGATGATGCCGTTGTGTACCACGGCCACGTCGCCAGAGAAGTGCGGGTGGGCGTTACGTTCGCACGGCGCACCGTGGGTGGCCCAACGGGTGTGGGCGATGCCCAAGCGACCGACCAGCGGTTCGCCGGCCAGGGCCTGGTCCAACTCGCTGACCTTGCCCGGACGACGCAGGCGCTCCAGCTTGCCGGCGTTGGTGAAGACCGCCACACCGGCGCTGTCATAGCCGCGGTATTCCAGGCGTTTGAGGCCTTCGATCAGGATGGGGGTGATGTTACGTTCAGCGACTGCGCCAACAATGCCACACATGGTGTTTCTCCTAGATGATTGCCGCGCATATCAGCGTAATGCCGCGGGCTTGGATCTGGTCGCGGGCCTCATGCGGCAGGCGATCATCGGTGATCAGGGTATGGACGCTGCTCCAGGGCAGTTCCAGGTTGGGAATCTTGCGGCCGATCTTGTCGGACTCGACCATTACCATCACTTCACGGGCAACCTCGGCCATCACGCGGCTCAGGCCCAGCAGTTCGTTGAACGTGGTGGTGCCGCGCTGCAGATCGATGCCGTCGGCGCCGATGAACAGTTGATCAAAGTCGTAGGAACGCAGCACCTGCTCGGCGACCTGGCCCTGGAACGAGTCCGAATGCGGGTCCCAGGTGCCGCCGGTCATCAACAGCACCGGCTCGTGTTCCAGCTCGCTCAAGGCGCGAGCCACGTGCAGGGAGTTGGTCATCACCACCAGGCCGGGCTGGTGGCCCAGTTCGGGGATCATGGCGGCGGTGGTGCTGCCGCTGTCGATGATGATGCGTGCGTGTTCGCGCAGGCGCATCACGGCGGCACGTGCGATGGCGCGCTTGTAGACCGAGATCGGCTGGGCAGGGTCGCCGACGAGCTCCTGGGGCATGGTGATCGCACCACCGTAACGGCGTAGCAGCAGGCCGTTGCTTTCGAGGGCAGCCAGGTCCTTGCGGATGGTGACTTCCGAGGTTTCGAAACGCTTGGCCAATTCATCCACGCTGACTTCGCCCAGTTGATTGAGCAAGGTCAGGATGTTGTGGCGTCGTTGGGGTGTATTTCGTTTCGACATGGTGACTTTATGTTTCGTTTCGAAAGATAACGAAGGCAATAAAAGCCTATTGGCGAAAGATCGTCAAGCAGCATGCCGCAAATTTTTGAAACTGGCGAAGGGCTAATGTGGGAGGGGGCTTGCCCCCGATAGCAGTGTGTCAGTCATTAAGTGCTTTGACTGGACCGTCGCCATCGGGGGAAAGCCCCCTCCCACATTGACTATTTGTTGCTGATAAGACTGTGGATAACTCAGCTCTTTTTGATTTTGACCGGGCGTTTCCAACCGTCGATGTTGCGCTGACGGGCGCGGGCCACGGCAAGCTGGGACTTATCCACATCCTGATTGATGGTTGAACCCGCTGCGGTGTTTGAGCCATCACCGATGGTTACAGGTGCAACCAGCGAGTTATTGGAGCCGATGAATACGTCTTCACCAATCGTCGTCTGATACTTGTTGGCACCATCGTAATTGCAGGTGATGGTGCCAGCGCCGACGTTGGTCCGCGCGCCGATCACCGCATCGCCCAGGTACGTCAGGTGGCCGGCCTTGGCGCCTTCGCCCAGATGGGCGTTTTTCAATTCGACAAAGTTACCCACATGGGCCTTGGCTTCCAACACGCTGCCGGGACGCAGGCGCGCAAACGGGCCGGCATCGCTGCCCTCGCCCATCACCGCACCGTCGATATGGCTGTTGGCCTTGATCACCACGCCCTTGCGCAGGGTGCTGTCCTTGATCACGCAGTTCGGCCCGATCACCACGTCGTCTTCGATGATCACACGACCTTCAAGAATCACGTTGATGTCGATCAGCACATCCCGGCCCACGGTGACTTCACCGCGCACATCGAAGCGCGCCGGGTCGCGCAGGGTCACGCCCTGGGCCATCAGGCGGCGGCCTTCGCGCAGTTGGTAGTGACGCTCCAGTTCGGCGAGTTGCTTGCGGTCGTTGGCGCCCTGCACTTCCATCGGGTCGTGGGGCTGTTCGGTGGCGACCAGCAAGCCATCGTTGACGGCCATTTCGATCACGTCGGTCAGGTAGTACTCGCCCTGGGCGTTGTTGTTGGACAAACGGCTCATCCAGTCCGCCAGGCGATTGGCCGGCACTGCGAGAATCCCGGTGTTGCCTTCAGTGATGGCGCGTTGGGCGTCGCTGGCGTCCTTGTGCTCGACGATAGCGGCGACCTTGCCGTCGGCGTTGCGCACGATGCGGCCGTAGCCGGTAGGGTCATCCAGTTCGACGGTGAGCAGGCCCATCTGGCCGGGCACGACGTGCTTGAGCAGGCGCTGCAGGGTTTCCACTTCGATCAGGGGCACGTCGCCGTAGAGGATCAGCACCGTGTCGGCTTTGATGAACGGCACGGCTTGGGCGGTAGCGTGGCCGGTGCCCAGTTGCTTGTCTTGCAATACGAAATTCAGGTCATCCGCGGCCAGGCGTTCACGCACCACATCGGCACCGTGGCCGATGACGACGTGGATGCGTTGCGGGGCCAGTTGCCGGGCGCTGTGGATAACATGGCCAAGCATGGAGTTACCGGCCACCGGGTGCAGCACTTTGGGCAAGGCCGACCGCATGCGGGTGCCCTGGCCAGCGGCGAGAATGACGATTTCTAGAGACATGAATGGCTACCAATCCTGGGCGGTCCGGCTTCAGACCAGAGAAGTGTTTTGCAAAAAAAGAAAAAGGGTAGCCGAGGCTACCCTTTTTAATCAATCACGCATGAGGCGTAACGGCTTAGCCGCCAAACTTCTTGCGGATCTGCTGGACGGTACGCAGCTGAGCTGCGGCCTCGGCCAGACGAGCGGCAGCAGAACCGTAGTCGAAATCTGCGCCTTTTTCGTTCAGGGCCTTCTCGGCGGCCTTGACGGCTGCCTGAGCGGAGGCTTCATCCAGGTCAGCAGCACGTTGCACGGTGTCGGCAAGTACCTTGACCATGTTCGGCTGAACCTCGAGGTAACCACCAGAGATGTAAAACACCTCCCGGTCCCCGCCTTGCTTGGTCAGAGTGATCGGACCTGGCTTCAAACTGGTGATCAATGGCGCGTGGCCCATGGCAATACCCAGGTCACCGAGTTCGCCGTGTGCAATCACCATTTCTACCAGACCGGAGAAGATTTGCCCTTCCGCGCTGACGATATCGCAATGGACTGTCATAGCCATCTGATTGCCTCAACCTGATGAGCGCCCGTTGCCGGGCGCCGGGATTACAGTTTCTTGGCTTTCTCGATCGCTTCT
Source organism: Pseudomonas sp. Pse79 (assembly GCF_024519615.1). NCBI lineage: Bacteria > Pseudomonadati > Pseudomonadota > Gammaproteobacteria > Pseudomonadales > Pseudomonadaceae > Pseudomonas > Pseudomonas sp. Pse79. Next base: position 120,649 of record NZ_JALJRR010000007.1, read on the forward strand.
TCGATGCCGCCGACCATGTAGAACGCTTGTTCTGGCAGGTGGTCGTAGTCACCGTTGAGGATGCCTTTGAAGCCAGCAATGGTGTCTTTCAGGGAAACGTATTTACCCGAGGCACCGGTGAAGACTTCAGCCACGAAGAACGGCTGCGACAAGAAGCGCTGGATCTTACGAGCGCGGGATACCAACTGCTTGTCGGTTTCCGACAGCTCGTCCATACCCAGGATCGCAATGATGTCCTTCAGTTCTTTGTAACGCTGCAGCACGTACTGAACGCCGCGAGCGGTGTCGTAGTGCTCCTGGCCGATCACGTTCGGGTCCAGCTGGCGCGAAGTCGAGTCGAGTGGATCGACCGCTGGGTAGATACCCAGGGAAGCGATGTCACGGGACAGAACGACGGTGGCGTCCAAGTGGGCGAAGGTGGTCGCTGGCGACGGGTCGGTCAAGTCATCCGCAGGTACGTATACCGCTTGGATCGAAGTGATCGAACCTTCCTTGGTCGAAGTGATACGTTCTTGCAGAACGCCCATCTCTTCAGCCAGGGTCGGCTGGTAACCTACTGCCGAAGGCATACGGCCCAGCAGTGCGGATACTTCAGTACCGGCCAGGGTGTAACGATAGATGTTGTCGACGAACAGCAGAACGTCGTTACCTTCGTCACGGAACTTCTCGGCCATGGTCAGGCCGGTCAGTGCTACGCGCAGACGGTTTCCCGGCGGCTCGTTCATCTGACCGTAAACCAGTGCCACTTTGTCCAGAACGTTGGAGTCCTTCATCTCGTGGTAGAAGTCGTTACCCTCACGAGTACGCTCACCCACACCGGCGAACACGGAATAACCGCTGTGCTCGATGGCGATGTTACGGATCAGTTCCATCATGTTTACGGTCTTGCCTACACCGGCACCACCGAACAGACCGACTTTACCGCCCTTGGCGAACGGGCAAACCAGGTCGATAACCTTGATGCCGGTTTCCAGCAGGTCGTTGCCGCCAGCTTGTTCCGCGAACGAAGGTGCTGGACGGTGAATGCCCCAGCGCTCTTCGGTGTCGATCGGGCCAGCTTCGTCAATCGGGTTACCCAGAACGTCCATGATCCGGCCCAGGGTCGCTTTACCGACCGGTACGGAGATGGCAGCGCCAGTGTCCAGAACACCCAGACCGCGCTTCAAGCCCTCGGTGGAACCCATTGCAATGGTACGAACCACGCCGTCGCCCAGCTGCTGCTGAACTTCCAGAGTGGTGCCTGCATCGCTTTGTACTTTCAAAGCGTTGTAGATGCTCGGTACGCTGTCGCGTGGAAATTCCACGTCGATAACGGCGCCGATGATTTGAACGATACGTCCGCTACTCATAGCTGGATCCTCTGAATATTTGAACCGTTAAACCGCGGCAGCGCCGCCGACGATTTCCGAGATCTCTTGGGTGATCGCAGCCTGACGCGCCTTGTTGTAGATCAGCTGCAAATCGCTGATCAGATCACCGGCGTTATCGGTAGCGTTTTTCATCGCGATCATCCGCGCCGCTTGTTCAGCTGCGTTGTTCTCGACCACCGCCTGGTACACCTGCGACTCCACGTAGCGCACCATCAAGCCGTCAAGCAGCTCTTTGGCGTCTGGTTCGTAGAGGTAGTCCCAGTGGTGCTTGAGTTCCTGATCCGGAGTCGCCACCAGTGGAATCAATTGCTCCACGGTAGGCTGCTGGGTCATGGTGTTGATGAACTTGTTGGATACCACGGACAGGCGGTCAATCCGGCCTTCCAGGTACGCATCCAGCATCACCTTCACACTGCCGATCAAATCATTGATCGACGGCTCTTCACCCAGGTGGCTGATAGCTGCAACGACGTTACCGCCGAAGTTGCGGAAAAAGGCCGCACCCTTGCTACCAACTACACACAGATCGATCTCGACGCCGTTTTCGCGGTTTACCGCCATGTCCTTGACCAGGGCCTTGAACAGGTTGGTATTCAAACCACCGCACAAACCACGGTCACTGCTCACTACCACATAACCCACACGCTTAACTTCGCGGTCGATCATGAACGGGTGGCGGTATTCCGGGTTGGCGTTGGCCAAATGCCCAATTACCTGGCGGATACGCTCCGCATAAGGACGGCTAGCCGACATACGCATTTGTGCCTTGCGCATTTTGCTGACCGCCACTTTTTCCATGGCGCTGGTAATTTTTTGCGTGCTTTTGATGCTCGCAATCTTACTGCGAATCTCTTTTGCGCCTGCCATGTAACACCTATCAGGTTAGCAAGCGGGAGCCTTGCGGCTCCCGCTGCGGCTTACCAGGTTTGGGTGGCCTTGAACTTCTCGATACCGGCTTTCATGCCAGCGTCGATATCGTCATTGAAGTCACCCTTCACGTTGATCTTCGCCATCAATTCGGCGTGATCGCGGTTGAAGTAAGCAATCAGCGCTTGTTCAAAGCTGCCGACCTTGGCGATTTCAACGTCGGTCAGGAACCCACGCTCAGCGGCATACAGCGACAACGCCATGTCAGCGATCGACATCGGGGCGTATTGCTTCTGCTTCATCAGCTCGGTAACGCGCTGACCATGCTCAAGTTGCTTACGGGTCGCTTCGTCCAGGTCAGAAGCGAACTGGGCGAATGCCGCCAGTTCACGGTACTGAGCCAGAGCGGTACGGATACCACCGGAGAGCTTCTTGATGATCTTGGTCTGAGCGGCACCACCCACACGGGATACCGAAACACCGGCGTTCACTGCAGGGCGGATGCCCGAGTTGAACATGGCCGATTCCAGGAAGATCTGACCGTCGGTGATGGAAATCACGTTGGTCGGAACGAACGCGGAAACGTCGCCAGCCTGGGTTTCGATGATCGGCAGTGCGGTCAGGGAACCGGTTTTGCCGGTCACTGCGCCGTTGGTGAACTTCTCTACGTATTCTTCCGAAACGCGGGATGCGCGCTCCAGCAGACGGGAGTGGAGATAGAACACGTCGCCTGGGTAGGCTTCACGGCCTGGTGGACGGCGCAGCAGCAGGGAAATCTGGCGGTAAGCCACTGCTTGCTTGGACAGATCGTCATAAACGATCAGCGCGTCTTCACCGCGGTCGCGGAAGAATTCACCCATGGTGCAACCGGAGTACGGTGCCAGGAATTGCAGCGCAGGAGATTCCGAAGCACTGGCAGCCACGATGATCGTGTTGGCCAGGGCGCCGTTTTCTTCCAGCTTGCGAACCACGTTGGCGATGGTCGATTGTTTCTGACCGATGGCTACGTAGACGCAGAAAATGCCGCTGTTCTTCTGGTTGATGATCGCGTCGATCGCCAGAGCGGTTTTACCGATCTGACGGTCACCGATGATCAGCTCACGCTGGCCACGGCCGACTGGGATCATGGCATCGACAGCCTTGTAGCCAGTCTGTACAGGCTGGTCTACCGACTTACGCCAGATCACGCCTGGAGCAACTTTCTCGACCGCATCGGTCTCGGTGTTGTTCAGCGGACCTTTGCCGTCAACTGGGTTACCCAGTGCGTCGACTACGCGACCCAGCAGTTCCTTACCAACCGGAACCTCCAGGATGCGGCCGGTGCACTTGGCGCTCATGCCTTCAGCCAGACTGGTGTACGCGCCCAATACAACGGCACCTACGGAGTCTTGCTCCAGGTTGAGGGCCATACCGTAGACGCCGCCCGGAAACTCGATCATCTCGCCGTACATGACGTCGGCCAGACCGTGAATCCGCACGATGCCGTCAGATACGCTGACGACAGTGCCTTCGTTACGGGCTTGGGAGGTCACATCGAGCTTGTCGATGCGGCCCTTGATAATTTCACTTATTTCGGAAGGATTGAGTTGCTGCATTGCTCTGCTGCCCCTTCAAACTCAAGATTTCAATGCTTCGGCAAGGCTCGCGAGTTTGCCGCGAACCGAGCCATCGATAACCAGGTCGCCGGCGCGAATGACAATGCCCCCAATGAGGGATTTGTCTTCCGCAACTTGCAGGCGCACTTCCCGGTCGAGTCGTGCACTGAGAACCTTGGCGAGTTTGTCTTGCTGTTCTTGGTTCAATGCAAAAGCACTGGTCACTTCAACGTCTACCGACTTCTCTTGCTCGGCCTTGAACAGGTCGAACAGAGCGGCAATCTCCGGCAGAAGCGGGAGACGGTCGTTTTCGGCAACGACGTGAATGAAGTTCTGCACTTTCACATCGAACTTGTCGCCGCACACGTCAATAAACGTGGCGGCCTTGTCTGCGCTCGTCAGGCGCGGGGCCTTGAGCACGCGCTGCATGGTGTCGTCTTGCGACACTGCTGCAGCCAGGCCGAGCATGGCTGACCAAGAGGCCAGCTGCTGGTGGGCCTGGGCGTGCTCGAAGGCTGCCTTAGCGTAAGGTCGGGCCAACGTGGTCAGTTCTGCCATGATCGCCCTCGCTTAAATTTCAGCAGCCAGTTTATTAACCAGCTCCGCGTGCGCGTTTTGATCGATTGTGGCACCGAGGATCTTCTCGGCACCGCCGACCGCCAGAGCACCCAGTTGGGCACGCAGCGCGTCTTTGACGCCGTTCAGTTCCTGTTCGATCTCGGCATGAGCCGAAGCCTTCACACGATCAGCTTCGACGCGGGCTTTTTCAACAGCCTCTTCGACGATCTGGTTGCCGCGCTTCTTGGCTTGCTCAATGATTTCAGCTGCCTGTGCTTTAGCATCGCGCAGTTGATGACCCACTTTCTCTTGGGCCAACTCCAGGTCGCGAGCTGCACGGCTGGCAGCGTCCAAACCATCCGCGATCTTCTTCTGACGTTCGTGCAAAGCCGCGATGACCGGAGGCCACACGAACTTCATGCAAAACACTACAAAAATGAAGAACGCAACGGATTGGCCAATCAGGGTTGCATTAATGTTCACGCCAACACCTCGCTCATTCGTTGTCCATCACCCCAATCAACTCGAAAATTCGAGTGATTAGCCAGCGAGTTGACCAACGAAGGGGTTCGCGAAGGTGAAGAACAGAGCGATACCAACGCCGATCATGGTCACGGCGTCGAGCAGGCCGGCGACGATGAACATTTTAACTTGCAGCATTGGAACCATTTCTGGCTGACGCGCTGCGCCTTCCAGGAATTTGCCGCCAAGCAGGCCGAAACCAATGGCAGTACCCAGGGCGCCCAGGCCGATCAACAGTGCAACAGCGATAGCGGTTAGACCAACTACAGTTTCCATCTTTCCTCCCGACTTTTACGTCGTATGGTTTAGGTTTTTTAGATTTTAAAGCGGTAAAACAAATCGTTTCATAGCCCTTTCAGGCCACCTTCCCGTTTTACCGGGAAGGACATCAGACTAGTCGAGACTGGCCTTAATGGTTCTCTTCGTGCGCCATCGACAGGTAGACGATGGTCAGCATCATGAAGATAAACGCCTGCAGGGTGATGATCAGGATGTGGAACACAGCCCACGCCCACTGCAGAACAACGCCCAGGCCGCTAAGCCAGAGCAGACCGCTGCCGAACATCACAGCAATCAGAATGAACACCAGCTCGCCGGCATACATGTTGCCGAACAGTCGCAAGGCCAGGGAGATCGGCTTGGCGACCAGGGTCACGAATTCCAGCAGGAAGTTCACCGGGATCAGCAGGGCTTGAACGAAGATGTTCTTGCTGCCGAACGGGTGCAGGGTCAGTTCGCCGATGAAGCCGCCGATGCCCTTGACCTTGATGCTGTAGAAAATGATCAACGCGAACACCGACAGGGCCATGCCCAGGGTGGCGTTAGGGTCAGTGGTGGACACCGCACGGAATGGAATGTGGTGATCGCCAGTGATCAGGATGGCCAGCTGAGGAATCCAGTCGACCGGAATCAGGTCGACGGCGTTCATCAGGAACACCCAGACGAAGATGGTCAGTGCCAGCGGTGCAATCACCGGGCTACGGCCATGGAAGCTGTCTTTCACGCTGCCATCGACGAATTCGACCAATACTTCAACGAAGTTCTGCAGGGCACCCGGTTGACCGGAAGTCGCCTTCTTTGCCGCCATGCGGAAAATCAGGACGAAAATCAGACCCAATGCGACCGACCAGCCCAGAGTATCCAGGTGGAAAGCCCAGAAGCCCATTTCTTTGGCTTCTGCTGCGGTGTGGGCGAAGCCCCAGCCGCCGTTGGGAAGCTGACCGAAGGTCAGGTTCTGCAAGTGGTGCTGGATATAGCCCGAAGCGGTTGTTTCTGCCATGGTTGCCTCAAACGCCCTAAGGTTTCGAAAGTCTTGTTTTCATTAGCAGGGGAGCGAACCAGCTGACCAGTTGGGTCAACACGAAGACGCTGAATACAGCCAGCGGCGCCAATGGCTTCACACCTGCAAAGGTCAGTGCAAACAGCACTGCCGTCAAAATCAATTTCCCCGCCTCGCCGGCATAAAAAGACCGGACGATGGCCTGGGCTGCTCGGGCGCCGGAAAACCGAAAGGCCCTGTGAGCAAAATACATATTGGGCAGCAAGGCTATCAGGCCTCCGCAGAGTCCCGAGTATCCCGCTACGACTCCATGCCAATACCAAAGCGCCAGTGCGGCGATCAGCAAAATGACAAATTGCGCCAATAGAACCGGGAAAACGGCCAAGCGATGGAACGACGACGTGTTTGGCGTGCGGGTTTCCACCACTCTTGCTCCTCAATGGTCGGCTGCCGGAAATCAATAACTTGGCATAATTTGTGCCGACAAAATGCGCGCAGAGTATAGGGGCGGTTCTGCCCCTATTCAACTGTCAGGTAGTGATTTCCGATCACACGCTACATAAGCAATTGTTTCAGCGGATGTGGGCAAGAACACCCTGAAGCTCATCTAGCGAGTTATAGCCGATGACCAGTTGGCCTTTACCCTTCTTGCCATGCCGAATTTGCACCGCAGAGCCCAGGCGCTCGGCCAGGCGCTGTTCGAGACGCGCGATATCCGGATCAGTTTTGACCGCTTCGACCGGTGCAGGTTTGCCACTGAGCCACTGTCGAACCAGGGCCTCGGTCTGACGAACGGTGAGACCCCGTGCGACAACGTGTCGCGCCCCTTCAACCTGTTGATTTTCCGGTAAACCGAGCAAAGCACGCGCATGCCCCATTTCGAGGTCGCCATGGGAAAGCATCGTCTTGATGACTTCCGGCAGTGCAATCAGGCGCAGCAGGTTGGACACGGTCACGCGGGATTTACCCACGGCATCGGCCACTTGTTGCTGGGTCAACTGGAATTCCTGCTGCAAACGCTGCAAAGCGATCGCTTCTTCGATCGGATTGAGGTCTTCGCGCTGGATGTTCTCGATCAACGCCATGGCGATGGCGGTTTCATCCGGCACATCGCGCACCATCGCCGGGATGGTTTCCTTGCCGGCCTGTTGGCTCGCGCGCCAGCGGCGTTCGCCGGCGATGATTTCAAAGCGGCCGGCGCCGATCGGGCGGACCACGATCGGCTGCATCACGCCCTGGGCCTTGATCGAGTTGGCCAGTTCTTCCAGCGCCTGCGGGTCCATGTCCCGGCGCGGCTGGTATTTGCCGCGCTGGATCAGGTCCAGCGGCAGGTGCTGCAGCTCGCGCTCGTCGGCCTGTACCGCTTGTTCTTCAAGGGTCGTGACAGTCGGACCACTCAGCAGTGCATCCAGTCCACGTCCGAGACCTCGTTTCTTGACGGCCATGGGGTTTCCTTAAGTTGGCTGGGCTGCAGCGGTACGGGAGTTGCGGCGTTGACGACGAACCATCTCGCCGGCCAATGCCAGGTAGGCAATGGCGCCACGCGAGGACTTGTCATACGCCAGCGCGGGCATGCCATAGCTTGGCGCTTCGGCCAGGCGGATGTTGCGTGGGATCACGGTGTCGTACAGCTGATCGCCGAAGTGTTCCTTGAGCTGCGCCGACACATCGTTCATCAGGCTCAGGCGCGGATCGAACATGGTCCGCAGCAGGCCTTCGATCTGCAGGTTCGGGTTGAGCAGTTCGGCGATGCGCTTGATGTTATCCACAAGGTCGCTCAAGCCTTCCAGTGCGTAGTACTCGCACTGCATGGGGATAATCACGCCATCGGCGGCCACCAGCGCATTGAGCGTCAGCATCGACAGCGACGGCGGGCAGTCGATCAAGATGTAATCGTAATTCTCGCGGATCGGCGCCAAGGCGCTGCGCAGACGGCTTTCTTTCATCTGCATTTCCAGCAGCACCACTTCCGCCGCCGTCAGGTCGCGGTTGGCCGGCAGCAGTTGATAACCGCCGTGTTCGGAATAGTGCATGGCCTGGGCCAGGTCGCACTCGCCGATCAGCAAGTCGTAGACCGAGTTTTCCAGGCCGTGTTTATCCACACCGCTACCCATGGTGGCGTTGCCCTGTGGATCGAGATCGATCAACAGCACCCGGCGCTTGGTCGCGACCAGGGATGCTGCGAGGTTGATGCAGGTGGTGGTTTTACCCACGCCACCTTTCTGGTTCGCTATCGCGAATACCTTAGCCATTCTTGCTTGTGTTCCCAATCATGCCGTGCGGCGCAGTATCAGCAGATGGCGTTGGCCTTGGCAACCGGGTACGGCCAAGGCGTGTTCGCTATCGAGGTGGAAGTCTGCCGGCAATGCTAACAGCTCGTCGCTTGGATGAACGCCCTTCATTGCCAGCCAACGTGTGTCGCGGTCGCCTAAGTGGCGGGTCCAGTTGCTGAAATTCTCCATGCTGCTGAAAGCCCGGGAAACAATTCCGTTGAAAGGCTGCGGCGGCGTGAAGGCTTCGACGCGACTGTGGATAACTTGCAGGTTGTCCAGCTTCAATTCGAGTTTGACCTGGGTCAGGAAGCGGGTCTTCTTGCCGTTACTGTCCAGGCAGGTCACTTGCGACTCGGGAAACAGGATAGCGAGCGGAATGCCAGGCATCCCGCCGCCGCTGCCGACGTCGAGCCAGCGGCCGTTTTCGATGAACGGCATCACGCTCAGGCTGTCGAGCAAGTGGCGCGAGACCATTTCGTCGGGGTCGCGCACCGCCGTCAGGTTGTAAGCCTTGTTCCATTTGATCAACAGGGCCAGGTAGCCGAGCAGCAACTCGTGCTGGGCGGGGCTCAGGTCGACACCCAACTGGCGTGCTCCTGTGGATAACTCTTCGGCGTGTTGCGAGGTGACCAACGAACTCAAGCGCTTTGCTCCAACTGACGGCCCGCGCCGCGTTTTTTCAAATGAATCATCAACAGCGAAATGGCTGCCGGGGTGACACCGGGGATCCGTGAAGCCTGGCCCAGGGTTTCCGGGCGAGTTATCCCCAGCTTGCTTTGGATTTCTTTCGACAGCCCGGAAATCCCGGTGTAATCGATATCCACAGGCAGCTTGGTGTCTTCACTGGCGCGCAGGCGAGCGATCTCGTCCTGCTGGCGATCGATATAACCGGCGTACTTGGTTTTGATCTCGACCTGTTCGGCGACCTGCGGATCGTCTGCGCCGCCGCCGGTCACTTCAATCAGACCAGCGTAGTCGATTTCCGGACGGGACAGCAGGTTCAGCAGGTTGTACTCGTGGGTCAGCGGCGTGCCGAATTTTTCGGCGATCGCGTCGCCCTGCTCGGTACCCGGGCGAACCCAGGTGCTTTTCAGGCGCTGCTCTTCCAGGTCGATACTTTCACGTTTCTTGCAGAAAGCCGCCCAACGCGCGTCATCCACCAGGCCCAACTCGCGGCCTTTTTCGGTCAGGCGCAGGTCGGCGTTGTCTTCGCGCAGGATCAGACGGTATTCCGCTCGCGAAGTGAACATCCGGTACGGTTCCTGGGTACCCAGGGTGATCAGGTCGTCGACCAACACGCCGATATACGCTTCATCGCGACGCGGGCACCAGCTGTCTTTGCCCTGCGCGCGCAACGCGGCGTTGGCCCCGGCCAGCAAACCTTGGGCGCCGGCTTCTTCGTAACCGGTGGTGCCATTGATTTGTCCGGCGAAGAACAGACCGCCGATCACTTTGGTTTCCAGGCTGTATTTCAGGTCACGCGGGTCGAAGTAGTCGTACTCGATGGCGTAGCCGGGACGCACGATGTGCGCGTTTTCCATGCCGCGAATCGATTGCACGATCTGGATTTGCACGTCGAACGGCAGGGAAGTGGAAATCCCGTTCGGGTACAGCTCGTGAGTGGTCAAGCCTTCGGGCTCGATGAAGACCTGGTGGCTTTCCTTGTCGGCAAAGCGGTGGATCTTGTCTTCGATCGACGGGCAGTAACGCGGGCCGATGCCTTCGATCACCCCGGAATACATCGGCGAACGGTCGAGGTTCGCGGCAATGATTTCGTGGGTACGCGCATTGGTGTGGGTAATCCAGCAGCTCACCTGTTTCGGGTGCTGCTCTTTCGAACCCATGAACGACATCACCGGAATCGGCGTATCGCCGGCCTGCTCGGTCATCACCGAGAAGTCCACCGAACGCCCATCGATCCGCGGCGGCGTACCGGTTTTCAGGCGACCGACCCGCAGCGGCAGTTCGCGCAGGCGTTGTGCCAGGGCAATCGACGGCGGATCGCCGGCGCGGCCACCGGAATAGTTCTGCATGCCGATGTGGATAAGTCCACCGAGGAACGTGCCGGTGGTCAACACCACGGATTCAGCGAAGAAACGCAGGCCCATCTGGGTGACAACACCGCGGACCTGGTCTTGTTCGACGATCAGGTCATCGGCTGCCTGTTGAAATATCCACAGGTTCGCCTGGTTTTCCAGGGTTTCGCGTACCGCCGCCTTGTACAGGATGCGGTCAGCTTGTGCCCGGGTCGCACGCACGGCTGGGCCTTTGCGGCTGTTCAGCACACGAAATTGAATACCCCCTTTGTCGGTGGCCATGGCCATCGCGCCGCCAAGGGCGTCGATTTCCTTGACCAGATGGCTTTTGCCGATGCCGCCAATGGCAGGGTTGCAACTCATGGCACCAAGGGTTTCCACGTTGTGCGTCAGCAACAGGGTTTTTGCACCCATGCGTGCTGAGGCCAGTGCTGCCTCGGTACCGGCATGACCGCCGCCGATGACGATCACTTCAAAACGGGAAGGGAAATCCACCACGCACCTCGTGCCTGCTTATGTAGGTAATTAGGAATTGATTGATTGAGCTGGTTTTAGAGCTTTGGCGGCCAGTATAGGGACTTAGCCCTTCCTAAAGAACCCTTTGCACAAAATTTAACCAGCTGTGGATGAATCACAGACAATAGAAATTAAAAGAGAGAAAGATATTAAATCTTTGTTTTTATGTTTATTTATACTGAGCCTACTTTCTGTGGATAGATTGCTACAGCCCTTTATTTACGTAATGTACAGAGATTCAAAAGTCTGTGGTCATGTGTCCATGAGCGGCGTGGATAAGTGCTTTAAGCCTGTGGATTAAACAGGCGGTTATCCACAGAGGGGTTTTCGCTCAGGTTTCAAGCCCTGTTATCAACCGGGCACAGGCGCGGTTATTCACAGGGCTTAATCCACAGAAATTGCTGCGCCAACGCAAATCGCGCCCACGGCGAGGCCACCAATGGCTGGCTCAGGAATGCAGAAAGAGAGGAAATCGGCTGAAACAAGAGAAACAGACAGGCACGAATGGCCTGTCTGTGGACAACGAAGGTCTATTTACCGATACAGAAGCTGGAAAAGATCCGCCCCAGCAGGTCATCCGAGCTGAATGCCCCGGTGATCTCGCCCAATAGCTGCTGCGCCTGGCGTAAATCCTCAGCCAGCAGCTCACCGGCGCCTGCCAAGGTCAGCTGCGCCCGACCATGCTCCAGGGCCGCGCTGGCATGGCGCAGCGCCTCCAGGTGCCTGCGACGGGCGCTGAAGCTGCTTTCCGACGTCTGCTCATAGCCCATGCAGGCTTTGAGGTGTTCGCGCAGCAACTCCAGGCCATCACCGGCCGACTTGGCACTCAGGCTGATCGTGACGTGGCCATCCTCGCTGGTTTCCATGGCAATGGCTTCGCCAGTCAGGTCGGCCTTGTTGCGGATCAAGGTGACTTTGGCCGGGTCGGGCCGTTGCTCGAGGAATTCCGGCCACAGGGCGAAAGGGTCCACCGCCTCCGGCGCAGTGGCGTCTACCACCAGCAGCACGCGGTCGGCTTCGCCGATGGCCTTGAGGGCGCGTTCCACGCCGATCTTTTCCACCTGGTCGTCGGTGTCACGCAGCCCGGCCGTATCGACGACGTGCAGCGGCATGCCGTCGATGTGGATATGTTCGCGCAGGATATCCCGGGTGGTGCCGGCAATCTCGGTGACGATCGCTGCTTCACGGCCCGCCAGGGCATTGAGCAGGCTGGATTTGCCCGCGTTGGGGCGCCCGGCAATCACCACGGTCATGCCGTCGCGCAACAACGCGCCCTGCCCGGCTTCGCGCAGCACTGTGGATAACTCGTCGCGGACTTTATCCAGCATCGCCAATACATGGCCATCGGCGAGGAAGTCGATTTCTTCTTCCGGAAAATCAATCGCCGCCTCCACATAGATGCGCAGGCTGATCAGTTGCTCGGTCAAGTTATGCACGCGCAGGGAAAACGCACCCTGCAGTGAGCGCAAGGCGTTGCGCGCCGCCTGTGCAGAACTGGCCTCGATCAAATCGGCAATGGCTTCGGCCTGGGCCAGGTCGAGCTTGTCGTTGAGGAATGCACGCTCGCTGAATTCTCCCGGCCGGGCCAGGCGACAGCCCAGTTGCAGGCAGCGCTGCAGCAGCATATCCAGCACGACGGGGCCTCCGTGGCCCTGCAATTCAAGGACATCTTCACCGGTAAAGGAATTCGGCCCCGGGAAATAGAGGGCCAGGCCTTCGTCCAGCACCTGGTTATCCGCATCCAGAAACGCGCCGTAATGGGCGTAGCGCGGTTTCAACTCACGACCGCTGATGGCCTTGGCAGCCATGCCGGCGAGCGGCCCGGAAATTCGAACGATACCGACACCGCCGCGACCTTGGGCGGTAGCGACAGCAGCGATGGTTTCACGAGGAGCGCTCATCAGCAGGTTCCAGAACAAAAGTGACGGAAAGCAAAACGCCCCACTAGGGGGCGTCTTGAGTGGTTATCCACAGAGTAAGTTACGCCGCGGCTTTTTTGGTAGCCGCTTCGATCTTACGTGTGATGTACCACTGTTGAGAGATCGACAACACGTTGTTGACCACCCAGTACAGCACCAGACCAGCCGGGAACCACAGGAAGAAGAAGGTGAAGATGATTGGCATCATTTTCATTACCTTGGCCTGCATCGGATCCGGCGGAGTCGGGTTCAGGCGCTGCTGGATGAACATGGTCGCGCCCATGATGATCGGCAGGATAAAGAACGGGTCTTTGATCGACAGGTCAGTTATCCACAGCATGAACGGTGCCTGGCGCATTTCCACGCTTTCCAGGAGTACCCAGTACAGCGACAGGAATACCGGCATCTGCACCAGAATCGGCAAGCATCCACCCAGCGGGTTGATCTTCTCTTTCTTGTACAGCTCCATCATGGCCTGCGACATTTTCTGCCGGTCGTCGCCATGTTGTTCTTTCAGCGCGGCCAGTTTCGGGGCCACGGCACGCATGCGCGCCATCGACTTGTAACTGGCGGCCGACAGTGGGAAGAAGATCCCCTTGATCAGCATCGTCAGGAAGATGATCGAGAAGCCCCAGTTGCCGACGATGCTGTGGATATGTTGCAGCAGCCAGAAGATCGGCTGGGCAATGAACCACAGGATGCCGTAATCCACAGTCAGTTCCAGACCTGGGGATAACTCTTTGAGCACTGCCTGGCTTTTCGGGCCGGCGTACAGGGTCGCGGTGGTTTCAGCCTTGGCGCCTGGAGCAACGGTCAACGTCGGGCCAGTAAAGCCGATGATGTAGTTGCCCTGGCTGTCCTTGCGGGTTTGCACCAGGTTGGCTTCACCCTTGTTCGGGATCCACGCGGTCACGAAGTAGTGTTGCAACCAGGCAACCCAACCACCTTGGACGGTTTCTTTCAGCGCGCCCTTGTCGATATCTTTCATCGACACTTTTTTGTACGGCTCGTTACTTGTCCACAGGGCGGCGCCCAGGTAAGTCGCGGTGCCGGTGGCAGTGCTGGAAGAAGGATCGGCGCTGCCATCACGCTTGAGCTGGGCAAACAGGTTGCCGCTCCACGCTTTGTCGCTTTCGTTGTCGATCAGGTAAGTGACCTTCAAGTCGTACAAACCGCGGGTGAAGCTGAAGCGTTTGATGTAATTGACGCCGTCGAGGCTGAATTTCAGGTCGACGTTCAACTGGTTCTGGCCGTCAGCCAGTTGATAAGTCTTCTGTTCGGTCGAATAAACCGGACGACCGGTAGCACGCGCATCCGGACCGTTGGTGCCGGTCAGGCCGCTTTGTGCCAGATAAACGCGTTCGCCGCCGTTATCGAACAGCTGGAACGGAACATCCGGATGGTCTTGGCGACGTGGATACAGCGGCAGTTTCAGCTGCGCGATATCACCACCTTGTGGATCGATAGCCAGGTCGAGCACATCCGTTTTCACATGGATGAGGTCTTTATTGGTGACAACTGGCGTTTCTACAGGGGCGCTTGTCTCGCCATTCGCGCTGGGAACATCGGCACTCGCGGACGCATTGTTACCCAGCGGGGTGTCCGGAATAGCCGGCGCAGCCTGATTGGCAGCAACATTCTGAGTCGGCAGGGCAGCTTGGCCGTAGTCCTGGTTCCACTTAAGAACCATGACGTAGGACACGATTGCCAGGGCGACGATCAGGATCGTGCGTTTAATATCCATGATTACTCGGCCATCGAAGAAGAACGGGAGGTAGGGATAGGTGGAACCGGGTCATAACCACCGGGATTCCACGGATGACAGCGACCTAAACGACGAAAGGTCAGCCAGCCACCGCGCAGAAGACCATGATTTTCTATGGCCTCTAACGCGTAGCAGGAACAACTGGGGTAGAAACGACAGTGGTTGGCCATCAGAGGACTAATGGCATAGCGGTAAAACTGGATCGGAACGAGTGCCAGTTTACGCATCAAGGCTGTCTACCCCTACAGTTTCGGTGCTGACTGCTGGTGCTGGTTTGTTGGTACGCGCCAGACGTTTCCAGAGCTTGCCGAAATGCTGAATCAATTCGGGGTTTTCTACGTCCCCCAAGCCTTTGCGCGCGACGATAACAATATCCCAACCAACCAGAGTGTCCTGGTGGAGGCGAAACGATTCGCGCATCAGACGCTTGAGGCGATTGCGCTCAACGGAGAGCTTTACGCTCTTCTTGCCGATCACCAACCCGAGACGGGGGTGATCCAGATCGTTGTTACGCGCAAGGAGCAGGAGATTTTTCCCCGGAACCTTGCCGGTGGGGGAGTCAAAGACTGCCTTGAAGTGTCGGGGGGTAAGCAGACGCTTTTCCCGACTGAAGTCCTGACTCACCACCAGTACCGGATTATCAAACTGCCAGACGCGCACGACCTTTGGCGCGGCGACGCGACAGGACAGCACGGCCGTTCTTGGTAGCCATGCGAGCACGGAAGCCGTGGGTACGGGCGCGTTTGATGGTGCTTGGTTGGAAAGTACGTTTCATGGCGTTGTTACCTGGTTCGTCCACAACGGGCCGGAATGGCCCCCGTTTTAAGAGACCGGCGATTCTAGAGAAAGCAAGCCTCTAGGTCAATTTCCAACCAGCTTTTCCTTCAATTAGATCTTTACAGGCAATCCGCCCTTTTTTGTCCAGCGAGCTTCCAAGGGCAATGCCATAGATATAAAAATAAAGAAGGAAGTTATTTAAAGCTTTTCTGTAAAGCTTATAAAAGCTAGGCAGGCATTCCTCTGTGGATAACTGCCTTTAGGCCTTATTCCACGTGATGTACAGAGAATGACAACACGGGGGAGAAACGGTGCTCTGCCTGTGCTGCGCTGTCGGATAAGCTGTGGGTGGAATGGGTTGTTATCCACAGGCCAGTTACCCACAGACTTTCGACCCCACTTGTGCAACGAGCTCAGGGGCGCTTATCCACAGAGCTTATGCACAGACCATTGGTCGCCTTTATTCACGTTAAGGCGTTGATTTTGGCTGGCCTGTGCGCAACCTACATGTGGATAAGTGGGCGGCCGACCGCTACAATGGCGGCTGTTTTTGCCTCACCGGCTTTCAACTTAGGGGATATCCGTGTCAGTGGAACTTTGGCAGCAGTGCGTAGAGCTTTTGCGCGATGAGCTGCCTGCCCAGCAATTCAACACCTGGATCCGTCCGCTACAGGTCGAAGCCGAAGGCGACGAGTTGCGCGTCTACGCACCCAACCGTTTTGTTCTCGACTGGGTCAACGAGAAGTACCTGAGCCGCGTTCTCGAATTGCTCGATGAACATGGCAACGGCCTCGCGCCCGTGCTCTCCTTATTAATAGGCAGCAAACGTAGCTCCGCGCCTCGCGCTGCGCCGAATGCGCCATTGGCGGCTGCCGCGTCGCAAGCCCAGGCGGTGACGGCTCCGGTCAACCACGCGCCGGCTCCCGCGCCGACGCCTTCGAAATCGTCGGCCCAGAAAAACGCGCCGGCCAATGAAGAGCCGTCCCGCGACAGCTTCGATCCGATGGCGGGTGCCAGTTCCCAGCAAGCACCGGTTCGCGCCGAGCAGCGCACCGTGCAGGTCGAAGGCGCGCTCAAGCACACCAGCTACCTGAACCGCACCTTTACCTTTGAGAACTTCGTCGAGGGTAAATCCAACCAGCTGGCCCGCGCGGCCGCCTGGCAAGTCGCCGACAACCCCAAGCACGGTTACAACCCGCTGTTCCTTTATGGTGGTGTTGGCCTGGGTAAGACGCACTTGATGCACGCGGTGGGTAACCATCTATTAAAGAAGAACCCGAATGCCAAGGTCGTGTACCTGCACTCGGAGCGCTTCGTGGCTGACATGGTCAAGGCCCTGCAGCTCAACGCTATCAACGAGTTCAAGCGGTTCTACCGTTCCGTGGATGCCTTGCTGATCGATGACATTCAATTCTTCGCGCGCAAGGAACGTTCCCAGGAAGAGTTTTTCCACACCTTCAACGCCCTGCTCGAAGGCGGCCAGCAGGTCATCTTGACCAGCGACCGCTACCCGAAGGAAATCGAAGGCCTGGAAGAACGCTTGAAGTCGCGCTTCGGCTGGGGCCTGACCGTGGCGGTCGAGCCACCGGAGCTGGAAACCCGCGTGGCGATCCTGATGAAAAAGGCCGATCAGGCCAAAGTCGATCTGCCCCACGACGCCGCGTTCTTCATCGCCCAACGCATTCGCTCCAACGTGCGTGAGCTGGAAGGCGCGCTCAAGCGGGTCATCGCGCACTCGCACTTCATGGGCCGCGACATCACCATCGAGCTGATTCGCGAATCCCTGAAAGACCTGCTGGCTCTGCAGGACAAACTGGTGAGTGTGGATAACATCCAACGCACCGTGGCCGAGTACTACAAGATCAAGATTTCCGATCTGCTGTCCAAGCGCCGTTCGCGCTCGGTGGCACGTCCGCGTCAGGTGGCCATGGCACTCTCCAAAGAGTTGACCAACCACAGCCTGCCGGAAATCGGCGATGTCTTCGGTGGTCGCGACCACACCACGGTCTTGCACGCATGCCGCAAGATCAACGAGCTTAAGGAATCCGACGCGGATATTCGCGAGGACTACAAGAACCTGCTGCGTACACTGACTACTTGATGACACCAGCGCAGCTTATTAAGGCAAGGGACTAGACCATGCACTTCACCATTCAACGCGAAGCCCTGTTGAAACCCCTGCAACTGGTCGCAGGCGTCGTCGAGCGCCGACAGACCTTGCCGGTGCTTTCCAACGTATTGCTGGTTGTCGAGGGCCAGCAATTGTCCTTGACCGGCACCGACCTGGAAGTCGAACTGGTGGGTCGCGTTCAGCTGGAAGAGCCCGCTGAACCTGGCGAGATCACCGTGCCCGCGCGCAAGCTGATGGATATCTGCAAAAGCTTGCCCAACGACGCGCTGATCGACATCAAGGTCGATGAGCAGAAGCTGGTGGTCAAGGCCGGCCGCAGTCGCTTCACCTTGTCGACGTTGCCGGCCAATGACTTCCCGACTGTGGAAGAAGGCCCGGGTTCGCTGACCTGCAGCCTGGAGCAAAGCAAACTGCGTCGTTTGATCGAGCGCACTAGCTTCGCCATGGCCCAGCAGGACGTGCGCTATTACCTCAACGGTATGTTGCTGGAAGTGTCGGAAGGCATTATTCGCGCCGTGGCCACCGACGGTCACCGCCTGGCCATGTGTTCGATGAAGGCCGATATCGGTCAGCCGGACCGTCATCAGGTGATCGTGCCGCGCAAAGGTATCCTTGAACTGGCGCGTTTGCTCACCGAGCCGGACGGTATCGTCAGCATCGTCCTGGGCCAGCATCACATCCGCGCCACCACCGGCGAGTTCACCTTCACCTCCAAGCTGGTTGACGGCAAGTTCCCGGATTACGAGCGTGTACTGCCCAAGGGTGGCGACAAGCTGGTGGTCGGTGATCGTCAGGCCCTGCGTGAGGCGTTCAGCCGTACTGCGATTCTGTCCAACGAAAAGTACCGGGGTATTCGCCTGCAATTGGCCAACGGCCAACTGAAAATCCAGGCCAACAACCCGGAACAGGAAGAAGCGGAAGAAGAAGTGGGCGTCGACTACAACGGCGGTTCGCTGGAAATCGGCTTCAACGTGAGCTACTTGCTCGACGTACTGGGTGTGATGACCACCGAACAGGTTCGCCTGATTCTGTCCGACTCCAACAGCAGTGCGCTGGTGCAAGAATCCGACAACGATGACTCGGCTTACGTTGTTATGCCGATGCGTCTGTAATCATGCTCAGCAGAAGCTAGATGTCCCTCAGTCGCGTCTCGGTCACCGCGGTGCGCAATCTGCACCCGGTGACCTTCTCCCCCTCCCCCCGCATCAATATCCTCCATGGCGCCAACGGCAGTGGCAAAACCAGCGTGCTGGAAGCCATCCATTTGTTGGGGCTTGCCCGGTCTTTCCGCAGTGCCCGCCTGTTGCCGGTGATTCAGTACGAACAACTGGCGTGTACGGTGTTTGGCCAGGTCGAGTTGGCTGAAGGTGGCCATAGCAGCCTGGGGATATCCCGTGATCGCGGGGGCGAGTTTCAGATCCGCATCGACGGGCAAAATGCTCGCAGCGCGGCGCAGTTGGCGGAAATCCTGCCGCTGCAACTGATCAACCCCGACAGTTTCCGTTTGCTCGAAGGCGCGCCGAAAATCCGCCGGCAGTTCCTCGATTGGGGAGTGTTCCACGTGGAACCGCGCTTCATGGCCACTTGGCAGCGCCTGCAGAAGGCCTTGCGGCAGCGGAACTCATGGCTGCGGCATGGTACACTTGACGCCGCGTCGCAAGCAGCCTGGGACCGGGAACTGTGCCTGGCCAGCGACGAAATAGATGAATACCGCCGCGCCTATATCAAAGCCTTGAAACCAGTCTTTGAGCAGACCTTGAGTGAGTTGTTGGACCTCGAAGGGCTGACGCTGAGCTACTACCGCGGTTGGGACAAAGAGCGTGAACTGAGTGCAGTGCTCGCCACGTCCTTGCAGCGGGATCAGCAAATCGGCCACACCCAGGCCGGCCCCCAGCGCGCTGATTTGCGTCTTAGGTTAGGCGCACATAATGCCGCGGATATCTTGTCCCGCGGCCAGCAGAAGCTGGTGGTATGTGCATTGCGTATCGCCCAAGGGCATTTGGTTAGCCAGGCCCGGCGCGGTCAATGTATTTATCTGGTGGATGATTTGCCGTCAGAACTCGACGAGCAACACCGCCGAGCGTTATGCCGCTTGTTGGAAGACTTACGCTGCCAGGTGTTTATCACCTGTGTAGACCACGAATTATTGAGGGAAGGCTGGCAGACGGAAACGCCAGTCGCTTTGTTCCACGTGGAACAAGGCCGTATCACCCAGACCCACGACCATCGGGAGTGAAGGCATGAGCGAAGAAAACACGTACGACTCGACCAGCATTAAAGTGCTGAAAGGTTTGGATGCCGTACGCAAACGTCCCGGTATGTACATTGGCGACACCGATGATGGTAGCGGTCTGCACCACATGGTGTTCGAGGTGGTCGACAACTCCATCGACGAAGCTCTCGCCGGTCACTGCGACGACATCAGCATTATCATTCACCCGGATGAGTCCATCACCGTGCGCGACAACGGTCGTGGCATTCCGGTAGACGTGCATAAAGAAGAAGGCGTTTCGGCGGCAGAGGTCATCATGACCGTGCTCCACGCTGGCGGTAAGTTCGACGACAACTCGTACAAAGTATCCGGTGGTTTGCACGGCGTAGGTGTTTCCGTAGTAAACGCCCTCTCCGAATTGCTGGTGCTGACTGTGCGTCGCAGCGGCAAGATTTGGGAGCAGACCTACGTTCACGGTGTTCCGCAGGAACCGATGAAGGTTGTTGGCGAAAGCGAAACTACCGGTACCCAGATTCACTTCCGTCCTTCTGACGAAACCTTCAAGAACATCCACTTCAGCTGGGACATCCTGGCCAAGCGGATTCGTGAACTGTCCTTCCTCAACTCCGGTGTCGGCATCGTCCTCAAGGATGAGCGCAGCGGCAAGGAAGAGCTGTTCAAGTACGAAGGCGGCCTGCGTGCGTTCGTTGAATACCTGAACACCAACAAGACTCCGGTCAACCAGGTGTTCCACTTCAACGTCCAGCGTGAAGACGGCATCGGCGTGGAAATCGCCCTGCAGTGGAACGACAGCTTCAACGAGAACCTGTTGTGCTTCACCAACAACATTCCGCAGCGCGACGGCGGTACTCACCTGGTGGGTTTCCGTTCCGCGCTGACGCGTAACCTGAACACCTACATCGAAGCCGAAGGCCTGGCCAAGAAGCACAAAGTTGCCACCACCGGTGACGATGCGCGTGAAGGTCTGACTGCGATTATTTCGGTGAAAGTACCGGACCCTAAGTTCAGCTCCCAGACCAAAGACAAGCTGGTGTCTTCCGAAGTGAAGACCGCCGTGGAACAGGAGATGGGCAAGTACTTCTCCGACTTCCTGCTGGAAAACCCGAACGAAGCCAAGCTGGTTGTCGGCAAGATGATCGACGCAGCGCGTGCCCGTGAAGCCGCGCGTAAAGCCCGTGAGATGACCCGCCGCAAAGGCGCGCTGGACATCGCCGGCCTGCCGGGCAAACTGGCTGACTGCCAGGAGAAGGACCCTGCCCTCTCCGAGCTGTACCTGGTGGAAGGTGACTCTGCTGGCGGTTCCGCCAAGCAGGGCCGTAACCGTCGCACCCAGGCCATCCTGCCGTTGAAGGGTAAGATCCTCAACGTCGAGAAAGCACGCTTCGACAAGATGATTTCCTCCCAGGAAGTCGGCACCTTGATCACGGCGTTGGGCTGCGGTATCGGCCGCGACGAATACAACATCGACAAGCTGCGCTATCACAACATCATCATCATGACCGATGCTGACGTCGACGGTTCGCACATCCGTACCCTGCTGCTGACCTTCTTCTTCCGTCAGTTGCCGGAGCTGATCGAGCGCGGCTACATCTACATCGCCCAGCCGCCGTTGTACAAAGTCAAAAAGGGCAAGCAAGAGCAATACATCAAAGACGACGACGCCATGGAAGAGTACATGACGCAGTCGGCCCTGGAAGACGCCAGCCTGCACTTGAACGAAGAAGCACCGGGCATTTCCGGTGAGGCGCTGGAGCGTCTGGTCAACGACTTCCGCATGGTCATGAAGACGCTCAAGCGTCTGTCGCGCCTGTACCCTCAGGAACTGACCGAGCACTTCATCTACCTGCCGGCCGTGAGCCTGGAGCAGTTGGGCGATCACGCAGCGATGCAGGATTGGCTGGCCCAGTACGAAGTGCGTCTGCGCACCGTCGAGAAATCCGGCCTGGTGTACAAAGCCAGCCTGCGCGAAGACCGTGAACGTAACGTGTGGCTGCCCGAGGTCGAATTGATCTCCCACGGCCTGTCCAACTACGTCACCTTCAACCGCGACTTCTTCGGCAGCAACGACTACAAAACCGTGGTCACCCTGGGCGCACAACTGAGCACCCTGCTGGACGACGGCGCTTATATCCAACGTGGCGAACGCAAGAAGCAGGTCAGGGAATTCAAGGAAGCCCTTGACTGGCTGATGGCCGAAAGCACCAAGCGTCACACCATCCAGCGCTACAAAGGTCTGGGCGAGATGAACCCGGATCAACTGTGGGAAACCACCATGGACCCCGCTCAGCGCCGTATGCTGCGCGTGACCATCGAAGACGCCATTGGCGCAGACCAGATCTTCAACACCCTGATGGGTGATGCGGTCGAGCCTCGCCGTGACTTCATCGAGAGCAATGCTTTGGCGGTGTCTAACCTGGATTTCTGATCGGGTGTAGGAACTCACAAAAGCAGCTGACGTTCACACTATGCTGCTTTCGCCGCGCTACAAAAAAGGCCAACCCCTGCGGGTTGGCCTTTTTTTTGCCCGTATGTCCAGGAACGCGCGAGAGCTCTGCCAATTGGATTCACAGCGAGAGTTGCCGTAGTAACGTAAAGGCCTGCTTCATTTGGTCTTCACTGACGACGAACGCACGTAACTGCCCTGCCATATCCATGCCTCTGGCTATCAGCCCCTGTGCCTCAAGGCTGATCTGCCATTGCAAGTCCTTGCGGCTGGTTTCTCCGGCCAGGTGCAGCGGCATTTCCGGAGTCTTGACCTTCACCAGCATCGCCGGGAACTTAACTTCCTCATTCCCACCCAGCACATTACGCGCCAGGGTCATGGCGCTTACCTGGATAGGTTGCAGAAACGGCAGTAGCTTGCCCTGGATTTGCGCGCAATCGCCAACGGCGAATATGCGTGGGTCAGAGGTGCACATGCGTTCATCAACTTCAATGCCACGGTCCACTCGTAAGCCAGCCTGTGTGGCTAACGTCGTATCGGGCTTCAACCCAATTGAGGCAACGATCACATCGGCGCTGATATGTCGGCCGTTGGACAACGTCGCCAACAGGCCATCGTTTCTCTTTTCAATGGATACTAACGCCTGGTTAAACAGCATTTCCACACCCATCTGGCATAAGCGGTGCTGCAGGCGGCTGCTCACCTCAACAGGAAGCAACGATGCGAGCAGGCTGCAGGACTTGTCCATCAGCACCACCTGCTTTCCAGCACGATTGATGTCCATCGCCAGTTCACTGCCAATCAAGCCGGCCCCGAGGATCAGTACGCGCTGTGCAGCCCGCAGTGCATGTTGTGCATGACGGTATTCCTGCTGGCTGTTCAGAGTCACCATCCACTCCCGCCCGGGAATCGGCGGAACCATGGCTTGCGCCCCCGTGGCGAGAATCAGTTGGTCGTAGCTGAATGCCTCATTCCCGGCGCTAACACACTGGTTTTCGCGATCAATCGCAGTGAGCTGGCAGCACGAGTTCAGGGTCAACCGATACATCTCGGCAAACTCTGCCGCAGGCTGGCGGGTCATGTCGTCTGCGGTCTGATTAAGACTGACGACGTGACTCAGGTCGGGCTTGTTGTACTCATCGCAACTGTCTGCAGCGATCAATCGAATGGGCACCGCCGCATCGAGCCGGCGCAAGTTCTTGACCACCTGACGAGCCGCGAAGCCGGAGCCCACAATGACGATTTCCCGGTTCATGTCGCCTCCGAAGGCAGCTCATCGAATACCGATTTACCCATTGAACATTCAGGACACAGGAAGTAATCAGGCACATCACACCAGGCCGTACCGGCCTGCACATCCTGCATCGGCTCGCCGATCGCGGGGTCGTAAATCCATTGGCAGACACTGCATCGCATGCGCAGGCCGTTGTCCGCGATGGGGTCTGCCTGGGCAGTTGCGGTGGCTGCAGCGGGTACGACATGTGCAGCCGTCGATGGATGCAGCGCCCATTGCCGAGCGATTTCGCGGCCATGAGCCCGGCAAACCTCAAGCGCGCCACCGTCGGGCCGCCACTTGGCTTTGAGCGCCAATGTGGTTTCAAAACCAGCGTCCATCAAGCGCGTCTGGATACGGTCTACCGCCCCGCCATTCCAGCCGTAACTGCCAAACGCCGAAGCCTTTTTGTCACGAAAACGCAGCCCGGTTATTTCCTCCAGCAGTGCGGCGACTTTAGGCATCATCACGTTGTTCATGGTGGACGAGCCCACCAAAACGCCTTTTGAGCGGAACACGTTGGTCAGAATTTCATTCTTGTCGTGGCGCGCGACGTTGAAAATCTTCACCGCCACACCTGGATCGACTTCGTGAATACCCTGCGCGATGGCATCGGCCATCATGCGGGTGTTGTTCGACATGGTGTCGTAGAACAGGGTGATGCGATCCTCCTGATAGTCCGCTGCCCATTCCAGATAGCGGTGCACGATCTGCGTCGGATTATCACGCCACACCACGCCATGAGCGGTGGCAATCATATCGACCGGCAGGTTGAAACCGAGGATCTCGGTAATCTTGGCAATGACCAGGCGGCTGAATGGGGTGAGGATATTGGCGTAGTAGCGTTGGCACTGTTCGAACAGTTCGTTTTGATCCACTTCATCATTAAACAGGTGTTCGTCGCAGTAATGCTGGCCAAAGGCGTCGTTACTGAACAGAACGGCATCGCCGGTCATGTACGTCATCATGCTGTCCGGCCAATGCAGCATCGGGGTTTCCACGAAAACCAGCTGTTTGCCATTGCCGACATCCAGGGTGTCGCCGGTATGGACGACGTGGAAATTCCATTCAGGATGATGGTGATGACCGTTGATCGAGTCCACGCCATTGGCGGTGCAATAGATCGGCGTATTCGGGATCAGCGACATCAACTCTGTCAGCGCTCCTGCATGGTCCTCTTCCGCATGGTTGATGACGATACAGTCCAGCGTGTTCAGGTCGATTTCCATCGCCAGGTTCTGTATGAACTCCCGACTGAACCTGTGATCAACCGTATCAATCAGTACGGTCTTTTCTTCACGGATCAGGTAGCTGTTATAGCTGCTACCTTTGTGGCATTTGTATTCTGTGCCATGAAAGTCCCGCACTTCCCAATCGCGCTGACCGACCCAATGAATGTTGTTTTTGACGTGAATTGACATGACCTACCTCGGTATAGAAATGATGTTCTACACCGAAGGTGGCAACCTTCGTGCCACATAATAACTAGTTGATTTAAAAGGAAAAATAAAACAATGATTGTCAATATGACATTGCCCGACTATTGTCTTTATGACTAATTCATTGTCAAAGTGACAAACCATGAGTCTCTCCGTTGAATCCCTGGCACGCATCGCTATTGAGCTGCAAAGCGGCATTTCCCATCAGGATCGCTTTCAACGTCTGATCAATACCCTGCGCCAATTGCTGGGTTGCGACGCCTCTGCCTTGTTACGTTATGAACAGCGACTGTTCCGTCCGCTGGCGATCGATGGCCTGGCACCGGATGTTCTGGGGCGCCGCTTCAGCCTTGATGCACATCCACGTCTGGAAGCCATCGCCCGCGCCGGTGACGTGGTGCGCTTTCCGGCAGAGAGTCATTTGCCTGATCCCTATGACGGCCTGATCCCGAGCCGGCAGGACCTCAAAGTACATGCCTGCATCGGGTTACCGTTGTTCGCGGACCAGACACTGATTGGCGCGCTGACGATCGATGGCATGGACCCGGCACAGTTTGATCACTTCAGCGACGAAGAGCTGCGACTGGTGGGCGCCCTCGCTTCTGCTGCCTTGACCAATGCGTTGCTGGTCGAGCAACTGGAAAGTCAGACCATTACGCCTCTCTCCATCAGTCATGTCCCGGCGGGCAAACCCGGCACCGAAATGGTCGGGCTCAGCGAGGTCATGCAACAGTTGAAAAGAGAGATCGAAATGGTGGCAGGTTCCGACCTGAACGTTTTGATCACTGGAGAAACCGGGGTCGGCAAGGAACTGGTCGCCAAGGCGATACATGAAGGTTCATCACGCGCCAGTCACCCTGTGGTCTATCTAAACTGCGCTGCGCTGCCGGAGTCAGTGGCTGAGAGTGAGTTGTTCGGCCATGTCAAAGGTGCCTTCACCGGGGCGATCCATCATCGCACCGGGAAGTTCGAAATGGCCGATAACGGCACACTGTTCCTCGACGAAATCGGTGAACTGTCGCTGAGCCTGCAAGCAAAACTGCTACGGGTATTGCAATACGGCGACCTGCAACGGGTCGGTGACGATACCGTCTTGCGGGTCAACGTAAGGGTGCTTGCCGCGACCAATCGTGACCTGAAGCAGGAGGTGCTGAACAATCGCTTCCGGGTCGACCTGTTCCACCGTTTAAGCGTGTTCCCTGTGCATGTGCCGCCACTGCGTGAGCGTGGGCAGGACATCACATTGCTAGCGGGTTTTTTCTGCGAGCAGAGCCGGGTACGCATGGGATTGCAACGGGTGGCGCTGGCTGCCGGTTGCCTGTCGTTGCTCAAGCAGTACTCGTGGCCAGGAAACGTTCGCGAACTGGAACATGCTGTTTATCGAGCGACAATCCTTGCTCGTGCGACCCAGCAAAGTGAAGAGCTGCTGCTGGAAGCACAGCATTTCAATCAAGTACCCGAACAGCTGGCGATACTGCCTGTTGCTGTGGATGTTCCTTCCAGCAGCGTTGGCCAATGCCTACGGGACGCGACGGATAGCTTCCAGCGTCAGCTGATTGAAAGCACGCTGAAAAATTGCGCAGATAACTGGTCTGCCTGTGCGCGAATGCTCGATATGGATGTGGCCAACCTGCACCGACTGGCGAAGCGGCTCGGTTTGAAATAACACTCGCGGCCGATCAGGGCTCAATGCAGGTCAGTCATGCTGACCCACATGTCGCCCTCGCCGCCAAGCTGTCCAGCATAAAACGCTATCGGATCTCGGGGGGAAGGCCGGCGCCCAGCGGTTGAGACGGCGGTTTCTGAATCTGCAGGTGTAGAGAAGAAAACCCGCCGGCAGGGAAAAACGCGTTCACTGGTTCTTTATCCGGCGCCAGCGTAATCCGGCTGGTGCGTCCAAGCAGTTCCTCCATCACGATCCGTAGCTCCAGTCTGGCAAGCGGCGCACCGGGGCAGACATGAATGCCGGCGCCATAGAGCAGGTTCAGCTCGGGATCGCGATCAAGGCGCAATTCATCGGGATCTCCAAAGACCGCTTCGTCCCGATTGGCGGACGCCCAGTTGAGGGCAATACGCGAACCCTTCGCCAGCGTGCGCCCGCCCAGCGTGACCTCTTTCGTAGTCACCCGACGGTTCATGATCAGTGGTGCGTGAATACGCAGTATTTCATCAATGGCGACAGGTAACAGCGCGGGTTGTTCGCGCAATCGCTGCTGCCACCCGAAGTTGGTCGCCAGATAGTGCGCAAGAATGCCGACCGAGGCGGAAATGGTTCCGAGTTCACCGACGGTCCAGTTACGTAGAATGCTGACGATCTCGTCGTCCGTCAGGGGCCTTCCCAAGGACTGGTCGCGTAGCAAGAGGGTCGTGATGTCATGCGACGCAGCAGCGCCAGCGGTACGGCGCACGTCCAGCAGATCCTTGATGTAACCGTCAAACTCAAGGGCCACGGCACTCAGGGCCGCCTCGTCTCGGGACAGCGTGGCCGAGTGATTCTTCAGCGTCCACAGGCGCAGCGGTTCATGAAAATCCGCCGGCCAACCCAGCCAGGCACACTGGATCTGCAACGCAAAGATCTGGGCAAATTCGCCGATCAGTTCTGCACGGCCTTCACCCGGTAATGCCTGCACCAGACGAACCGCTATGTCACGGCACGTCGGCGCAAAGGCATCCATATGCTCCGGGCTGAAATAACGCTCGATGAGGTTCCGGTACGCCGTATGTTCGGGCGGATCCATTCCGTTGGGGACCGCGGGGAAACGCGAGACGGCATTACTGAAGGTTTCATGATCGTTAAGTACGCGCAGCACATCCGCATGCCTGAATAACGACGTATAGCCATATTGACTGTGTGCGACCGGGCAACGGTGGCGCATGTCGTCATAGGCTGTCGTCTGATCCTTTAATACGGCTTCAGACCTGGGATCCCAATCCGGTAGCGATTTCTTGTCCATCGTTTACTCCATAAACCCGTCCCGCTGAGAACCCGGAAACAAGGAAGCAAGGGTTGTCGGCCTACTTGTACTCGGTCGGGACATGTAGGAAATACCCGCTAGACTGAAACCATGCACGACGTCCCTACGTCGGCATCACTTGGGTGAAGTCTTTACGGGCTTATAGGGAAAATCGGGCTATTAGCTAGCCAGGGGGTTGT
This sequence comes from Pseudomonas sp. Pse79, assembly GCF_024519615.1. Taxonomy (NCBI): domain Bacteria; kingdom Pseudomonadati; phylum Pseudomonadota; class Gammaproteobacteria; order Pseudomonadales; family Pseudomonadaceae; genus Pseudomonas; species Pseudomonas sp. Pse79. The sequence goes on from NZ_JALJRR010000007.1 coordinate 148,799, forward strand.
GATGAGTAAGCTTCAGCAGTGGGTAAACTCGCAGGGCAGCACTGCGCTGTGGGTGGTGTTCTGGATCTACGGGGTGGTGCTCAGCAATGTACTGTTTGGCCTGATTCTGGTCGCCTTCAACAAAGTTGCACCCTCCCTGTTTGGTCTAATGCTGCTGGGTTTTGTGGCCTACACCGCGTGCATGCTCAATGCGGTATGGCGCAATGCGGATAATGTCAGTGACCCCCTCTACGGTCAGATCGCTCGTTTCCTCACGGTGGCCTGGTCGATCAACGCGGTATTGGTTTCGGGCTTTCTCTTCCTGGGCCATCTGAATGCCGTCGCCCTCCCCCTGCCGCTGCCTTTTTGATTCCAGATAACCTGGGCCCTCAATGTGGGGTTTGAACGTTAGAGCCCAGGTCATTGCGCCGTTGCGATTATCGCGCCAATTGATTGTCTGCATAGTTGATCAATATCAATTCCATTATTTCTGTCGATCGCCATCACCGTTTCAACGCTATCTCAAGTGCAACAACTCGATCTTCGCTCATGACGCATAGCGGCTCTGTAGAGCGTTGAGCGCTGTTCAACCCCTCCCTTCAACAAATTGCCTCAACCGGCGATAGGAAGTCATATTGACTATTCCTTTGTCATTATGACCTTTTTCGAGTTAGGTCATAATGACAGTGTTGTTATTTAACTAGTTGATATTAAACAATAAAATTGTTGGCCCGGTTTGTGTATTAGGTAATGAACTTAACGCAAACCCCAAAGGGACAATCTCATGACTCGTACCATCGCGCTCAGTTTCACCCTGTGTACACTGCTGTCTCCGCTATGCCAGGCAGACCAGATAATCCGTGTAGTCCCCGACACAACCGCCGGCAAGGGGGTCGGCGTTCTGACCGGAATGATGGTTGGCGCGGTAGGCGGCCCGATTGGAGCATTAGTCGGCGCAGCTGGCGGATTTTTCGCCGGCAGTGCGGTGCAAGGAGGCATTGGCAAGTCTGAAACCGCTTATGAAGTGAAAAACGCGCAAGGCGAGATTAGTACGGTGCGCTCACCCAATGGGCGTTTTGAAGTCGGGCAACAGGTCACCCGTAAAGGTGTGCGACTGGTGGCATCTGAGGAGTAAGAGGCTCCCGTCTGCGTCTTCCCAAGCATTCCAGGCCCTCCGTGGAGTTGCACACATAGATGGTTCGGCTAATCCTCACCGATTAGCTGAACATCACGAAAAGAGCCCGTCAAATCGCGGGCTTTTTTTGCATTCGATCCGGGTTTTTATTACGTGACCTTCCCCACTCCAATCTGCCTGATTGGGGTGTTTTTCTGGATTATTCATCCAGTCATCCACGGTTTATCGCCGCGTTGAAGCGGCCTAATCTCGATTCTCCATCGATTCGTGAAGGAGATTCTCCATGGCAGACCATTCCATTAAAGGCAAAGTCGTTCTCATCGCTGGCGGTGCGAAGAACCTTGGCGGTCTCATCGCCCGTGATATGGCCGCACAGGGTGCCAAGGCTGTCGCGATCCATTACAACAGCGCCGCGTCCAAGGTTGATGCCGATGCCACGGTTGCCGCCGTTCAGGCCAGCGGCGCACAGGCCGTCGCGCTGCAGGGGGATCTGACGACGGCCGGCGCCATCGAGAGGTTGTTCGCCGATACCATCGCCGCGGTCGGCAAACCCGACATCGCCATCAACACCGTTGGCAAGGTGCTCAAGAAGCCGATGGCCGAGGTGAGTGAAGCCGAATACGACGAGATGAGCGCGGTCAACTCCAAGACCGCTTTCTTCTTCCTCAAGGAGGCGGGCAAGCACCTCAACGACCATGGCAAGATCTGCACGATAGTGACGTCGCTACTGGGCGCCTTCACGCCGTTCTATGCCGCCTATGCCGGCACCAAGGCGCCGGTCGAACACTACACCCGAGCGGCCTCCAAGGAATTGGGCGCGCGCGGTATTTCGGTGACAGCGGTCGGTCCGGGGCCGATGGATACGCCGTTCTTCTACCCGGCCGAAGGCGCCGACGCGGTGGCCTATCACAAGACCGCCGCCGCGCTCTCGCCGTTCAGCAAAACAGGCCTGACCGACATCGAGGATGTGGTGCCTTTCATTCGCCATCTGGTCAGTGACGGCTGGTGGATCACCGGCCAGACCATTCTCATCAATGGTGGGTACACCACCAAGTAAATCCATTATCCGCAGTGTGATCTTCGTCGCCATCCGCTGCTGGGGCGCCGTACAATCGACGCAGAGCAGGCGCCCCTGGGCAGGCTGACGTCGGGACCATCGGCAGGGCAGATACATGGACAGATTCGACCAGTACCGCGTATTCGCCAAAGTGGCCGAGATGGGCAGCTTCATCAAAGCTGCCAACGCGCTGGAGATGCCACGAGCGTCGGTGTCTGCGGCCATCCAGCAGTTAGAGGCTCAACTGGGCGTGCGCCTGCTGCATCGCACGACGCGGCAGGTACGGCTGACACCCGATGGGGAGCAATTGCTCAGCCGTGTGCGCCCGGTGTTGTGCAACGTCGAAGACATCGACCAGTTATTCCAGGCCAGCCAGCGGCAAGTTTCCGGCCGGCTGATCATCGATGTGCCCAGCCGCATTGCCCGCCGCGTCATTGCGCCAGCGCTGCCCGGCCTGTTGCGTTGTCATCCCCTGCTTCAATTGATTTTGGGTTCGACTGACCGGGCCATCGATCTGGTGCAGGAAGGTGTGGACTGCGCGGTGCGCGTTGGCGCGCTGCATGACAGCAGTCTTGTGGTGCGGCCGCTGGGTCAGATTGCCTTGATCAATTGTGCGAGCCCGGCCTATCTGCTTGAGCATGGAGAGCCTCAGCAGCCTGCGCAGCTACTCGACGGACATTGGACCATCGGCTATGCGTCGCCGAAGTCGGGCAAGGAACTGCCTTGGGAATACCTGTCCGGCGACGGCAGCGTGCAGCGGTTCGACGTGCCGAGCCGGGTGATCGTGAACAATGCCGAAAGCTATATCGCTTGCTGCCTTGCAGGGTTGGGGTTGATCCAGATCCCGCGCTTCGACGTCCAACACCTGCTGGACTCACGACAACTGGTGGAGGTCATGTCGAGTTACTGTGCCGCTTCGATGCCGGTATCCCTGCTCTACCCGCACCGCCGGCAGCGTTCGCAGCGACTGGATGTGTTCCACGAGTGGTTCGAGGCATTGATGCGGCCGTATTTGGATAGCCGCCACGTCCCTCTGCATCAATAAAGCCAAATGCTCCACGTGGAACATCGGCATTTTTAACCCGCTGAAGCGGCCGCCACACTCTCCAACCGGTAGCCGTATCCATAGATCGTCAACAACTGCCAACCCCGATCCGCGGTTAACCCCAGCTTGTTCCGCAGCCGATAGATATGTGTGTCCAGCGGCCGAGACGAGACCATTTCTTCATGGCTCCAGAACCGCTCATACAGATACTCGCGAGACAACGGCCGCGCCAGGTTGGCGAACAGGCAACTGGCCAGGCGGTATTCGCGTTCGGTCAGGTTGATCGGTTTGCCCGCACGGGTGACGGTCAGTTCGGCGTCGTCAAAGGTCAGGTCGTTGAAACTTTGCACTTCAGACGTCGCCGACTTTTGCAGACCGTGGCGGCGCAGGACGGCGTTGACCCGGGCTTTGAGTTCATTCGGGCGAAAGGGTTTACTGACGTAATCGTCGGCGCCGCTGTTCAGGGCGGTGACGATATCGCTCTCGGCATCGCGGCTGGTGAGCATGATCACCGCCGGAGGCGATTCCATGTGTTCACGGGTCCAGCGCAGCAAGGCGATGCCGCTGATGTCGGGCAGCTGCCAGTCGAGGATCAGTAGGTCGAAGGTTTCCCGGCGCAGTTGGCGCAGCAGGTCTTCACCGCGTTCGAAGCAATGCACAGACCAGGGCTGTTCCAGGTTGCTGGGGATCTGTCGCAGTGTCTGTTCCACCCGCTGCAATTCAGCGGGTTCGTCATCCAGTATTGCGACACGCATGGGTGGGTCCTTTCTACTTGGAAATATTTCAGCTGTCGGCCGGTCGAAGAGCGGGCGTCCTTGCTGCGCAGATGCCAGTCATTGAATCTGAAGAATTGTGCTCAGATTCAACGACCCTTTGGATCTCTCGGTACGCTGATATCAAAGGGCCGTTAACGCTTTGAAAAACCATGCGACTCAGGGGGAAAGATACCGACTCCCGTGCGTAAGGAAAAGGATCAGTGCCGCTGGCATTGCATAGCCGTGCGGGTAGCTGATACTGCGCCCCGATGTACGGTATGTTTCAACGAACGCATTCAGGAAAAACCCCGGGGCGATCAAAATGAGCTTCACTGGGTTCAGCACCACACCGCGCACCACCTGGAGGGAGAAACCGGGTCTATGACATCTTCAACTGTCCATTTTCAGCAGCGGTGCGGGTTCCTGGCGGTCGCCCTGTGATGCTGTGGCGCAAGGCCGAAAAACGCCAGCCCACCCAGGCGCAGTTGTTGTTCCATGGTCTGTTTCGGGAGTGGCTATGGATTGGCCTGGTGTTGCTGCCCTTTACTGCATATTTGTCCTCAAGTGCGGGCCTGGCCTTCAATAACCCGCTGTATGACGACCTGCGCCGCCTGACCCCTCTGCCGGTCGATCCACGCATTTTGCTGGTGACCATCGATGACCAGAGCCTGAAAAAGCTCGGCCAATGGCCATGGCCGCGCAGCCTGCATGCCGACGTCATCAACCGTCTGAGCGCTGCCCAACCCGCGGGTATCTTGTTCGATGTGATCTTCAGTGAGCCGCGCAACGCCACGGATGACCAGCGCCTGGCCAATGCCGTGTGCAACGCCGGGAATGTTTTGCTTCCCCTGGAACGCGATGGCGGCGCGAGCCAGCCGGGCGAACAGCTGTTGCCGCTGCTCAATTGCGCCAAGGGGCTGGGCCATATCAACGTCGAAGCAGACAGCGACGGTGCCGTCCGCAGCCTGTATCTGCGTGAAGGCCCGCCTGGGAACACCCTGCCGCAGTTGGCATGGCTGGCGTATACGTTGAGCGGGCAAACCGCGCAAATGCCTGGACGCAGCGAACAACCCAACAGTCAGCGCTGGCATCGGGAATATAGAGTTCGCGTCCCGTCCACGTCTGAGCCGCATGGGTTTCCCAGTGTGTCCTACGCCAGCGTATTGCACGGCGAAGTGCCGGCCGAATTGCTGCGCGACCGCCTGATCCTGGTGGGCGCCAGCGCCTATGGGCTGGGGGACCGTTTTGTGACGCCGCTCTCCTCCACTCCGGATACCACCGCCGGTGTGGAAATCCAGGCCAATGTGCTCAACGGCTTGCTGCAGGAGCGCAGCATTGTCGACCTCCCCGGCTGGCTCGCGGCACTGATCGCCACTGCCTGGGTGGCGTTGTTGCTCGGCCTTTTGCTGTACCGCCCACGCTACGCACTGTGGATGACCTTGGGTTGCATGGCCGGCGCGTTGCTCGGCGCGTGGGCGCTGTTACGCCTTGGCCATTGGTGGTCGCCCGCGGCCTGCCTGATCGGTATGTTGCTCAGCTACCTGATCTGGAACTGGCGCCGCCTGAGCGTGATCCTTGCCTACTTTGGCTGGGAACTGGCGCGCCTGGACAACGAACCCAAGGTGCTGCCCGAACGCCGCCGAGCGCCCGCGAACAAAGGCGATGTGTTGCAAGGGCGCATCTTTGCCCTGGAGCAGGCCGTCAGCCGCACCCGTGACACCCGACGCTTCATGGCCGATGGCCTCGAATGCCTGCCGGTGGCGACCCTGATCACCGACCCGCGTGGCAACATCCTGTTGGCCAACCGCATTGCCCGTGAAGTATTCGGCAATGACCTGGTCAACCAAAACCTGCTCGAACAGCTCGCCGACCTGGGTTATCCACCCCTGCATAACGGCGTGCGCCCCGCCCTGTCCGCCCTGGAAATCGTCGAGTTCCGGGACATCCACCAACGCAGCCTGCGCATGGAAATCGCACCCTTGCTGCCCGCCGAAGGCGACGTCGCCCTCGGCTGGCTGCTCAGCCTGACCGACTTGAGCAAGGAGCGCGAAGCCCAGCAACACCGCGAAACCATGCTGCGCTTCCTGTCCCACGACCTGCGCGCGCCGCACTCGGCGATCCTCGCGTTGCTGGATGTGCATAACGCGGAGTCGCCGGTGTTTGCCCAGATCGAGCAGCAGGTTCGACGCGCCTTGAGCCTCACCGAATCATTCGTACAACTGGCGAAAGCCGAGGCTGACGGCTACCACTTCCAGCCAAGCCTGTTTGCCATGCTGGTGATGGATGCGTTCGATCAGGTGGCGGTGATTGCGCAGCTCAAGGGCATCCAGTTGATCCACGACCTGGATGAAGCGGATGAAGGCATGGTGTCGGCCGATCAATCCCTGCTCACCCGCGCGTTGTTCAACGTGCTGGAGAACGCGATCAAATACTCGCCGGCCGGCACCACCGTGAGGTTGAGCCACGGCAGCGCGCAAGGTTGGCTGGAGTGTCGCATCAGCGACCAGGGCCCGGGCATTGCGGCAAAGGACTTGCCGGAACTGTTCAGCCAGTACCGCCGCTTCGATTCTGCCCAGGGCAGCGAAGGCCTTGGGTTGGGCCTGACCATGGTCAAGGCCGTTGTGGAGCGGCACGGTGGCCGTATCTGCTGCGAAAGCGTGGTGGGCAAAGGCACCACATTCACCCTGCAGCTGCCCCAGTTGGAAGACTGACAACACGTGCTTTTGCGCTGTGTATAAAAAACCGGTCTCAAGGACCGGTTTTTTTATCCAAAAAAAACTTATGCACGTTTTTAGTATTTTTATGAGTTCAGGAAATATCTAATAAAATCATCTTGTTATGAAGAGAAAATGCTATTTTGCCAACAAACCGTACACAGGTTATCCACAGATGATCAGGCCACCGGCGTGTCCACTGCCACCGGCTCCGGCGGCAGCGAACCCATGGCGCGTTGCTGGGCTTCATTCCAGGCGGCGGCGCGGTCATTCAGTGCGGCAATTGCACGCGGCCCTTCACCTTCGGCGTACATCGGTTCCCCGATCACCACGGTGATGGTGCCTGCACGTTTTGCCCAACCGGTTTTTGGCCAGTACTTGCCGGCATTATGTGCAATCGGCAACACAGGCAGGTGGGCGTTGACGGCCAATGCCGTGCCGCCACGTGAGAACTTGCCGACGGTGCCGTAGGGCACGCGTGTACCTTCCGGAAAGATCAGCACCCAGACGCCGTCCTTGAGCAGCTCGTCGCCCTTTTTGGCCACATGCTTGAGCGCCGCCTTGGGGTTGTCGCGGTCGATGGCGATCGGGCGCAGCATCGCCATCGCCCAGCCGAAGAACGGCACATACAGCAGCTCGCGCTTGAGCACTTGGCTCAGGGGCGAGAAGTACGCCGAGAGGAAGAACGTCTCCCACGTGCTCTGGTGGTTCGACAGAATCACGCAGGGCTGATCCGGGACGTTTTCCGCGCCCTTGACCTCGAAGCGGATGTTCAGGAACACCTTGGTCAGCCACAGCGCGCAGCGGCACCAATAGACGTTGATGAAGCGATAGCGCGCCTTGAACGGCAGAAAAGGCGCGATAAAAAAGCTCAGGGTGCACCAGAGAAACGAACTGGTGCCCAACAGCAGGTAAAAGAAGAAGGTTCTGATGGCCTGCAAAATCGACATGGCGGCATTTACCGTTGCGGGACACAGCCCGCCTGTTGAAGGCGCACTCCCGAACAGTCCTTGGTCAGGCAGTCGAGGGCGGCTAGTTGTTGATAAGTTCTGCGGCAACCGCCGCCAGATCGTCAAAAATCAAGGTGCCTACCGGCAGGTTTTTCGCCTGGGTCTTTTCGCCTTTCCCGGTCTTTACCAAAACTGGCTGAGAGTCGACGGCTTTGGCCGCCTCCAGGTCACCGAGGCTGTCCCCGACGAACCATAGCCCAGCCAGGGGCACGTTGTAATGTTCTGAAATAGTTTTCAACATGCCAGGCTTGGGTTTGCGGCAATCGCAGCCCTCATCCGGCCCGTGGGGGCAGTACACCACCAGCCCCACCTCACCGCCCTGCTCCGCCACCAACGTGCGCAAGCGCGCGTGCATGGCGTCCAGGGTAGCGATGTCGTAGTAGCCGCGGGCGATGCCGGACTGGTTGGTGGCGACGGCCACCGTCCAGCCGGCCTTGCTCAACTGCGCGATGGCCTCGATCGCGCCGGGCAGTGGGATCCATTCCTCCACCGACTTGATGTAAGCGTCGGAGTCGTAATTGATCACCCCGTCCCGATCGAGAATCAGCAGTTTCAACATGATCAGCCCAATACGGAAATGTCAGCGATGTTGATGAACAGACCGCGCAGACGCGCCAGCATGGCGTAGCGGTTTTTCCGCACGCCGGCATCTTCGGCATTGATCATCACCGCTTCGAAGAACGCATCCACCGGCTCGCGCAAGGTGGCCAGGCGCGCCAGTGCTTCGGCGTAGTTGCGTTCGGCGATCAGCGGTTTCACCGCATTTTCCGCCTTGGCGATGGCCGAGTTCAGCGAGAACTCCTTGGCATCGGCGAACAGGCCTGGGTCGACATCGGCATTGCCGAGGTTGTCGGCCTTGCTCAACAGGTTCGACACGCGCTTGTTCACGGCGGCCAGGGCGTCGGCTTCCGGCAGTTTGCGGAAGGCCTGCACGGCTTGCACGCGTTGGTCGAAGTCCAGCGCCGAACCCGGTTGCAGCGCACGTACCGACAGGTACACCGAAACGTCCACGCCTTCGTCTTCGTAACGCGCACGCAGGCGGTCGAACACGAACTCCAGCACTTGCTCGGCCAGGCCGGTTTGCTTGACCTTGCCGCCGAACTGGCCGACCGCGAACACCACGGCCTGGGTCAGGTCGAGGTCGAGCTTCTTGTCGATCAGGATCCGCAGTACGCCCAGGGCCGCACGGCGCAGGGCATACGGGTCTTTACTGCCGGTGGGCAGCATGCCGATGCCGAAGATCCCGACGAGGGTATCCAGCTTGTCGGCAATGGCCACGGCCGCACCGGTCAGGGTGGTCGGCAATTCGGCGCCAGCACCGCGCGGCATGTACTGCTCGTTCAGGGCCAGGGCGACATCGTCCGGCTCGCCGTCGTTGAGGGCGTAGTAGTAACCGGCAACGCCTTGCATTTCCGGGAACTCGCCGACCATCTCGGTGGCCAGGTCGCACTTGGACAGCAGGCCTGCGCGCGCAGCCCAGGCAGCGTCACCGCCAATGCGCGGGGCAATGTAGGCGGCCAGTTTGGAAACGCGCACAGCCTTGTCGTAGACGCTGCCGAGTTTTTCCTGGAACACCACGTTTTGCAGGCGCAGGTTGAAGTCTTCGAGCTTCTGCTTCTTGTCTTGCTTGAAGAAGAACTCGGCGTCGGTCAAGCGCGGGCGCACGACTTTTTCGTTACCGGCGATGATCTGCTGCGGGTCCTTGCTTTCGATGTTGGCCACGGTGATGAAGCGCGGCAGCAACTTACCGTCCACGTCCAGCAGGCAGAAGTACTTCTGGTTGTCCTGCATCGTGGTGATCAGCGCTTCTTGCGGCACATCGAGGAAGCGTTCTTCGAACGAGCACACCAGCGGCACCGGCCATTCAACCAGGGCGGTCACTTCGTCCAACAGGCTTGGCGGCACGATGGCGGTGCCTTCCTGCAGGCGGGCCAGCTCTTCGGTGCGCTTGCTGATCAGCTCGCGACGCTCGTTGGCGTCGGCCAGCACATAGGCGGCGCGCAGGTCGTTGAGGTAGTTGGCCGGCGCGGTGATACGCACGCTTTGCGGGTGGTGGAAGCGGTGACCACGGGAATCGCGGCCGGCTTTCTGGGCAAGGATGGTGCAATCGATGACCTGGTCACCGAGCAGCATCACCAGCCACTGGGTCGGACGCACGAACTCTTCCTTGCGCGCACCCCAGCGCATGCGCTTGGGGATCGGCAGGTCGTTCAGGGAGTCTTCGACGATGGTCGGCAACAGGCTGGCGGTCGGCTTGCCTTTGATGACCTGGCTGAAACGCAGTTTCGGGCCGCTCTGGTCGATCTCGCTCAGCTCGACGCCACACTTCTTGGCAAAGCCCAGCGCTGCTTGGGTCGGGTTGCCTTCGGCGTCGAAGGCGGCCTGGCGTGGCGGGCCGTCGAGGTTGATGCTGCGATCCGGCTGCTGGGTTTCCAGCGCGGTCAGCAACACCGCCAGGCGACGCGGCGCGGCGTAGACTTTTTTCGCCTCGAACTTCAGGCCGGCGCTTTGCAGGCCTTTTTCGATACCGGCCAGGAACGCATCGGCCAGGGTGTTCAGTGCCTTGGGTGGCAGCTCTTCGGTGCCCAGTTCAACCAGAAAATCTTGAGCACTCATTGTGCAGCCTCCAGCTTAGCCAACACTTCATCACGCAGGTCCGGGGTTGCCATCGGGAAGCCCAGCTTGGCGCGAGCCAGCAGGTAGGCTTGGGCGACGGAACGCGCCAGGGTGCGAACACGCAGAATATATTGCTGGCGCGCGGTCACCGAGATGGCGCGGCGGGCGTCCAGCAGGTTGAAGGTATGGGACGCCTTCAACACCATTTCATAGCTCGGCAACGGCAGCGGCTGGTCCAGTTCGATCAGGCGCTTGGCTTCGCTTTCATAGAAGTCGAACAGTTCGAACAGCTTCTCGACGTTGGCGTGTTCGAAGTTATAAGTCGACTGCTCCACTTCGTTCTGGTGGAACACATCGCCGTAGGTCACTTTGCCGAACGGGCCGTCTGCCCACACCAGGTCGTAGACCGAATCCACGCCTTGCAGGTACATGGCCAGGCGCTCGAGACCGTAGGTGATCTCGCCGGTCACCGGGTAGCACTCGATGCCGCCCGCTTGCTGGAAGTAGGTGAACTGCGTGACTTCCATGCCGTTCAGCCAGACTTCCCAGCCCAGGCCCCAGGCGCCCAGGGTCGGCGATTCCCAGTTGTCTTCGACGAAACGGATGTCGTGGACCAACGGGTCGAGGCCGACATGTTTCAGCGAGCCGAGGTACAGCTCCTGGAAGTTGTCCGGGTTCGGCTTCAATACCACCTGGAACTGGTAGTAATGCTGCAGACGGTTCGGGTTTTCGCCGTAGCGGCCGTCAGTCGGGCGCCGACTGGGCTGCACATAAGCGGCGTTCCAGGTTTCCGGGCCGATGGCCCGCAGGAATGTAGCGGTGTGGAAAGTGCCGGCGCCTACTTCCATATCGTAGGGCTGAAGTACCACACAACCTTGCTCGGCCCAGTACTGCTGGAGGGCGAGGATCAAGTCTTGGAAGGTACGCACGGCTGGCGTAGGCTGGCTCACGAAATTCACCTGTTACTTGGGCTGCGATTTAAAGAGCGGGAGTATACCCGATTCGGCCGCGCCACCATCCCCTGGAGCCTTATGCCACGCTGCTTTTGGTGTTCTGAAGATCCGCTGTACATGGCTTATCACGATCAGGAGTGGGGAACGCCGCTGCGCGATGCACAGGGTTTGTTCGAGTTACTTTTGCTCGAAGGGTTCCAGGCGGGCCTGTCCTGGATCACCGTTTTACGCAAACGCGAGCATTATCGAAAGGTCTTGTTCGGTTTTGATGCACAGCGCCTGGCGCGGCTGAGCGATGCCGAGATCGAAGCGTTGATGCTCGACCCGGGCATCGTGCGCAATCGTCTGAAGCTCAACGCCACCCGCCGCAACGCCGCGGCCTGGTTGGCCTTGGAGGACCCGGTGGGGCTGCTGTGGTCGTTTGTCGGCGGCGTGCCCAAGGTCAATCACTTCAAGGACCGCAGCGAAGTCCCGGCGATTACCGCCGAAGCCGAGGCCATGAGCCGCGCGCTGAAAAAAGCCGGTTTCACCTTCGTCGGGCCGACCATTTGCTACGCGTTCATGCAGGCCTCGGGCATGGTCATGGACCACACCCAGGACTGCGACCGTTACGCGGACTTGGCCAACGCCGGTTAGAATGCGTGCTTTGCGCACCACACACGATCAGGAGTGACCTGTGGAAAAGTTTAAAGGCGCCTTGCTGGTAGGCGCTCTCCGGTTGTTTGCCCTGCTGCCCTGGCGCGCCGTGCAAGCCGTAGGTTCGGCGATTGGCTGGATCATGTGGAAAACCCCCAACCGCTCCCGCGACACGGTGCGGATCAACCTCTCAAAGTGCTTCCCGGACATGGACCCGGCCGAGCGCGAGCGCCTGGTGGGCCGCAGCCTGATGGACATCGGCAAGTCCCTGACCGAAAGCGCCTGCGCCTGGATCTGGCCGGCTCAGCGCTCCATCGACCTGGTGCGCGAAGTCGAAGGCCTGGAAGTCCTCCACGAAGCCCTGGCCTCGGGCAAAGGCGTGGTCGGTATCACCAGCCACCTGGGCAACTGGGAGGTGTTGAACCACTTCTATTGCAGCCAGTGCAAACCGATCATTTTCTACCGCCCGCCGAAGCTCAAGGCGGTGGATGACCTGCTGCGCAAGCAACGCGTGCAACTGGGCAACCGCGTGGCGGCGTCCACCAAGGAAGGGATCCTCAGTGTCATCAAGGAAGTGCGCAAGGGCGGCCAGGTGGGCATTCCGGCCGACCCGGAGCCGGCTGAATCGGCGGGGATCTTCGTGCCGTTCTTCGCCACCCAGGCGCTGACCAGCAAGTTCGTGCCGAACATGCTCGCGGGCCACAAGGCGGTCGGTGTATTCCTGCATGCCCTGCGCCTGCCGGACGGTTCAGGCTACAAAGTGATCCTGGAAGCAGCGCCGGAAGACATGTACAGCACCGACACCGCCACCTCCTGCGCGGCGATGAGCAAGGTGGTGGAGCGTTATGTCGGCGCCTACCCGAGCCAGTACATGTGGAGCATGAAGCGCTTCAAGAAACGCCCGCCGGGTGAGGCGCGGTGGTACTGACTCAAGGGCAACCCAAAACAATGTGGGAGGGGGCTTGCCCCCGATAGCAGTGTGTCAGCCAATGCATATTTGACTGAACCACCGCTATCGGGGGCAAGCCCCCTCCCACATTTGAGTTCCGCTTAGGCCTTGCGGTCGAGTTTTTTCAGGAACACAGTCATCTCTTTTTCGGCCTGCTTGTCGCCATGGGCCTGGGCCGCTTCAATGCCCTTCTCCCAGGCCTGTCGCGCAGCGGGACGGTCACCCAATCCGGCGTGCGCCTTCCCCAACAACTTCCACGCCGCCGAATACTTCGGATCAAACTCGACACACTTGTGCAGATGCTCGGCGGCCTTGGCGTTGTCCTTCAGGTCCAGATAACCCTTGCCCAGCCCAAAGCGCAGCAGGGCGTTATCCACACCCTTGGCCAGCATTTTCTCCAGGGATTCGAGCATGTCGGTGTACTCCGTTTGATCAGAAAAAGCTCAACCCCACGTGGAACAGCTTCTCCACATCGCGGATATGTTTTTTATCCACCAGGAACAGGATCACATGGTCACCGGTGGCAATTACCGTGTCGTCGTGGGCAATGATCACTTCTTCATCGCGAATGATCGCACCGATGGTGGTACCCGGCGGCAAGCCGATGTCGCGGATGGCCTTGCCGATCACCTTGCTCGACTTCGAGTCGCCATGGGCGATCGCCTCGATGGCTTCCGCCGCGCCGCGGCGCAGGGAGTGGACGCTGACGATATCGCCACGGCGCACGTGGGTGAGCAAGGTGCCGATAGTCGCCAACTGCGGGCTGATGGCGATGTCGATATCGCCGCCCTGGATCAGGTCGACATACGCTGGGTTATTGATGATGGTCATCACCTTCTTCGCCCCCAGCCGCTTGGCCAGCAGCGATGACATGATGTTGGCTTCGTCATCGTTGGTCAGGGCCAGGAAGATATCGGCGTCGGCGATGTTTTCTTCCATCAACAGGTCGCGGTCCGAGGCGCTGCCTTGCAGGACTACGGTGCTGTCGAGGGTGTCGGACAAATGCCGGCAGCGCGCCGGGCTCATCTCGATGATCTTCACTTGGTAGCGGCTTTCGATGGCCTCGGCCAAGCGTTCGCCGATCTGCCCGCCACCGGCGATGACGATGCGTTTATACGTCTCATCGAGACGGCGCATTTCGCTCATCACGGCACGAATATTCGCTTTGGCGGCGATGAAGAAGACTTCGTCGTCGGCCTCGATCACCGTGTCGCCCTGGGGCAGGATCGGCCGGTCACGCCGGAAAATCGCCGCGACGCGGGTTTCCACATTCGGCATGTGTTCGCGCAGTTGGCGCAGTTGCTGGCCGACCAACGGCCCGCCGTAATAGGCCTTCACGGCGACCAGTTGCGCTTTGCCGTCGGCGAAGTCGATCACCTGCAACGCGCCGGGAATCTCGATCAGGCGCTTGATGTAATGGGTGACCACCTGCTCCGGGCTGATCAGCACGTCCACCGGGATCGCGTCGTTGTCGAACAGGCCGGCGCGGGTCAGGTACGCGGCTTCACGCACCCGGGCGATCTTGGTCGGGGTGTGGAACAGCGTGTGGGCGACCTGGCACGCGACCATATTGGTCTCGTCGCTGTTGGTCACGGCCACCAGCATATCGGCATCGTCGGCACCCGCCTGACGCAGCACCGTAGGAAACGACGCACGACCCTGCACGGTACGAATGTCCAGGCGGTCGCCCAGGTTGCGCAGGCGCTCGGCATCGGTGTCGACCACGGTGATGTCGTTGGCTTCGCTGGCCAAATGCTCGGCCAGCGTGCCACCGACCTGCCCTGCCCCGAGGATGATGATTTTCATCCGGTCACTCCCTTTGAACCGTTCAGCCGCGTGCGGCGGCGATCTTGATCAGTTTGGCGTAGTAGAAGCCATCGTGTCCGCCTTCCTGCGCCAGCAATTGGCGCCCGTGGGGCTGCTTGATGCCGGCTGCGGTGGCGAGGTCCAGCTCGCGCGCGCCGCTGGTACGGGCGAGGAAGGCTTCGATGACCTCGGTGTTCTCGGTGGGCAAGGTGGAACAGGTGGCGTAGAGCAGGATGCCGCCGACTTCCAGGGTCGGCCACAACGCGTCGAGCAGTTCGCCTTGCAGCACGGCCAGGGCGGCGATGTCGTCGGGTTGGCGGGTCAGCTTGATGTCCGGATGGCGACGGATCACGCCGGTGGCGGAGCACGGCGCGTCGAGCAGGATGCGCTGGAACGGCTTGCCGTCCCACCAGGTGGCGGTGTCGCGGCCATCGGCGGCGATCAGCTCGGCGCTCAGGCCCAGGCGTGCGAGGTTTTCCCGCACGCGCACCAGACGCTTGGCTTCCAGGTCGACGGCGACGACGCCGGCCAGGTCTTTTTCGACCTCCAGGATGTGACACGTCTTACCGCCGGGGGCGCAGCAGGCGTCCAGCACCCGCTGGCCTGGGGCCAGGTCGAGCAGGTCGGCCGCCAGTTGCGCGGCTTCGTCCTGCACGCTGATCCAGCCCTCGGCGAAGCCCGGCAGGCTGCGCACGTCGGTGGCGGCTTCGAGCACGATGCCATCGGTGCTGTACACGCACGGCGCGGCCGCGATGCCCGCATCGGTCAGCAATTGCAGATAAGCATCGCGGCGGTGATGGCGACGGTTGACCCGCAGGATCATCGGCGGGTGTGCATTGTTGGCCGCGCAGATGGCTTCCCATTGCTCGGGCCAGAAGGCTTTCAGGGATTTTTGCAGCCAGCGCGGGTGAGCGGTACGCACCACCGGGTCATGTTCCAGCTCGGCCAGCAGCGCTTCGCTTTCGCGCTGGGCGCGGCGCAGCACGGCGTTGAGCAGGGCTTTGGCCCAGGGCTTTTTCAGCTTTTCGGCGCAGCCGACGGTTTCACCGATGGCGGCGTGGGCCGGCACGCGGGTGTAGAGCAATTGATAGAGGCCTACCAGCAGCAGCGCTTCTACATCGGCATCGGCCGCCTTGAACGGCTTTTGCAGCAGCTTGGCTGCCAGCGCCGACAGCCGTGGCTGCCAGCGCGCGGTGCCGAAGGCGAGGTCCTGGGTGAAACCGCGATCACGGTCTTCGACCTTATCCAACTGGGTCGGCAGCGAACTGTTCAGCGAAGCCTTGCCGTTGAGCACGGCGGCCAGGGCCTTGGCGGCGGCCAGACGCGGGTTCATTGGGCGGCCACCCCGAGAAGCGTGCCTACGGCAAATTTCTCACGACGGCTGTTGAACAAATCGCTGAAACTCAGCGCCTTGCCACCGGGCAATTGCAGACGCGTCAGACACAGCGCCTGTTCACCGCAGGCGACCAGCAGGCCGTCCTTGCTGGCACCGATGATTTCACCGGGGGCGCCCTTGCCGTCGGCCAGGGTGGCAGCCAACACCTTCAAGGCTTCGCCGTTGAGGGTGCTGTGGCAGATCGGCCACGGGTTGAACGCGCGCACCAGGCGCTCCAGTTCCACGGCCGGGCGGCTCCAGTCGAGGCGCGCTTCGTCCTTGTTCAGTTTGTGCGCGTAGGTCGCCAGGCTGTCGTCCTGCACCTCGCCTTCGAGGGTGCCGGCAGCGAGCCCGGCAATCGCCTGGATCACGGCCGGCGGGCCCATCTCGGCCAAGCGATCGTGCAGGCTGCCGCCGGTGTCTTCGGCGGTGATCGGGGTGCTGACTTTCAACAGCATCGGGCCGGTATCCAGGCCCGCTTCCATACGCATCACGGTCACGCCGCTTTCGCTGTCGCCCGCTTCCACGGCGCGTTGGATCGGCGCCGCACCGCGCCAGCGTGGCAGCAGCGAGGCATGGCTGTTGATGCAACCCAGGCGCGGGATGTCCAGGACGACTTGGGGCAGGATCAAGCCGTAGGCCACCACCACCAGCAGGTCCGGTTTCAGCGCGGCCAACTCGGCCTGGGCCTCGGCGTTGCGCAGGGTCGGCGGTTGCAGCACGGGAATGTGGTGCTCCAGCGCCAGTTGCTTGACCGGGCTCGGCATCAGTTTTTGCCCACGACCGGCCGGGCGATCCGGCTGGGTGTACACCGCGACGATGTCATAAGGGCTGGCGAGCAGGGCCTTGAGGTGTTCGGCGGCAAATTCGGGTGTGCCGGCAAAAACAATGCGCAGTGGCTCGGTCATGGGCGTTCTCGGTTAAAAGCAGTCACAAAAGAAAAAGGCTTGCCGCAGCAAGCCTTTGGAAGAAGGGCATCAAGCTTGCTGGCGGTGCTTTTTTTCCAGCTTCTTCTTGATCCGGTCACGTTTGAGCGTGGACAGGTAATCGACAAACAGCTTGCCGTTGAGGTGGTCGCATTCGTGCTGGATACACACCGCCAGCAGGCCTTCGGCAACCTGCTCGAAGGGCTTGCCGTCGCGGTCCAGGGCCCTGATCTTCACGCGCACCGGGCGCTCGACGTTCTCGTAGAACTCCGGCACCGACAGGCAGCCTTCCTGGTATTCGCCCATTTCGTCGGTCAGCGCTTCGAACTCGGGGTTGATGAACACCCGTGGCTCGCTGCGATCTTCGGACAGGTCCATCACCACGACACGCTGATGCACGTTGACCTGGGTCGCGGCGAGGCCGATGCCCGGGGCTTCATACATTGTTTCAAACATGTCATCGACCAACTGACGAACCTTATCGTCCACTACGGCCACCGGTTTGGCGATCGTGCGCAGGCGCGAGTCGGGGAATTCGAGGATGTTCAAAATAGCCATAAGCGTAATTGCTGCACATGTGAGGTAAAGGCAAATCGGCGTAGGGATGGACCCGCACGGCCGGTGTGGAGCGCTCGGAAGCCGCGAAGGCTATGGCGTTTCACGCGAACGTACATAATAAAGGAGATTCACCCCATGAGGAAATCGCTACTCGTCTTGCTGCTCTGGGCGCCGTTCGCCCAGGCCCTGCTTCCATCGCCCGGCCCGCGCCTGGATCAACCGACGCAACAGGCCATCCAGCGATTTTTGTTACACAATCGCATCCTCGATTCGCCCCTCGATCTCGATAACGCGCCCTACGTTGTCGCGGCAGAGGCCGGGCGCGTGCTGGGGGCCAATGGCGAGCGCGTGCATGCCCGCGGCGTCCTGGACCCGGCCCAGCCAAGCTATGGGATTTTCCGCCGAGGCAAGGTCTACACCGACCCCAAAACCCAGGAGTTACTGGGTATCCACGCCGACGACATCGGCACCGCGCACTGGGTGATGGCCGGCGACCTGACCACCCTTGCCGTACAACGGGTTACCCAGGAAGTGCGCCCCGGCGACCGCTTGCTGCGTGCCGAACCGCCAATTGCGCTGGCCAGCCTGGAAGGCCCGCAGGCCGCGCCGTTTATCGAAGGGCGCATCATCGACGTGCCCAAGGGCGTGACGCAGATCGGCGTGCTGGATGCCGTGACCCTGAATAAAGGCCGCCGCGACGGCCTGGTCGACGGCCAACGGCTGAATGTGATCAAGACCGGCGCCACGGTACGCGACGCTCTCAGCGGCGCTCCGGTGAAGCTGGCCGATGAGTACGGCGGCATGCTGCTGGTGTTTCGCACCTACGAAAAACTCAGTTACGGCCTGGTCCTCAATGCCTCGCGGCCACTGGCGGTGATGGACCGTTTCGAGACGGCCCGTCAAACGCAATAAATAGGCTGCTAAATAAGTTACCAACAGAGTTATCCACAGCTTGTTCCGGTCAAGGATGATCAGATGTATCCGATAAACAGCAGTGAAATTTCCCCGGCAGAACTGGAAGCCCGGCTACGCTTGCACAGGCTGCCGGAACTGGGCCCGAAGCGTTTTCGCCGGTTGATCGACGCGTTCGGCTGCGCCTCGAAAGCGCTCAGCGCGCCGGCCAGCGCTTGGCGTTCGCTCGGCTTGCCCGCCGTCAGCGCCGAGGCCCGGCGCAGCCATGAAGTCCGCGAGGGCGCGAGTGTCGCATTGGCCTGGCTGGCGCGTCCGGCCCAGCATTTGCTGATGTGGGACCAGCCTGAGTACCCCGCACTGCTGGCCCAGATCGATGACGCACCGCCGTTGTTATTCGTCGCCGGCGACCCTGCGATCCTGGAAAAACCCCAGTTGGCCATGGTCGGCAGCCGTCGTGCATCGCGCCCCGGCATGGACACCGCCGCCGCCTTTTCCCGCAGCCTGGCGAGTGCTGGGTTTGTCATCACCAGCGGCCTGGCCCTGGGCATTGACGGCGCGGCGCATCAAGCGGCCCTGGAGGTCGGCGGGCAGACCATCGGCGTACTCGGCACCGGCCTGGAAAAGTTTTATCCACAGCGCCACCGACGCCTCGCGGCCGCGATGATTGCCCAGGGCAGCGCGGTGGTTTCCGAGTTTCCGCTGGACGCCGCGCCCCAGGCCGGCAATTTCCCCCGGCGCAACCGCATCATCAGTGGTCTGTCGCTGGGCGTGCTGGTGGTGGAAGCCGGCATCGCCAGCGGTTCGCTGATCACCGCGCGGCTCGCCGCCGAGCAAGGGCGCGAGGTGTACGCGATTCCCGGCTCGATCCATCATCCCGCGGCCAAGGGTTGTCATCAGCTGATCCGCGACGGCGCGGTGTTGGTGGAAACCATCGAGCACATTCTTGAAGGCTTGCGCGGCTGGCAGGCGCTGCCGTGTCCGGTGCCGCTGCCGGCGACTCATCCACTGGTCGCACTGCTGCATGCGGCGCCCCACACCAGCGAAGCCCTGGCGATTGCCAGCGGGCGGCCGTTGTCCCAGGTGCTGGCGACCCTCACTGAGTTGGAGCTGGAAGGCCAGGTGATCTGCGAAAGCGGGCGTTGGCTCGCGCGCTGCTAGGTTTTGCAGGGAAGATCGGTAAACTGCGCAGAGCTTTAGTCCGGAGAGTGAGTAATGGTCAACAGGTGGCGTGTGCTGGAAGCCGCACGAGAAATTCGCGCAGGCGCGGTGATTGCCTATCCGACCGAGGCGGTCTGGGGCCTGGGCTGTGACCCGTGGAACGAAGCGGCGGTGGACCGGCTGCTGGCGATCAAGAACCGCTCGGTGGATAAGGGCCTGATCCTGGTCGCGGATACTATCCGCCAGTTCGATTTTCTCTTCGAAGACTTCCCGCAGGATTGGATCGACCGCATGGCCAGTACCTGGCCGGGGCCGAACACCTGGCTGGTGCCTCATCAGGACCTGTTGCCGGAATGGGTCACGGGGGAGCATGACACCGTGGCGCTGCGGGTCAGCGACCATCCGCTGGTGCGTGACTTGTGCTCATTGGTCGGGCCATTGATTTCCACCTCGGCCAACCCCCAGGGCCGCCCGGCCGCCCGCACGCGGATTCGCGTCGAGCAGTACTTCCGTGGCCAGGTCGATCTGGTGTTGGGTGGCGCCCTCGGTGGGCGCAAGAACCCGAGCCTGATTCGCGATCTGGTGACGGGTGAGGTTGTGCGGCCGTCCTGAGACCGCGGCGTGGCTATCGCGGGCAAGCCCGGCTCCTACATCGATCGGTGTCCGTCATGACAACACGGTCAAATGTAGGAGCCGGGCTTGCCCGCGATGGCGCCCTTAACCACGCCAGAAACCCCAAGCCTTACGGCAACAGAATGGTCGACCCGGTCGTGCGCCGCGCCGACAGCTCGGTCTGCGCCTTGGCCGCTTCCGCCAGCGAGAAGCGCTGGTTGATATCGATGCGTACCTTGCCGCTCTGGATCATCGAGAACAGATCATCGGCCATGGCCTGCAAGTTCTTGGGGTTGCTGGCGTAGGTCGCCAGGGTCGGCCGGGTGACGTACAGCGAGCCCTTGGCCGCCAGAATCCCCAGGTTCACCCCGTCCACCGCGCCCGAGGCATTACCGAAACTCACCACCAACCCCCGGGGCGCTGCGCAGTCCAGCGAGGTCAGCCAGGTGTCCTTGCCGACGCCGTCGTACACCACCGGGCATTTCTTGCCGTCGGTCAATTCCAGCACGCGTTGTGCGACGTTTTCCTTGCTGTAGTCGATGGTTGCCCAGGCTCCGTGGGATTTGGCCAAGGCGGCTTTTTCCGGCGAACTGACCGTGCCGATCAGCTTCACGCCCAGGGCCTTGGCCCACTGGCAGGCCAGGGAGCCCACGCCACCGGCTGCGGCGTGGAACAGGATGGTTTCGCCGCCCTTCAACTCATAGGTCTGGCGCAGCAGGTATTGCACGGTCAGGCCCTTGAGCATCGCGCCGGCGGCTTGTTCGAAGCTGATGTCGTCCGGCAGGTGAACCAGGTTGGCTGCGGGCAACACGTGCAGTTCGCTGTAGGCACCCAATGGCCCACTGCCGTAGGCCACGCGGTCGCCGACCTTGAATTGGCTGACCTCGCTGCCCACGGCGTCGACCACACCGGCACCTTCGGCGCCCAGGCCCGACGGCAAGGCCGGCGGCGCGTACAAGCCGCTGCGATAGTAGGTGTCGATGAAGTTCAGGCCGATGGCCGCGTTGCGCACCCGAACCTGCTGTGGGCCAGGTTCTGCTGGCGTGTAATCCACATACTCAAGCACCTCGGGGCCGCCATGGGCGCTGAACTGGATACGTTTGGCCATCTGCACTTCTCCTGGGTTCGAATTCGGGTAGCGCCCTATCGGACTCCTAAGCTTGATCTTCGTCAACTGCGACGGAGTTGAGTGCGGTGGTATCCTGTGCGCCCATTTGCCGCCGACGCCCAATGGCCTCGCGTAGCTTTGCCCGATTCAAGGTGATGCCATGACTACCCGCACCGAGGCTGTTAAAGCCTATCTGCTTGATCTGCAAGACCGTATTTGCAGCGCCCTGGAAACCTTCGAGACGGACACTCGCTTTATCGAAGACGCCTGGACCCGGCCAGCCGGCGGCGGCGGTCGCACCCGTGTGATTGAAAACGGTACGGTGATCGAAAAAGGCGGTGTCAACTTTTCCCACGTGTTTGGCAGCGGCCTGCCGCCGTCCGCCAGCGCGCATCGCCCCGAGCTGGCCGGGCGTGGGTTTGAAGCGCTGGGGGTGTCGCTGGTGATTCACCCGCACAACCCGCATGTACCGACTTCCCACGCCAACGTGCGCTTTTTCATCGCTGAAAAAGAAGGTGAAGAGCCGGTGTGGTGGTTCGGCGGCGGCTTCGACCTCACGCCCTATTACGCCAACGAAGAAGACTGCATCCACTGGCACCGCGTGGCCGAACAGGCCTGTGCGCCGTTTGGCGCCGACGTTTATGCGCGCTACAAGGCCTGGTGCGACACCTACTTCTACATCAAGCATCGCAACGAACCGCGCGGCATCGGCGGCCTGTTCTTCGATGACTTGAACGAGTGGGACTTCGACACCTGCTTCGCCTTCATCCGTGCCATCGGCGATGCGTACATCGACGCCTACCTGCCGATCGTGCAGCGCCGCAAGGCCCAGGCCTATACCGAACAGCAGCGCGAATTCCAGGAATTCCGCCGTGGTCGCTACGTTGAATTCAACCTGGTCTACGACCGTGGCACCTTGTTCGGCCTGCAGTCGGGCGGGCGTACCGAGTCGATCCTGATGTCGCTGCCGCCCCAGGTGCGCTGGAGCTACGACTGGAAAGCCGAGGCCGGCAGCGAAGAAGCGCGCCTCACCGACTACTTCCTGCAAGACCGCGACTGGCTCGGCGTGGCTGCGCCCAAGGCGGCGGTCTGATGGACCGTTATGTGGTGTTCGGCAACCCCATCGGCCACAGCAAGTCGCCGTTGATCCACCGCATGTTCGCCGAGCAGACCGGCGAGCAACTGGACTACAGCGCTCTGCTTGCGCCGCTCGAGGATTTCATCGGGTTTGCCCGTGAGTTTTTTCAACAAGGTCGTGGCGCCAACGTCACGGTGCCGTTCAAGGAAGACGCCTACCGCCTGGCCGACACCCTCACCGCACGCGCCGAGCGCGCCGGGGCGGTGAACACCCTGAGCAAGCTGGCCGATGGCAGCCTGCTGGGCGATAACACCGACGGCGCCGGCCTGGTGCGCGACCTGACGGTGAATGCCGGGCTGCACCTGCAAGGGCAACGCATCCTCTTGCTCGGCGCTGGCGGCGCAGTGCGCGGGGCGTTGGAGCCGTTGCTGGCCGAGCGGCCGGCGTCGCTGATCATCGCCAACCGCACCGTGGAAAAAGCCGAAATGCTCGCCGAGTTGTTCGACGATTTGGGCCCGGTGTCTGCCAGTGGTTTCGACTGGCTGTGTGAGCCGGTGGACGTGATCATCAATGCCACCTCCGCCAGCCTGTCAGGCGATGTACCGCCGATTGCAGGCAGCTTGATCGCGCCGGGCAAAACGTTTTGCTACGACATGATGTATGCCAAGGAACCGACCGCATTCTGCCGCTGGGCCACGGAACACGGCGCGGCGGTGGCGATGGATGGTCTGGGCATGCTGGTGGAGCAGGCGGCGGAAGCGTTCTTCCTGTGGCGCGGCGTGCGTCCGGATTCGGCGCCGGTGTTGGCTGAACTGCGCCGCCAATTGGCTTGAAGCAACTCGAAAGGTGGGAGGAGCAAGCCCCCTCCCACCTGTTTGACCGCATTCAGTCTTCGAAATGGATGGGGCAGTTGTCGGCGCCTTCCAGCTTTTTCAACTCCTCGACGACCTGCGGCCTGGCCCGGCGCAGGGTCAGGCTACGGCCCATCGCCCTTAATCGCCGCGCTTCCTGGTGCAGCATCTCCACCCCGGAATAGTCGATAAAGTTGATCTGCTGCGCTTCGATTACCACCCGCTCACTCTGCAGGCTTTGCAGGCGAACCTGCAGGTAATGGCTGGCGCCGAAAAAGATCGAGCCACCGACCCGCAACACCTCTTCCTCGCCGTCGCGCCATTGCTGAACCCGCGGCTGCGAGGTGCGCTTGAGGTAGAAAAACAGCGAGGCCAGCACTCCGGCGTAAATCGCGGTTTGCAGCTCCAGCAGCAACGTGGCGATGCAGGTCAGGCTCATCACCACAAACTCGGCGCGACTGACCCGGAACAACGCGCGAATGCCCCGATGATCCACCAGGCCCCAACTGATCAGCAGGATGCTCGCGGCCATGCTCGGGATCGGTATATGTGCGATCAGCGCTGCACCAAACAGTGCGAACAACGCCACCCACAGGGCGGAAAACACCCCCGCCAGCGGCGAGCAGGCGCCTGCTTCATAGCTGAGGCCGGAGCGCGTAAAGGAACCGGCCGACAGGTAGCCGGAGAAAAATCCGCCGACGATATTGGACAAACCCTGCGCTCGAACTTCCTGGTTGGCGTCGAGCAATTGCTGTGAGCGCGCCGCCAGCGAGCGCGCGATCGACAGGCTGGTCACCAGCCCGAGCATGCCCACCGCCACGGCGCTGGGCAGCAGGCGCAAGAGCATGTCCAGGTCCAGCGGCAACGGGCTGAATGGCGGCAGCTTGCCGATAAACGCACTGACCAGCGCCACCTGCCCGAATATCGCCGGCCACAGCCAGGCGGCCAGGCTGCCCAGCGCCAGCGTGATCAACAGCGTCGGCCAGCGCGGCAGCAGGTACTTGAGCAGCGCGCCCGCCAGCAAGGTGCCGAGCCCCAGGGCGAGTGAGGCGCGGTCCCACTCGCCGCCGTGCTCGATCAGTGCCATCAGGCTGTTGATCGCCGTGGCCTGGCTCGGCAAATCCAGGCCCAACAGGTTGGGCAGTTGGCCGAGGGCAATCACCACGGCGGCGCCTAGGGTGAACCCCAGCACCACCGAATGGGAGATGAAATTCACCAGCGCGCCGAAGCGCAGCAGGCCGAGCAACCACTGGAACACCCCGGCGAGGAAGGTCAGCAGCAGGATCAAGGTGATGTAGTCCTGTGAACCCGGCACGGCCAGGGGGCTGACGCTGGCGTAGAGCACGATGGATATCGCCGCCGTGGGGCCGCAGATCAGGTGCCAGGACGAACCCCAGAGGCACGCGATCAGCACCGGGATGATCGCGGCGTACAGGCCGTATTCCGGTGGGAGACCGGCGATAAGCGCGTAGGCAATCGACTGCGGCAAGGCCAGCACCGCGCCGCTGAGGCCGACGATCGCGTCCCGGCCGACGCTGGCGCGGGTTTGGCGCGGCAGCCAACTGAGGAAGGGGAAGAGTGTGTGGCGGTTGGGCCGGGGCATCGCAAACTCGGGCTGAAAGGTTTGGCTCAGGGTATCAGTACACACCAGCTTTTTGTGGGAGGGGGCTTGCCCCCGATAGCGGCGAACCAGCCGCCGAAGATGTCGACTGACACTCACCTATCGGGAGCAAGCTCCCTCCCACATTTGGATAGTGGTGGGCTTTAGAGCTTGGCTTTTACGGCCGCCAATGCATCCTGGCCGTCCACGGTTTTCACGCCGTCGAGCCACTGCTCCAGTACCGCCGGGTTGGCCTTGATCCACGCCTTCGCCGCATCTGCGTTGCTGACCTTGTTGTTGACCACCGCGGCCATGATGCTGTTCTCCATCGCCTGGGTGAAACTCAGGTTGGTCAGCAGTTTTCCTACGTTCGGGCAGGCTTGTGCATAACCCTTGCGCGTCAGGGTATACACGCTGCCGGTGTCGCCGAAGTACTTCTCGCCGCCCTTGAGGTAATGCATTTTCAACTGCACGTTCATCGGGTGCGGGGTCCAGCCGAGGAAGGTGATGAAGCGCTGTTTCTTCACCGCCCGTGAGACTTCGGCGAGCATCGCCTGTTCGCTGGACTCGATCAGCTTCCATTGGCCCAGGTCGAAGTCGTTCTTCTTGATGATCTCCTGCAGCGAGAGGTTCGCTGGCGCGCCGGAGCCGATGCCGTAGATCTTCTTGTCGAACTTGTCGGCGAATGAGTTGAGGTCGGCAAAGTCATGCACCCCGGCGTCCCACACATAGTCCGGCACAGCCAGGGTGAATTCGGTGCCGTCGAGGTTTTTCGCCAACTGCACCACATCGCCGTTGGCCACGAATTTGTCGTAGAAACCTTGCTGCGCCGGCATCCAGTTACCCAGGAACACATCCACCTGGCCGTCCTTGAGCCCGCCGAAGGTGATCGGCACCGCCAGGGTGTCGACCTTGGGCTTGTAACCCATGCCCGTCAGCAGAAAACCGGCGACGGCATTGGTGGCGGCAATATCGCTCCAGCCGGGATCGGCCATCCTCACCGTCTCACAACCGGCGTCTGCATACACGGTGGCGCTGCTCAACGCCGCCATGCCCATTACGCCCAGCACCACAGTCAATTTTTGCATGGCCTTCCCTCTGTTTTATTGGTTTTGGCAGGGTTGTGGATAACGTGCCTTGCGCTCCAGGTCGTCGAGGTCGATATGGTTGCGCATGTATTGCTGACTGGCGTCCACCAGCGGCTGGTGATCCCAGCTCTTCAGCTTGCCCTGGGTCAGCGCCTGATAGACCAGGCGGCGACGGCGTTGACTGGCGAGCACCTGCTGGTGGATCGCCGGGATGTCCCATTTGGCCCGCGCCTCAAGCAGAAAGGCGGCAAACAGCGCCCGATGCTGCGGCGATTGGCTGAGTTCTTCCTGCTCGCGCGGGTCGTTGTGTATGTCGAACAGTAGGCAGGGGTCGTCTTCGCTGTAGATGAATTTGTAGGCGCCACGGCGAATCATCATCAGCGGGCTGAGGGTGCCTTCGGCCATGTATTCGCCGAACACTTCGTCGTGCCCGCCCTGCCCTTGCAGGTGCGGGACCAGCGAGCGGCCGTCCATGGGCAAGTGCGGTTCGAGTTCGCCGCCGGCCAGTTCCACCAGGGTCGGCAACAGGTCGGCGGTGGAGACCGCCTGGGTCACACGGCCCGCCGCGAACTGCCCCGGCGCGCTGATCAGCAGCGGCACGCGGGCGGCCATTTCGAACCAGTGCATTTTGTACCAGAGGCCGCGCTCGCCGAGCATGTCGCCATGGTCGCCGGAGAAAACGATCAGGGTGTCGTCGGCCAGGCCGGTGTCTTCCAGGGTCTGCAGCAGCTTGCCGACATTGCTGTCGATGTAACTGCAGGCGCCGAAGTAGGCGCGGCGCGCATCGCGGATCTTGTCCACTGGCAGCGGCTTGTCCCACAGGTCGTAGACCTTGAGCAGGCGCTGGGAGTGCGGGTCGAGATCGCCCTGGGCCGGGGTTGTGGGCAACGGGATGTCGCTGTCGTCGTACAGATCCCAGAATGGTTTGGGAATGGTGTACGGGTCGTGGGGATGGGTCATCGACACGGTGAGGCAGAACGGCTGGTCGCCGCCCTCGCGAATGTGGTCGAACAGGTACTGCTGGGCCTTGAACACCACCTCTTCGTCGAAATCCAGTTGGTTGGTCCGCACGCACGGCCCGGCTTGCAGCACCGAGGACATGTTGTGGTACCAGGTGGGGCGCACGTCCGGCTCATCCCAGTTCACCGCCCAGCCATAGTCGGCGGGGTAGATGTCGCTGGTCAGGCGCTCTTCGTAACCGTGCAACTGGTCTGGCCCGCAGAAATGCATCTTGCCCGACAGCGCGGTGCGGTAGCCGAGACGACGCAGGTAGTGGGCATACGTCGGCACATCGGCGGGGAAATCTGCCGCGTTGTCGTAGGCGCCGATCTTGCTCGGCAGTTGGCCGCTGACCAGGGTAAAGCGCGACGGCGCACACAGCGGGCTGTTGCAGTAGGCGGCGTCGAACACCACGCCTTGTGCGGCGAGGCGACTGAGGTTCGGCAACTTGATCGGGGAAGGTCCGTAGAACGGCAGCATCGGCGCGGCCATTTGATCGGCCATGATGAAAAGAATGTTCTTGCGCTTCATGGGTCTTCGGCATTCCATAGGCGGTGTTTATGCGAATGAGCATGCAGCCCATGAAAAATGGGGTAAAGCCCATGAAAGGCAATGTCTAGGATAAGTACAGCTTATGTATAAAGCCTTCGGCGACGTATCCCTCGATCTGCTCCGGGCGTTCGAAGCGGCGGCGCGCCACCGCAGTTTTACCGCTGCGGCGATGGAGCTGGGCACCACCCAACCGGCCATCAGCCAGCAGATCAAGCGCCTCGAAGAGCAATTGGCGATCCGCCTGTTTGATCGCATCTACCGTGGCATCGAGCTGACCGACGCCGGCGCGCTGCTGTTCGAACATGTCCAGGGCGGTTTGCAGACCATCAACCAGGGCCTGAGCGCGATCACCCAGCAGGACCAGCACGAAGTGCTGCAAGTGGCCACCGACTTCGCCTTCGCCGCCTACTGGCTGATGCCGCGCCTGCATCGCTTCCATGCGGCCAACCCCCAGGTCGACGTCAGCCTGGTGACCAGCGAGCGCAATCATGCCACGTTGCGCAGCGATATCGACGTGGCGGTGCTGTTTGGCGACGGCCGTTTCAAGCAGGGCGACAGCCTGTGGCTGTTCAATGAGGAAGTGTTCCCGGTGTGCAGTCCGCAATGGCTCAAGGACCAGGCCACGCCGCTGACCGTGCAGACCTTGCCCGACTGCCCCTTGCTGCACCTGCGCCAGGAACACACCAGCCAGTGGTTCGACTGGAGCGGCGTGTTCCGCGAACTGGGCATTACCAGCACGCCGACCCCCGGCCAACTGCGCTTCGATAACTACACTCTGTTGATCCAGGCCGCGATTGCCGGCCAGGGCGTGGCCATCGGCTGGCGCCACTTGGTGGACAACCTGCTGGAACAGAAGTGGCTGTGCCGGCCGATCAGCGACACGGTGATCTCACGCTTCGGCTACTACGTGGTGCAGCCGCAGCGCAAACGGCGGGGGCAGTTGGTCGAGCGGTTCGTCGACTGGCTGGTGGCGGAGCAGGCGCGCAGTGCACAGTCGCTGACCGGGCTGGCCCTGCCGTCGATTGCGGTCTAGGGGGGCGATGACCTGAAGGACCACACCGAGTACGCGATCTGGATGGGTGCGATACGCGAACTGAATCTGTCGGTTTTTTAACCTCTCTTATCAGATAAAGCCTGGCCGTTCCCGCAGTAAAAGGCGGAGTGGTTGTAGGATTTATCTCGATTCATTCCAATATATGGGATTGATATTTATATATTGAGATATCGCCGAGCATAGGTTTATATTCGCCCATCTGCTTTTTTCAGCACCCACTCATTTCAGGTGAAGCGATGCCGGCGCAATTGATCGCGCTCGATTGGGGAACCAGTTCCCTTCGTGCTTATAAACTCGGCCCCGCAGGCGTGGTGCTGGAACAACGTGCGTTGGCGTCGGGGATCATGCACCTGCCCAGCCAGCCCCGGGAGATTGCCGGCGTTTGCTGCAGCGATGGCTTCGAGTTGGCGTTCGACGCGGCCTGTGGCGATTGGCTCGACGCGCAACCGGGCTTGCCGGTGATCGCCTGCGGCATGGTCGGCAGCGCCCAGGGCTGGAGCGAAGCGGCCTACCGCAACACCCCGGTCGACGTCGCCAGCCTCGGCCAAGCATTGCACCGCGTGCGCAGTGTGCGCGGCGTCGATGTGCATATCGTGCCCGGCGTGATCGAGCAGGTCGGCTTGCCCAACGTGATGCGCGGCGAAGAAACCCAGGTACTCGGCGTGCTGCAAGGCCTCGGCGCCGAGGTCTTGATCGGCCTGCCCGGCAGTCATTCCAAATGGGTCGAGGTGGTCGATGGCTGTATCACCCATTTCGACACCTTCATGACCGGCGAGCTGTTCGCGGTGCTGAGCAAGCACAGCCTGCTCGGGCGCACCCAACAACCCGCCGAACACTTCCAGGCGGCGGCTTTCGACCGCGGCGTGCGCGTGGCACTGTCGGCAGACGGCCAGCGCGGCGTGCTGTCGACGCTGTTCAGCGCACGCACCCTGGGCTTGACCGGCGAACTCGCCCCGGACCAGCAGCCCGACTACCTTTCCGGTCTGTTGATCGGCCATGAACTCGCCGGCTTGCCCGGTGCCGCCAAACATAAGCCGATCATCCTGGTCGGCGCCGCACCGCTCTGTACACGTTACCAGCGTGCCCTCGGCCTCTGCGGCTTCGCCCACGTCAGCCTGGCGCAAGAGGCCAGCGAACGCGGTCTCTGGCAGTTGGCCCTGGCCGCCGGGCTCATTCAACCAGCAATGGAGGCCTGACATGCTCAAGCAAGCACTCACGCAAAACGGTTTGATCGCGATCCTGCGCGGCGTGCGCCCGGACGAAGCCGAGGCGATTGGCCAGGTGCTGTACCGCGCCGGTTTTCGCGTGATCGAAGTCCCGCTCAATTCGCCGGACCCTTACACCAGCATCCGCACCCTGCGTGACAGCCTGCCCGCCGATTGCCTGATCGGCGCCGGCACGGTGTTGACGCCGGCGCAGGTCGAGCAGGTCAAGGCCGCCGGTGGCCAGGTGATCGTGATGCCCCACAGCGATGCCAAGGTCTTGCGTGCCGCGAAAGCCGCCGGCCTGTACCTGTCGCCAGGTGTGGCCACCCCGACCGAGGCGTTCGCCGCGCTGGCCGAAGGCGCCGACGTATTGAAACTGTTCCCCGCCGAGCAAATGGGCCCGGCGGTGATCAAGGCGTGGCTGGCGGTATTGCCGGCGGGCACGCTGTTGCTGCCGGTCGGCGGCGTGAGCCCGGCCAACATGCAGGTGTATTTCGACGCCGGCGCCAGAGGCTTCGGCCTGGGGTCCGGATTGTTCAAGCCGGGCATGTCCGTGGCCGAGGTGGCGAGCAGTGCCCAGGCGTATGTCGCGGCCTGGAATGCCCTGAACTGATCGCAAGCTTTGCGCCTTGGGCGCTGCATCGACAAGAGAGATAAGAAGATGAAAATCACCAAACTGACTACCTTCATCGTCCCACCGCGCTGGTGCTTCCTCAAAGTGGAGACCGACCAGGGCGTCACCGGCTGGGGCGAACCCGTGGTCGAAGGCCGCGCCCACACGGTGGCGGCTGCGGTCGAGGAACTGTCCGACTACCTGATCGGCAAAGACCCACGCAATATCGAAGACATCTGGACCGTGCTCTATCGCGGCGGTTTCTATCGCGGCGGCGCCGTGCATATGAGCGCGCTGGCCGGCATCGACCAGGCGCTGTGGGACATCAAGGGCAAGGCCCTGGGCGTGTCGGTCAGCGACCTGCTGGGCGGCCAGGTGCGTGACAAGATTCGCGTGTATTCGTGGATCGGCGGCGACCGCCCCGCCGACACCGCCCGCGCCGCCAAAGAGGCCGTGGCCCGTGGCTTCACTGCGGTGAAAATGAACGGCACGGAAGAATTGCAGTTCGTCGACAGCTTCGAAAAAGTCGACCTGGCGCTGGCCAACGTCGCCGCCGTGCGCGATGCCGTCGGCCCCAACGTGGGCATCGGCGTCGACTTCCATGGCCGCGTACACAAGCCCATGGCCAAGGTGCTGATGAAAGAGCTGGACCCGTACAAACTGATGTTCATCGAAGAGCCGGTACTCAGCGAAAACTACGAAGCGCTGAAGGAACTCGCACCGCTGACCAGCACCCCGATTGCCCTGGGCGAGCGTCTGTTTTCGCGTTGGGACTTCAAGCGCGTGCTCAGCGAAGGCTACGTCGACATCATCCAGCCGGACGCTTCCCACGCTGGCGGTATCACCGAAACCCGCAAGATCGCCAACATGGCCGAAGCCTACGACGTGGCCCTGGCGCTGCACTGCCCGCTGGGCCCGATCGCGCTGGCCGCCTGCCTGCAGCTGGACGCGGTCTGCTACAACGCGTTTATCCAGGAGCAAAGCCTGGGCATTCACTACAACGAGAGCAACGACCTGCTCGATTACGTGCGCGACCCGGGCGTGTTCGACTATGACCAGGGCTTCGTGAAGATCCCCAACGGGCCGGGCCTGGGCATCGAGATCAACGAGGAATACGTGATCGAACGCGCGGCCATCGGCCATCGCTGGCGCAACCCGATCTGGCGCCATGCCGACGGCAGTTTTGCCGAGTGGTGATGTCTGCCTGAAAAAATGTGGCAAAAAATGTGGGAGGGGGTTTGCCCCCGATAGCTGAGTGTCAGTCGACATCTTCGGCGGCTGGTTCACCGCTATCGGGGGCAAGCCCCCTCCCACATTTGAGCTGGTTTGGTCAGTAAGTCCGTCCTCAATAAACATAAGAAGAGACAACCCCATGCACCCTGAATCCCTCACCGGGCAGGCTTCTTTAGTCACGCCTAGCAGAAAGCGCTACTTCATCATGGTGCTGCTGTTTATCACCGTGGTGATCAACTACCTCGACCGCAGCAACCTGTCGATCGCGGCCCCGGCCCTGACCAGTGACCTGGGCATCGACCCGGTGCATGTCGGGCTGATTTTCTCGGCGTTCGGCTGGACCTACGCCGCCATGCAAATCCCCGGTGGCTGGCTGGTCGACCGGGTGCCGCCGCGCATCCTCTACACCGTGGCCCTGCTGCTGTGGTCCATCGCCACTGTAATGCTCGGCTTTGCGGCCAGCTTCATCGCGCTGTTTGTCCTGCGCATGGCGGTGGGCGCCCTGGAAGCGCCGGCCTATCCGATCAACAGCCGCGTGGTCACCACGTGGTTCCCCGAGCGTGAGCGCGCCACGGCGATTGGCTTCTACACCTCCGGCCAGTTCGTCGGGCTGGCGTTTCTCACCCCGGTGCTGGCCTGGTTGCAGCACCACTACGGCTGGCACATGGTGTTTGTCACCACCGGCGGCGTCGGCATCCTCTGGGCGCTGATCTGGTACGCGGTGTACCGCGAGCCGAAGGACTTCAAAGGCGCCAACGCCGCTGAAATCGAACTGATCCGTGCCGGCGGCGGGCTGGTGGACATGCAGGCGCAAACCGCCAAGGCACCGTTCAGTTGGGTCGACCTGGGCATCGTGCTGAGCAAGCGCAAACTCTGGGGCATCTACCTGGGGCAGTTCTGCCTGAACTCCACGCTGTGGTTCTTCCTGACATGGTTCCCGACCTATCTGGTGAAATATCGCGGGATGGACTTCATCAAATCCGGCCTGCTCGCTTCCCTGCCCTTCCTCGCGGCGTTTGTCGGCGTGCTGTGCTCCGGGATTTTTTCCGACTGGTTGATTCGCCGCGGCGCATCAGTGGGCTTTGCGCGCAAGTTGCCGATCATCGGCGGGCTGTTGATTTCCACCGCGATCATTGGCGCCAACTACGTGGATTCGACGGCCTGGGTGATTGCGTTCCTGGCGGTGGCGTTCTTCGGCAATGGCCTGGCGTCGATCACCTGGTCGCTGGTGTCGACCTTGGCACCCGCTCGCTTGCTCGGCTTGACCGGTGGCGTGTTCAACTTCATCGGCAACCTGGCGGCGATTGCCACGCCGATCGTGATTGGCTTCCTGGCCAGCGGCGATTCGTTCGCACCGGCAATCACCTATATCGCAGTGCTGGCGTTGCTCGGGGCGCTTTCCTACATCTTGTTGGTGGGCAAGGTCGAACGGATCGAGTTGTAAAAAACGGGCGACCTTGGGGTCGCCCGTTTTTTTTGCGGCTTACGGCACCGACATTTCGTTGCGGAATACATTCAGCGGGTCCCAGCGCTGCTTGGTAAGCCGCAGGCGGCTTTCGATGATCAGGTCGGGGAAGAAAACCGTGTACCACTGAGGGTTCTTGGCGTTCGCCGGGTTGCCGCCGAGGTGCGTCATGTCGAGGTCGGGGTAATTGATGTAGCAGCCCTCGAACTCCGCGTTGAGCGGCACGCCTTGATCGTTGGCGAAGGCGTTGAAAAACAGCCCCTGAATCCAATCGGCATGTGCCTGGTCGGTGGCGGCACTGGCATCGCGCCAATAACACTGCGGTTGCCACTTGAGGAAAGAGCCGCGCTGGGCCGCGGATGATTCGCGCCGAACCGCCGGATCTGGCTGGTTGATGCGCCCGCCGAACGACTGGATCTGTATGAGACTTTGGGTCAACACGTTCGCCGGGTCGGGCCAGGTCAGTGTGGTCCAGATCGCGGATAACACCTGCGGCGTGAAAATGCCTTTCTGATAGGCCGACTTATAGCGCCCGCGCTGGTTGTCGCCGGAGCCGTTGAGGGTTTGCTGGCACGGCAGCCAGTCGAGGCGGCGCACGACGGCCCGCGCCGTGCTCAAGGAGTTGATGACACGCCCGGTGGGGTTGCTTCGCGGCAGGTGGATCACGTGAAACGGTGTCACCGATTCGCTGGCGGCAATGCCGATGGCGTCCAGCATCGTCGTGACAAAATCGTCGAAGGGCGCCTGATCGTTCAACTCGCCGTCTTTGTCCACGTAGTGAATGCCCAGCGTGACGTTGCCGGTGTGCTGGTGGCGCATTTCCAGCTTGGTCGCCAGGCCCCAGGTGTCCGGGTCGGCCTGATGTTGGGCGAACCAGGCTTGATAGGCCACCAGCAATCGCTCGAGCGCCGGTTTGGTCAGCATCGCCCAGTCCCATTCCAGTACCAGCCAAAGCACCTCCTTGGGGGCGTCCGGCAGGTCCTTGAAGTAATAACTGGTGATGATCCCGAACTGCCCGCCGCCGGCACCGCAGCACGCGGCAAACAGGTCCAGTTCGTCCGGGTCGGTGCTCTCCCGGCAGACATGACGCGCTGTCAGGCCTTTGCCTTGGGCGTTGGGCACCAGAATATCGACACCGGACAGCCAGTCGCACACCAGGCCGTGTTTGCGCGAGAGCAAGCCATAGCCGCCACCGCAGATGTGCCCGCCCAGGCCCACCGAATAACACGAACCACCGGGCAGGGTCTTGTTGGCCAACGTGTACAGTGCGACGTAGGCGTCCCAGTTCTGCCCGCCGGCCTCCAGGCGAAAGCGGTAGCGATAGGGCAAGGTCGGCATCAACTGGGAGTGCAGTTGGCCGTCGGCGTCGTAGTCCAGTTGCTTCATTTGCCCGATATCCAGAATCGCCAATACCTCATTGGGGTTGTCGGGCATCTTGTTGGCGACGAAACCTTCGTAACAGTGGCCGCCGCTGCGCACGGTAATCCGGCCATTGGCAACGGCCAGGGCCTGCGCCGCGGCGTCGATGATGTCCTGGGGGCTGTAACAGAGGTAAATCAGGTTGGCGCCGTTGGGCGAGGATTGGCCCTGCACGTTGCCCAACGGCCAGCGCAGGTTGAAGCCTTTTTGCAAGGTGGCGTGACGGCGGTCCGATTCGGTGATGAGATCAAATGCCATGATGTACTCCATAGAGCCAAGAATGACTTCTGATGCGGCTAACTTAACGACCGGGAGCGCAAGAAATACCGGGGCTTGCTGAGGTGGTTAGACGGCAATAGGCATGAAGTGGATTAAGGGGGAACGAACGGTTCGCCCCTTAAGCCTAGCGGAAGAAATCGCGGAACCGTGGCGTCAGTTCAACACGCCTTCCAGAATCTCGTAGACGATACCGGTGCCCACTGCGATCAGCACCACGTCCGGGCCCGAACGGCGCCATTCGTAACCCTCGTAGTACGGCAGGCGTGCCAGGGCGCGGTTGTCGAGGCGTTCGCCGTAGTAGCCGTGGGGCAGCGGCCGGCCACGGACCAGGCGCACATTCGGCGGCGGCGGCGCGCCACGGCCGAATTGGCCGTGGTTGTCGTGGATGATCTGGCGCACCGGGCCGAAGTCCTGGGGTGGGCCGCCGCGATGGTTGTCCTGCGGGCCGCGATGGTCGTCGCCACGTTGCTCGTGCTGGTCTTGTGGGCCGCCACGGTCGTCACCGCGCTGGTCAGGCGGCGCGGCTTGCACCAGGGCGCTGGCGGCAAGCACCAGGACGCCACAACCAGCAATCACGGATTTGCGCATTTTCATCGGGAATTCCTCGGGGCACACATACAAAAAAAGGGATTGCGAACACGGTTCGAAATCCCTTGGTCTTGTTGTTTAGGCCACGGTGTTGCCGGTTGATTCCTGTGTATCAGGAACTTTACCTACCGCATACGAGGCGCTTACTTACGTGCGTTACGGACACCTTCCGACAGCGCCGCGCACAGGCTCAGCACGCCGTCGATGGCTTGCTGGTCGTTGCTGGCGTTGGCGATGTGATCGATCAGCGCCGAACCCACCACCACACCATCGGCCAAGCGCGCGATGGCGGCCGCTTGTTCCGGCGTGCGGATACCGAAACCGATGCTGATCGGCAGGTCGGTATGGCGACGCAGGCGGGCCACGGCTTCTTCGACGTGTTCCAGGGTGGCGGCACCGGCACCGGTCACACCGGCTACCGACACGTAGTACACAAAGCCCGAGCTGCCGTTGAGCACGGTCGGCAGGCGCACGTCGTCGGTGGTCGGCGTGGTCAGGCGGATAAAGTCGATGCCTGCCGCCTGGGCCGGGTCGCACAGCTCGCCGTTATGTTCGGGCGGCAGGTCGACCACGATCAGGCCGTCGACGCCGGCTTGCTTGGCGTCGGCAATAAAGGCCGGCACGCCGTATTTGTGGATCGGGTTGAAGTAACCCATCAGCACCAGCGGGGTGTCGCTGTTGTCCTTGCGGAACTCGCGCACCATCTGCAGGGTTTTCGCCAGGTTCTGCTTGGCGCTCAGCGCGCGGATGTTGGCCAGTTGAATGGCCGGGCCGTCGGCCATCGGGTCGGTGAAGGGCATGCCCAGCTCGATCACGTCGGCACCGGCAGCGGGCAAGCCCTTGAGGATCGCCAGCGAGGTGTCGTAACCGGGGTCGCCGGCGGTGACGAAGGTCACCAGGGCGGCGCGGTTTTGTTGCTTGAGTTGCGCAAAGCGGGTTTGCAGGCGGCTCATTTAGTGTTTC
The DNA here is from genome assembly GCF_024519615.1 of Pseudomonas sp. Pse79. NCBI lineage: Bacteria > Pseudomonadati > Pseudomonadota > Gammaproteobacteria > Pseudomonadales > Pseudomonadaceae > Pseudomonas > Pseudomonas sp. Pse79. The sequence continues at coordinate 185,090 of NZ_JALJRR010000007.1, forward strand.
TCCTGCTGGGACTGTTCCATGTGGTGCATCACGGTCTGCATGTCTTTGTCGCCACGGCCGGACAGGTTGACCACCATCAGGTGTTCCTTCGGCAGGGTCGGCGCGCGTTTGAACACTTCGGCCAGGGCGTGGGCGCTTTCCAGTGCAGGAATAATCCCTTCCAGGCGGCAGCATTTGTGAAAGGCGTCGAGCGCTTCGTGGTCGGTCACCGAGGTGTACTGGACGCGGCCGATATCGTGCAACCAGGCGTGCTCAGGGCCGATGCCGGGGTAGTCGAGGCCGGCGGAAATCGAGTGGGCGTCGATGATCTGGCCATCGTCGTCCTGCAGCAGGAAGGTGCGGTTGCCGTGCAGTACGCCCGGTACGCCGCCGTTGAGGCTGGCGGCGTGCTTGCCGGTTTCGATGCCAAAGCCCGCGGCTTCGACGCCGATGATCTCGACGCTGCTGTCATCCAGGAACGGGTGGAACAGGCCCATGGCGTTGGACCCTCCGCCGATGCACGCCACCAGGCTGTCCGGCAGGCGGCCTTCCTGGGCTTGCAGCTGGGTGCGGGTTTCCTTGCCGATCACGGACTGGAAGTCGCGCACCATCGCAGGATAAGGGTGCGGGCCGGCAACGGTGCCGATCAGGTAGAACGTGTCGTCGACGTTGGTCACCCAGTCGCGCAGGGCTTCGTTCATCGCGTCTTTGAGGGTGCCGGTGCCGGCGACCACCGGGATCACTTCAGCGCCCAGCAGCTTCATGCGAAATACGTTGGCCTGTTGGCGCTCGATGTCAGTGGTGCCCATGTAGATCACGCATTGCAGGCCGAAACGCGCGGCCACGGTGGCGGTGGCCACACCGTGCATGCCGGCGCCGGTCTCGGCGATGATGCGTTTCTTGCCCATGCGCCGCGCCAGCAGGATCTGGCCGATGCAGTTGTTGATCTTGTGCGCGCCGGTGTGGTTCAGCTCTTCGCGCTTGAGGTAAATCTTGGCGCCGCCGCAGAACTCCGTCAGGCGCTCAGCGAAATACAGCGGGCTTGGTCGACCGACGTAGTCGCGCTGGAAGTAGGCTAATTCCTCGTTGAACGCAGGATCAATCTTGGCCGCTTCGTACTCGCGGGCCAGGTCGAGGATCAACGGCATCAGGGTTTCGGCGACGTAGCGGCCGCCGAATGCGCCGAACAGGCCGTTGGCGTCAGGGCCGTTGCGTAGATCGGTCTGGGACTGAGTCATGGGACGCTCCAGGAAAAGAATTCGGGTGGGAAGCAATGACGCTCACTCTACCCCTGACGCTCAGGGCTGAAAACCGATAAGATCGCTACAACATGTCAGGAAAACTCACAGATGAGCCGAGACCTCCCGCCCCTTAACCCCCTACGCGCCTTCGAAGCCACGGCCCGCCTCAACAGTGTGAGCCAGGCGGCTGAGCAGTTGCACGTCACCCATGGCGCCGTGAGCCGCCAGCTTAAAGTGTTGGAGGAACATTTGGGGGTCAGCCTGTTCGTCAAGGAAGGGCGCGGCCTCAAACTCACAGATGCCGGCGTGCGTCTGCGCGATGCGAGTGCCGAGGCGTTCGAGCGGTTAAGGGAGGTGTGCGCGCAAATTACCCAAAGCAGCGCCGATGCACCGTTCGTCCTCGGCTGTTCGGGCAGTTTGCTGGCGCGCTGGTTCATTCCGCGCCTGGGCCGCTTGAATGCCGACCTGCCCGATCTGCGCTTGCACCTGTCGGCGGGTGAAGGTGATCTGGACCCGCGCCGCCCCGGCCTGGATGCCCTGCTGTTGTTCGCCGAACCGCCGTGGCCGGCGGATATGCAGGTGTACGAGCTGGCCAGCGAACGCATCGGCCCGGTCATGAGCCCGCGTTTCGCCGGTTACGAACGCCTGCGCGACGCCCCGGCCACGGCGCTGTGCGGCGAAGCGCTGTTGCACACCACGTCTCGCCCGCAGGCCTGGCCCAGCTGGGCGCAGCAACACGGGATCGAACCCGGTGCGTTAAAACTCGGCCAGGGGTTTGAGCATTTGTATTACTTGCTGGAAGCGGCGGTTGCGGGGCTGGGTGTGGCGATCGCGCCGGAGCCGCTGGTGGCGGAGGACGTGCGCGCCGGTCGCCTGGTGGCGCCGTGGGGTTTCACGCAAACCCCGGCGCACCTGGCGTTGTGGCTACCCAAGCGCGCCGCGGACGGGCGCGCTCGGCAATTGGCGCAATGGCTCAAGGCTGAGCTGTCGCGCCAGCCGGTATAGCCGGCAGATCAGTTACCGCGTTTGCACAAAAGGTAAGCCGCCAGCAGGCCCAGCGCGCCAACGGCAACGCCGGCGGTAGTCCATGGGTGTTCTTGTGCGTAGTCCCGGGTCGCCACGCCGGTTTCGCGGATTTTGACTTTGCTTTCTTCGTAGGCGTCGCTGATCAGGTGACGAGAATGCTTGAGCGCGTTCTCGGCATTGCTTTTCAGGGCCTTCAGAGTCTTGAGCGACTCATCGGATGCGTCGTCCTTGAGGCTCTCAAGAGACTTGAGCAGGCTCGAAATCTCGGCTTCCATGCTTTCCAGCGACGCTTTGCGTAAAGAGGTGTTGGCCATGTGGACTCTCCTGAAGTGATTAGGTGGCGTGTGTAGATACCGACTACGGCCGTTTCAGAAAGTGCAGTAAATCTGAACTTTCGAGTAGGAACGGTCGCCAGAAGCAGTATGAGCTTTGACTGCTAGGCTTTATTGACGACCCTCAGGAGAAACGCCATGTCTGATCATCACACTTACAAGAAAGTCGAATTGGTGGGTTCGTCCACCACCAGCATCGAAGAGGCGATCAACAACGCCCTGGCTGAAGCCAGCAAGAGCATCAAGCATTTGGAGTGGTTCGAGGTGACCGAAACCCGTGGCCATATCAAGGACGGCAAGGCTGCACACTTCCAGGTTACATTGAAGGTGGGGTTCCGAATTGCCAGTAGTTGATCGAAACCGTTGAACTTGCCGGCTGGCCGATTGCCATAACCTGCGCTACAACCAATGGGGGCCGATGCGACCAGCGTCGGCACGCTCGTTTCGATCAGCGCAAGGGAAGTGACGGATGAAGAAGTTCTTGTTAGCAGTAGGTTTGTTGAGCATGGCGGGCACCGTGCTGGCGGCGGGCAAGCCGTGTGAAGAGCTGAAAAGCGAAATTGCCGCGAAAATCGACGCCAAGGGTGCTTCGGGTTATTCGCTGGAAGTGGTGGCTAAAGGCGCTGCGGCTGACGGCAAGGTGGTTGGCACCTGCGAAGGCGGCACCAAGGAAATCGTCTACAAGCGCGGTTAATCGCGCGTTGCAGACATAAAAAACCGACGCGCGCGCGTCGGTTTTTTTTCGCCTGCCAGATTTAGCCCTTCATCAACTGCGCGAGCAGTTCGTAGGAATGAATCCGGTCGGCGTGTTCGTACAGGTCGCAGGTAAAGATCAGCTCGTCGGCGCCGGTCTGTTCGACCAGTACTTCCAGTTTGGCGCGGATCTTCGCCGGACTGCCGACCATCGCCAGGCCGAGGAAGCTGCCTACCGCGTCTTTTTCATGGGGTAGCCACAGGCCGTCCATGCTTTCCACCGGCGGACGCTGCACCAGGCTCTGCCCGCGCATCAGCGCCAGGATGCGTTGGTAGACGGAAGTGGCCAGGTAATCGGCCTGTTCGTCGGTATCCGCCGCGACCAACGGAAGGCCGAGCATTACGTAAGGCTTGTCCAGAACGGCCGAAGGCTTGAAGTGATTGCGGTACACGCGAATCGCCTCATGCATCAAGCGCGGTGCGAAATGCGAGGCAAAGGCGTAGGGCAAGCCGCGTTCCCCCGCCAACTGCGCGCTGAACAGGCTGGACCCGAGCAGCCACACCGGGACGTTGGTGCCGGTGCCGGGAACCGCGATCACCCGCTGGTCGGGCGTGCGCGGGCCGAGGTAGGCCATCAATTCGGCCACGTCTTCGGGGAAGTCGTCGGCGCTGCCGGAGCGCTCACGGCGCAGGGCGCGGGCGGTCATCTGGTCGGAACCGGGCGCACGGCCCAGGCCCAGGTCGATCCGGCCGGGGTACAGGCTTTCCAGGGTGCCGAATTGTTCGGCGATCACCAGCGGTGCATGGTTGGGCAGCATCACGCCGCCGGAGCCGACGCGGATGGTCGAAGTGCCGCCGGCCAGGTAACCGAGCAATACCGAGGTGGCCGAGCTGGCGATGCCGTCCATATTGTGGTGTTCCGCCACCCAGAAGCGGTTGTAGCCAAACTTTTCCACATGCTGGGCCAGGTCCAGGGAATTGCGCAACGACTGCGCGGCGCTGCCGTTGGCCCGCACGGGCACCAGGTCGAGGGTCGAGAACTTCACGTCGGACAGCGATTTCATAAGCCTGCTTCTCCAATAAGGGCGCAGGTTTCTTAGACGAACCAAAACCTGCCGCTTCATGTGCATGTTCTATGCAATGAGGGCATATACCCGAGATTCAATAGGTCGTGCGAAATTTCCTACTTTGTTGCTAGGTTTCTCTTACAAGTGAACTTTGCCAAAGCATCTATCCTCAGAACCCTTACTGACGCAAAACCATCGTTTGAGGAGACTGCTATGAGTATCGTTAAAAAAGCATCCGCGCATTGGGAAGGTGATCTGAAGACAGGCCTGGGTTCCATCTCCACGGAAACCGGCGTGCTGCGCGAAGCGCCCTACGGCTTCAAGGCCCGTTTCGAGGGCGGCAAGGGCACCAACCCTGAAGAGTTGATCGGTGCGGCCCACGCTGGCTGTTTCTCCATGGCGTTTTCCATGATTCTCGGCGACGCCGGGCTCAAGGCTGACAGCATCGACACCCAGGCCGAAGTGACCCTGGACCAGGTCGACGGTGGTTTTGCGATCACCGCTGTACACCTGATCCTCAACGCCAAGATTCCCGGCGCGAGCCAGGCGCAGTTCGATGAGCTGAGCAAAAAGGCCAAGGAAGGGTGCCCAGTGTCCAAGGTGCTGAACGCGAAAATCAGCCTGGACGCCACCCTCGTCGACTGACACAGCCTTAGGTGAGAGGGGGCTTGCTCCCTCCCACATTCAGTTGTGCGTTAAATCAGAACTCGTGTTTCCCCGATGTGGTCCTATAGCCTATGCAGCCATAGGCGCACATTCGTGCGCGTGCATTCAGGGAGCTTCACACATGAAACGTTTTGTCTTGGCGATCATCTGCGGTGTATTGGCCACATCGGCTGTGGCCGCGCCCAAAGACTGCGAAGAACTCAGGAAAGAGATCGAAGTGAAGATCCAGGCCAAGGCGATTCCGTCCTACACCCTGGAAATCGTCAGCAAGGAAGAAGCCGACAAGCACGATGTCGCCATGGTCGTAGGCACGTGTGAGAACGGTACCAAGGCAATCATCTACCAGAAGAACAATGACTGATCAGATGCAGTTCACGCTGCGCTCCTGCGCCAATAACTGACGCGCGGCGTTGTACAGCCGGATATTCGGTGTGTAGGACAACGAGCGCCCCTCCAGGCGATAACGCTGGCCTGCCTCGAAGTGGTCGTACTGCAAGGTCATGAAGCAGGTCCGGTCCTGGGTCTGTGACAACCCGCCAAAGCTGCCGCCGGTCGGCACTTCGAAATCAAACCGCACCATCAACTCGTGACTGCCCGGCGGGACCTGGAAGAAGCGCCCGTCGTTGAGGTTTTTCCCATCCAGACGTTGGGCCATCACCAGCTTGGCCCCGGGTGTCGGGGTGGCGAAATCGACCCAGGCCTGTTGCGCGTCCATCGGCGGGATGGGTGGTAAAGCACAGGCGCTGAGCAACAGGGCGGCGATGGGAAGCACTAGCTGGCGCATGGCGGGCACTCAACACAAGGAGAGCCTTGAGTATAAACGCGCTACGCCATGGAAAAACGCCGGGCAGTCACGATAGGCTGGCGAGCCAATTACCCAGGAGCAGTCGCGGCATGATCAGGCGTTTTCTTCCAGGGTTGTGGTGGGTGCTGCTCAGCGGTTGTTCCAGCGTCGATTACTACGGCCAATTGGCCAGCGGCCAGTGGCAGTTGCTGCAGGCTCGGGAGCCGGTGGCCAAGGTGATTGCCGACCCGGCGCGGCCGCAACAGTTACGTGAGCACTTGGTGCAATCGCAAAAGGCGCGCACGTTCGCCAGCGAGCAGTTGCACCTGCCTGACAATCAGAGTTACCGGTTGTACGCCGATATTGGCCGGCCTTATGTGGTCTGGAATGTTTTTGCCACGCAGGAGTTTTCCTTGTCGGCGCAAAATCACTGCTTTCCCATCGCTGGTTGTGTCGCCTATCGCGGTTATTACAGCCAGGGCGCGGCGCGGGGTGAGGCGGCGTTGCTCAAGCAACAAGGCATGGACGTGTCGATTGGCGGCGTCGAGGCCTATTCCACCTTGGGTTGGTTCAATGACCCGATCATGAGTTCGATGCTGGGCTGGGGCGATGAGCGCCTGGCCACGTTGATTTTTCACGAACTGGCGCACCAACGCTTTTACGTGAAGGACGACACCGAGTTCAACGAATCCTTTGCCACCTTCGTCGAGCAGGAAGGCACGCGCCAATGGCGCGCCGCCCGGGGCCTGGCGCCGATCGGCAGCGCGGCGCTGCAGCAGCGTGACCAATTTACCCAGTTGGTCCTCGATACTCGCAAACGTCTGGAAACACTCTACGCCCAGCCGTTGGCGGCCGATGCGATGCGGCGGGCCAAGGCGGCTGAATTCGAGCGTTTGCGCAGCGACTACCGGCGGGTGCGGGACAGTCAGTGGGGCGGCGACAAGCGTTATGACGCCTGGATGAACCTGCCGATGAACAATGCGCGGCTTTTACCGTTCGGGCTGTATGACCAGTGGGTGCCGGCGTTTGCGGCGTTGTTCCGGCAGGAAGGTGGGGATTGGCTGAAGTTCTATGCGGCAGTGGAGCGGATGGGCCAACTGCCGGTGGCGCAGCGTAAGGCGGCGTTGAGGCAGTTGGAAGGTGTTGGCCGGTAGGGCCTCATCGGGAGCAAGCCCCCTCCCACATTTGGCCTGCGTACACGGATCAAAATGTGGGAGGGAGCTTGCTCCCGATAGCGCCCTCAAGGCCGCTGCAAAAACGCCTGATGCATCTGCGCCAGCGTCTCGAAATGCCAGGTCGGCGCTTCGGCACTCAGCTCTTCGAAACTGCCGAACCCATACCCGACCGCCGCCGAATCCAGCCCATTGCTGCGCGCCCCGATCAAGTCATGCTTGCGGTCGCCGATCATCAAGGTGGTGGCCGGGTCCAGGCGTTCTTCGCGCATCAAGTGGGCGATCAGCTCGACCTTGTTGGTGCGCGTGCCGTCCAGTTCGCTGCCGTAGATCACCTTGAAGTGCTTGGCAAAATCGAAATGACGGGCGATCTCGCGGGCAAATTCCCACGGCTTGGAGGTGGCCACGTACAGCTGGCGCCCCTGGCTGTTGAGGGCTTCGAGCAGCGGCATCACCCCGTCGAACACGCGGTTTTCATACAAACCGGTGACTTTGAAGCGTTCACGGTAGAAATTCACCGCTTCCCAGGCCTTGGCTTCGTCGAAGTCGTAGAACTGCATGAAGGCTTGCAGCAACGGGGGGCCGATGAAATGTTCCAGTTGGGTGATGTCCGGCTCATCGATACCGAGTTTGCCCAGCGCGTACTGGATCGAACGGGTAATGCCCTCGCGCGGGTCGGTCAGGGTGCCGTCCAGATCGAACAGTACGGTTTGATGGTGCAGGGTCATTGATCGAATCCCTCGGCCAGGTGCAGGTCCTTGAGCTTCACGTAGTTCGCTGCGCTGTAGGTGAAAAACGCGCGTTCCTTGTCAGTCAGTTCGCGGATCTGTTTAACCGGGCTGCCGACGTACAAGAAGCCGCTTTCAAGTCTCTTGCCCGGCGGCACCAGGCTGCCGGCGCCGATGATCACGTCGTCTTCGACCACGGCGCCGTCCATCACGATGCTGCCCATGCCGATCAGGATGCGATTGCCGACGGTGCAGCCGTGCAGCATGACTTTGTGGGCGATGGTCACGTCGTCGCCGATCAGCAGCGCAAAACCATCGGGATTGAACGGCCCGGCGTGGGTAATGTGCAGCACGCAGCCGTCCTGCACGCTGGTGCGCGCGCCGATGCGGATGCGGTGCATGTCGCCGCGGATCACCGTCAGCGGCCAAACCGAGCTGTCGTCGCCGATTTCGACATCGCCGATCACCACCGCCGAAATATCGACAAAAGCCCCGGCGCCCAGGCTTGGCGTGTGGTTCTGATAGGTGCGAAGGGTCACGATAGCCTCTCTCTCTTCTGCTGATAGCTGCGGTGGACGTTGATTGTAATTAAGATGGCCCCATCTTTGTTCTTACATGTTTCTTCAGCCAAGGTGCCAACCGTGAGCGCGAACAACCCTCTTCTGCAGCCCTACGACCTGCCGCCGTTCTCGGCGATCCGTGCCGAGCACGTTCAGCCGGCCATCGAACAGATCCTCGCCGACAACCGGCTTGCCATCGAAGGCATCCTGCAAAGCCAGGGGAAAAATCCGACGTGGGCCGGCCTGGTCCTCGCCATGGATGAGCTGAATGATCGCCTGGGTGCCGCCTGGAGCCCGGTCAGCCACCTCAATGCCGTGTGCAACAGCGCCGAACTGCGCGAAGCCTACGAGGCATGCCTGCCGGCGTTGAGCGCTTATTCCACCGAGATGGGCCAGAACCGCGAACTGTTCCAGGCCTTCGAAGCCCTGGCCAGCAGCCCGGAAGCCGGCGGTTTCGACGTGGCGCAAAAAACCATCCTGGAACACTCGCTGCGCGATTTCCGCCTGTCGGGTATCGACCTGCCGCCCGAACAGCAAAAACGCTACGCCGAAGTGCAAAGCAAGCTTTCCGAACTGGGCAGCAAGTTCTCCAACCAGTTGCTGGACGCGACCCAGGCCTGGACCAAACACGTCACCGATGAAGCCACCCTCGCCGGCCTGACCGACTCGGCCAAGGCGCAAATGGCCGCCGCGGCCCAGGCCAAAGGCCTCGACGGTTGGCTGATCACCCTGGAATTCCCCAGCTACTACGCGGTGATGACCTACGCCCAGGACCGCGCCCTGCGCGAAGAAATCTACGCAGCCTATTGCACCCGAGCCTCGGACCAAGGCCCGAATGCCGGTCAGAACGATAACGGGCCGGTCATGGAACAGATCCTCGACCTGCGTCAGGAACTCGCCCAACTGCTGGGCTATGCGTCCTTCTCGGAATTGAGCCTGGCCACGAAAATGGCCGACTCCAGCGACCAGGTGTTGAGCTTCCTGCGCGACCTGGCCAAGCGCAGCAAGCCGTTTGCCGCCCAGGACCTGCAGCAGCTCAAAGCCTACGCCGCCGAACAAGGCTGCGCCGACCTGCAAAGCTGGGACAGCGGTTTCTACGGTGAAAAACTGCGTGAGCAGCGCTACAGCGTGTCCCAGGAAGCCTTGCGCGCCTACTTCCCGATCGACAAGGTGCTTGGCGGCCTGTTCGCCATCGTGCAACGTCTGTATGGCATCGAGATCGCCGAGCAGAAGGGCTTCGACACCTGGCACCCAGACGTGCGCCTGTTCGAAATCAAGGAAAACGGCCAGCACGTCGGCCGCTTCTTCTTCGACCTGTACGCCCGCGCCAACAAGCGTGGCGGCGCCTGGATGGACGGCGCTCGCGACCGTCGCCGCACCATCGACGGCGTGCTGCAAAGCCCGGTGGCCAACCTGGTGTGCAACTTCACCCCGGCCGACAGCGGCAAGCCTGCCCTGCTGACCCACGACGAAGTGACGACGCTGTTCCACGAATTCGGCCACGGCCTGCATCACCTGCTGACTCGTGTCGAGCATGCCGGCGTGTCCGGCATCAACGGCGTGGCCTGGGATGCGGTGGAATTGCCGAGCCAGTTCATGGAGAACTGGTGCTGGGAGCCGGAAGGCCTGGCGCTGATCTCCGGCCATTACGAAACCGGCGAGCCGCTGCCCCAGGACCTGCTGGAAAAAATGCTCGCGGCGAAGAACTTCCAGTCCGGCCTGATGATGGTGCGCCAGTTGGAGTTCTCGCTGTTCGACTTTGAATTGCATGCCACCCATGGCGATGGCCGCAGTGTGGCGCAGGTACTCGAAAGCGTGCGCGACGAGGTGTCGGTGATGCGTCCGCCGGCCTATAACCGCTTCCCCAACAGCTTCGCGCATATCTTCGCCGGTGGTTACGCCGCGGGTTACTACAGCTACAAGTGGGCTGAAGTGCTGTCGGCCGATGCGTTCTCCAAGTTCGAAGAAGACGGCGTGCTCAACGCCGAAACCGGACGTGCTTTCCGCGAGGCGATCCTGGCCCGTGGCGGTTCCCAGGCGCCGATGGTGTTGTTTGTCGATTTCCGCGGGCGTGCGCCGTCGATTGACGCACTCTTGCGCCACAGCGGCCTGAGTGAGGACGCAGCAGCATGAGTGACGTACCAGTGATTACCAAAAAGCAATTCATCGCCGGGGCTGTCTGCCCGGCGTGCAGCGAGCCGGACAAGTTGAAGATGTGGACCGAGGACAGCGTGCCGCATCGCGAATGCGTGGCCTGCGGCTATACCGACACCTTGAATGATCAAGGTTTGTCAGTGCCCAAGGAATTGGGCACGCGGGTCAACACCTCGGCGCTCAAAGCGCCGGACCCGACGGTGCAGTCGGTGCAGTTTTTTCCTAATCCCAAGCTGAAGAAAGACTGAGACCCTGTCAGGGGGTTGTCAGCGTCAGCGTGCTTTTCAGAGGTTCGACATGGCTGTTGCCGGCTGTGTTGAACCAGCTTTTCACCGAGCACAGGGCAAACGCGCTGGTGCTGCAATCGCCATTGGCCAAGGCTGTGCGCAACTTGTCGATATCGGCCTTCATCATGTAGCGAACGCCGTCCTTGAAGCCCTTGCTGCTGCCGAAGCCGCCCAAGGTCATTTCGTTCAACGCCTCTTCCTTGCTCCAGCCCTGAACCACCACGCGATACATCGCCGCCATCAGGCCGGTGCGGTCTGAGCCATGCTTGCAGTGCATCAGCACTGCACCGTTGGCTTCGGAGTCGCGGATCGCCCTCAGTGCGGCCAGCACGTCAGCGTCATCGACATGATTTGTACGATAAATCAGCTGAATCTGTCGGATATCAGAATTTTTTAGCCAGCTGTCGTCGGACTCCGGCAGAAAGTTGATCACCGTGCCGACCTTGAGTTTTTCCAGCAGAGGCACGGCATTGCTGTCCGGCAGCGCGCTGCGGTAGAGGGTGGGCGTCATCTGGTGCAGGTTGTATTGATTGCCGACCGGCTGCGCCCATTCGGGGGAACGCAGGGATGTGCTGTCGTCCGCCCAGGTGTGAGCGCTGGTGAACAGTGCCAGGAACGCAAGGCCGAGGGCCGGTAGCCATTGATGATTGAACATGGGCGACGTAACCGATAGGGGGTTGGCGGGTGATGCCAAGAGTCGGCCAGGCGCGGTCAATGGGGTGTGAGGGGCGCGTCAAAGAATTGTGAATCACCGTCGATGGTGCAGTTTTGACGCTGAATCGATTCTCTTTATACTTAGCCTGCTATCATTTGTAACTATTGATTGCCGCTACGTTCTATCTGCTTGGATCGGTGGGGTCCACCTTGCTGCTGCCAAACCACAAGCTGCTCCTAGAAGCGGCTGATAAACCCGTGACCACATGATGAGGTACACCCATGTCTGATCAAGATCAAGACAACCCCCGGCGTGACTTTTTGCGCAAATCCTTGACCTTGATCCCGGTGGTCACGGTTGCCAGCACCGGCCTTGGCGGTTCGATGCTGATGGCCGCGCCCGCACCGGCCCAAGCCAGCCCCGCTCCGCCGCCGGTCAGCGACAAGGCGTATGAGCCGAGCTATTTCAGCGCCGAAGAATGGGCATTCATCAACGCCGCCGTGGCGCGCCTGATCCCCGCCGATGCCCAAGGCCCTGGCGCCCTGGAGGCCGGTGCGGCGGAATACATCGACCGCCAGATGAACACGCCCTACGCCAGTGGCGCGCTGTGGTTCATGCAAGGTCCGTTCAACGCCGACGCCGCGCCGGAAATGGGCTGGCAGAGCAAGTTGGTACCCAAGGTCATCTATCGCCTGGGCATTGCCGCGACGGATGCCTGGTCGAAAGCGTTCAACGGCAAGGCTTTTGCTGCGCAAGACAGCGCTACCCAGGATGACATGCTGCGCCGCCTGGAGGCTGGCGGTAGTGAGGTGAGTGCCCATTTCGACGCGGTGCCGCCGAAGATGTTCTTCAATTTGCTGCTGCAAAACACCAAGGAAGGCTTCTTCTGCGATCCGATCCACGGCGGCAATAAAGGCCTGGTCGGCTGGACCATGATCGGCTTCCCCGGCGCCCGCGCCGACTTCATGGATTGGGTGGAGCGCAACGAGCAATACCCCTTCCCGGCGGTTTCCATTCGCGGCGAGAGGGCATAAACGTGGCGACCATCATGAAAAAAGTGGATGCGGTGATCGTCGGCTTCGGCTGGACTGGCGCGATCATGGCCAAGGAACTGACGGAAGCGGGCCTCAACGTGGTAGCGCTAGAGCGCGGCCCGATGCAGGACACTTACCCGGACGGCAACTATCCCCAGGTCATCGACGAATTGACCTACAGCGTGCGTAAAAAACTCTTCCAGGACATCTCCAAGGAGACGGTAACGATTCGCCATAGCGTGAATGACGTCGCCCTGCCCAACCGTCAGCTCGGCGCCTTTTTGCCGGGCAACGGCGTCGGCGGTGCGGGGCTGCACTGGTCGGGTGTGCATTTTCGCGTCGACCCTATCGAGTTGCGCATGCGCAGCCACTACGAAGAGCGCTACGGCAAACATTTCATTCCCAAGGACATGACTATCCAGGACTTCGGCGTCAGCTATGAAGAGCTGGAGCCGTTTTTCGACTACGCCGAAAAAGTCTTCGGCACCTCCGGCCAGGCCTGGACCGTCAACGGTCAGTTGGTCGGCGAAGGCCGTGGCGGCAACCCGTATGCGCCGGATCGTTCCAACCCGTTCCCGTTGGAGGCGCAGAAGAACACGGTGTCGGCGCAGCTGTTTCAGAAAGCAGCCACGGCAGTCGGTTACAAACCCTACAACCTGCCATCAGCCAATACCTCGGGGCCATACACCAACCCCTACGGCGCGCAGATGGGCCCGTGCAACTTCTGCGGTTTTTGCAGTGGCTACGTGTGCTACATGTACTCCAAGGCGTCGCCGAACGTGAACATCCTGCCAGCGTTGCGCCAGGTGCCGAACTTCGAGCTGCGGCCGAATTCCCACGTACTCAAGGTCAACCTCGACAGCACCAAGAGCAAGGCGACCGGCGTGACCTATATCGACGCCCAGGGGCGGGAATGCGAGCAGCCGGCCGATTTGGTGATTCTCGGCGCGTTCCAGTTCCATAACGTGCGCTTGATGCTGCTGTCGGGGATCGGCAAGCCCTACGACCCGATCAGCGGCGAAGGCGTGGTAGGCAAGAACTTCGCCTACCAGAACATGGCGACCATCAAGGCCTTCTTCGACAAGGACACCCACACCAACAACTTTATCGGTGCTGGCGGCAATGGTGTGGCCATCGATGACTTCAACGCCGACAACTTCGACCACGGGCCCCATGGCTTCGTCGGGGGCTCGCCGATGTGGGTCAACCAGGCCGGCAGTCGGCCGATCGCCGGCACCTCCAACCCACCCGGTACTCCGGCGTGGGGCAGCGCCTGGAAGCGTGCCACCGCTGATTACTACACCCATCAGGTGTCGATGGATGCCCACGGCGCGCATCAATCCTACCGCGGTAACTACCTCGATCTGGACCCGGTGTACCACGATGCCTACGGCCTGCCGCTGCTGCGCATGACCTTCGACTGGCAGGAAAACGACATCAAGATGAACCGCTTCATGGTCGAGAAAATGGGCAAGATCGCCGAAGCGATGAACCCCAAGGCCATTGCCGTGCTGGGCAAGAAGGTCGGTGAGCATTTCAATACCGCGTCCTATCAGACCACCCACCTCAACGGCGGCGCGATCATGGGTACCGACCCGAAAACCAGTGCGTTGAACCGCTACCTGCAGTGCTGGGATGTACACAACGTGTTTGTCCCCGGTGCGTCCGCTTTCCCACAAGGTCTAGGTTACAACCCTACCGGCCTGGTGGCGGCGTTGACCTACTGGTCGGCGCGAGCGATTCGCGAGCAGTACCTGAAAAATCCCGGCCCACTGGTTCAGGCATAAGGAACGATGACCATGAAAGCACGTGTTATCGCCTCCTTCGCGGCGTCCCTGGCGTTGCTCGGCAACTGCTCGGTGAGCGCCGCCGACACCGACCTGATCAAGCAAGGCGAATACCTGGCCCGCGCCGGCGACTGCGTCGCCTGCCACACTGCCAAGGGCGGCAAGCCGTTCGCCGGCGGCCTGCCGATGGAGACCCCCATCGGCGTGATCTATTCCACCAACATCACCCCGGACAAGACCGGCCTGGGCGCCTACAGCTTCGCGGACTTCGACAAGGCCGTGCGCCATGGCGTCGCCAAGAGTGGCAGTACGCTTTACCCAGCGATGCCCTATCCGTCTTACGCCCGCGTCAGTGAAAGCGACATGCAGGCGCTGTATGCGTACTTCATGAAGGGCGTGGAACCGGTCGCCCAGGAAAACCGGGCCAGTGACATTCCCTGGCCTTTGAGCATGCGTTGGCCGTTGGCGGCGTGGCGCTGGATGTTTGCCCCGCCCGTGGCGGATACCCCGGAAGTGGCGGGCGCCGATCCGGTGATCAGCCGTGGCGCTTACTTGGTCGAGGGCCTCGGCCACTGTGGCGCGTGCCATACGCCGCGGGCGCTGACCATGCAGGAAAAAGCCTTGAGTGCGGCCGACGGCAGCGCTTTTTTGTCCGGCAGTGCGCCGCTGGAAGGTTGGATCGCGAAAAGCCTGCGTGGCGACCACAAGGACGGCCTCGGCAGTTGGAGCGAAGAGCAACTGGTGCAATTCCTCAAGACCGGCCGCAGTGATCGCAGCGCGGTGTTCGGCGGCATGAGCGATGTGGTCGTCCACAGCATGCAGTACATGTCCCAGGACGACCTGACCGCGATCGCCCGCTACCTCAAGAGCCTGCCGGCGGTGGACCCTCAAAACCCGCCGCACCAGTACGACAAGCAGGTGGCCGAAGCGCTGTGGAAAGGCGATGACAGCCGGCCGGGCGCGTCGGTGTATATCGACAACTGCGCCGCCTGCCATCGCACCGACGGTCATGGCTACACGCGGGTGTTCCCGGCGCTGGCGGGCAACCCGGTGGTGCAGACGGCGGATGCCACGTCGCTGATCAACATCGTGTTGAACGGCGGCACTTTGCCGGCCACCCACACTGCGCCGTCCACCTTCACCATGCCGGCGTTTGCCTGGCGCCTGTCGGACCAGGAAGTGGCGGATGTCGTCAGCTTCGTGCGCGGTAGCTGGGGTAATAAAGGTGCTGCGGTGAAGGCCAGTGACGTGGCCGACCTGCGCAAGAACGACATGCACACGACGTCAGGCGACGACCTGGGGCAAGTCACGCAACCGCACTGACCGCCAAACGGCACTGGTCATCCAGCTTGCGCCCCTATACTGTATATAAAAACAGTATAGGGGCGTTTTCATGTCTGCACCTCTGCCGCCCCGTGGCCGGGGCACGGCGACCAACCTGCACAATCGTTTCGCGCCCACCGTCAGCGTGGCCGAGGACGACGGCTGGTACCAGGAGGTGCCGCCGACCCAGGGCACCGAAGTGCGTATCGAAACGGCCAAGACCATCATCACGCGCAACAACTCGCCGGACTTGCCGTTCGATCGCTCGATCAATCCTTATCGCGGGTGTGAGCATGGCTGCATCTACTGCTATGCGCGGCCCAGCCATGCCTATTGGGACCTGTCGCCGGGGCTGGATTTCGAAACCAAGCTGATCGCCAAGACCAACGCCGCCGACGTGCTCGAACAGCAGCTGTCCAAGCCCGGCTACGTGTGTGCGCCGATCAACCTGGGTTCCAACACCGATCCGTACCAGCCGATCGAGCGCGAGTACAAGATCACCCGGCAAACCCTCGAAGTGCTGCTGCGCTATCGGCACCCGGTGACCATCATCACCAAGGGCTCGCTGATCCTGCGCGATCTCGACCTGCTCACCGAACTGGCGCGCCAGCGGCTGGTGGCGGTGATGATCAGCCTCACCAGCCTCGACGACGAACTCAAGCGCATCCTGG
Source organism: Pseudomonas sp. Pse79 (assembly GCF_024519615.1). Taxonomy (NCBI): domain Bacteria; kingdom Pseudomonadati; phylum Pseudomonadota; class Gammaproteobacteria; order Pseudomonadales; family Pseudomonadaceae; genus Pseudomonas; species Pseudomonas sp. Pse79. The sequence goes on from NZ_JALJRR010000007.1 coordinate 201,249, forward strand.
AGCCGCGCACGGCGGCGCCCAAGGCGCGGTTGCGGGCGATCCGGGTGATGCGCGAGGCCGGTATCCCGGTGGGGGTGCTGTGTTCGCCGATGATCCCGATGATCAACGACAGCGAGCTGGAGAGCCTGCTCACCGAAGCCCATGCAGCCGGTGCACAAAGTGCCGCGTATATGATGCTGCGCCTGCCGCTGGAGGTGGCGCCGCTGTTCGAGGAGTGGCTGGCGGCGCATTACCCGCAGCGCGCCGCCCATGTGATGAGCCTGGTACGCCAGGTGCGGGGCGGGGGCGTGTATGACAGTCGCTTCGGCGTGCGTATGCGCGGAGAGGGGCCGTTTGCCGATCTGCTGGCGCAGCGCTTCAGCAAGGCAATCAGCCGCCTTGGGCTCGACCGTCGGGAAGGCTTCAATCTGGATTGCACGGCGTTCTGCCCACCGGGCAGGCAGATGGCGTTGTTGTAGACTATTGGGCAAACACGCACCGTGATCGTAGAGGTGGTCGCGTTTTGACATCACTGAAACCCGCGATCTAGAGCGGTTGATTCAGTTTGAGTTAAGTTTCGACGGCTACTTTGTTCAGCGAGTGACTGACGAGTTGGCACCCGGCTTTGCGGCGTTCTAAAACTATTCCATCGGCCCGGCGTCGAATTGACCTGAACCCTCCCCTGCATTAATCAAGAGGATGAATCATGAGTGACAAGGATAAACAGCCGTTGGCTGCGTCGGCTTCAGCCGCTCAAGTGGCGGAGTCCGCCGATGCAGCGCTAAAGCACATCGTTGACGGCTTTTTGCATTTCCATCACGACGTCTTCCCTCAGCAAGAAGAACTCTTCAAGAAACTCGCCACGGCCCAGAACCCTCGGGCGATGTTCATCACCTGCGCCGACTCGCGCATCGTGCCCGAGCTGATTACCCAGAGCTCGCCCGGCGACCTGTTCGTGACCCGTAACGTCGGCAACGTGGTGCCACCTTACGGGCAGATGAACGGCGGCGTTTCCACGGCCATCGAATACGCGGTCCTTGCCCTGGGCGTGCAGCACATCATCGTGTGCGGGCACTCCGACTGCGGCGCGATGCGCGCGGTGCTCAACCCCGCGAGCCTGGAGAAGATGCCGACGGTCAAGGCCTGGCTGCGGCACGCCGAAGTCGCCAAGACCATGGTTCACGACAACTGCGACTGCGCCAATGAAGGCGAGAGCATGAAGATGCTGACCGAAGAAAACGTCATCGCCCAGTTGCAGCATTTGCGCACCCACCCGTCCGTGGCCTCGCGCATGGCCAATGGTCATTTGTTTATCCATGGCTGGATCTACAACATCGAGACCAGTGAAATCCGCGCCTACGATGCGGAAAAGGCGGCGTTTCGACCGCTGAACGGCACCGAACCAATCCCCTCCGCGACGCCTAAAGCGCGCTTCTAACACACTTCCCTGCCGGGTAGAGCGGTGGCTGCCATGGATGCAGCCAGGCTTTGCCGCGCCCGGCGAATGCCTCGGGAGAGTCATCATGCGTGCTGCTCAATTAAAAGCTGTGTTGCCTCGGGAGCTGCTGGCCTCCGTGGTAGTGTTTCTGGTCGCCCTGCCCTTGTGCATGGGGATCGCGATCGCTTCCGGCATGCCGCCGGCCAAGGGCCTGATCACCGGGATCATCGGGGGCCTGGTGGTGGGCTGGATGGCGGGGTCGCCGTTGCAAGTCAGCGGGCCGGCGGCGGGGTTGGCGGTGTTGGTGTTCGAACTGGTGCGCCAGCACGGCATGCCGATGCTCGGGCCGATCCTGCTGCTGGCCGGCTTGCTGCAACTGCTGGCCGGGCGTTTGCGCCTGGGCTGCTGGTTTCGTGTCACGGCGCCGGCGGTGGTCTACGGCATGTTGGCGGGGATCGGCGTGCTGATTGTGCTGTCGCAGGTCCATGTGATGCTCGACGGTGCGCCCCAGCCATCAGGGCTGGACAACCTGGCGGGCTTCCCGGCCGCGTTGGCAGCGGCGGTGCCTACCCTGGGCGGCGGCCTTGGCTGGCAGGCCGGTTTGCTGGGGCTGTCGACCATGTTGGTGATGTACCTGTGGGATAAGTTCCGCCCGCAACCGCTGCGGTTTGTGCCGGGTGCCTTGTTGGGTGTGGGCCTGGCAACGCTGGCCAGCTTGGTACTGGCGTTGCAGGTCAAGCGCGTGGAGGTGCCGGAAAACCTCGCCGACGCCATCGATTGGCTGCGTCCCAGCGACTTGCTGAACCTGGCCGATCCCCAATTGTTGATCGCCGCGTTCGCCGTGGCGTTTATCGCCAGTGCCGAAACCCTGCTTTCGGCCGCCGCAGTCGACCGCATGCACAGTGGCCAGCGTTCTGACTTTGATAAGGAATTGTCCGCGCAAGGCGTGGGCAACATGCTCTGCGGCCTGGTCGGCGCCTTGCCGATGACGGGTGTGATCGTGCGTAGCTCGGCCAACGTGCAGGCCGGCGCCACCACGCGCTTGTCGGCGATGTTCCATGGCGTGTGGCTGCTGGGGTTCGTGCTGTTGCTGTCGAGCGTGCTGCAAAGCATTCCGGTGGCGAGCCTGGCGGGCGTTCTGGTGTACACCGGGATCAAGCTGGTGGACGTCAAGGCGTTCCGCGCGTTGGGCCGCTACGGGCGGATGCCGATGTTTACCTACGCGGCCACGGCGCTGGCGATCGTCTTTACCGACCTGCTGACCGGCGTGCTGGTGGGTTTCGGGCTGACGTTGCTGAAACTGGCGTTCAAGGCTTCGCGCCTGAAAATCAGCCTGATCGATTTGCCCGGCCACGGTGAAATGGAATTGCGTTTGAGCGGCGCGGCGACTTTTCTGAAAGTGCCGGCATTAACCCGTGTGCTGTCGACGGTGCCGGCGGGAAACACCCTGCATGTACCGCTGAACAACCTCAGTTACATCGACCATTCTTGCCTGGAGTTGCTGGAGGAGTGGGGCCGGGCCAATGCGGCCAAGGGCGCGAAGCTGGTGATCGAGGCGCGGGGGTTGAAGCGTCGCTTGGAAGGTCGGGTGCGGACCACGACGGGGATCGGTTCGGCGCCGTTTACCAACTGACGGAACCGGATCAAAAATGCGGGAGGGGGCTTGCCCTCTCCCGCATGTGTTTAGCGTCAGGTCGAAGACTCAGGCCTGCTGATCCAGTTCCAACTCAATGCCCAACTTGCGCGACAGGCACGGCCAGCGCTTCCACGCTGCTTCCGTTGCCAGGCTTTTGAGCTGCTCGCGGTAGGCCTCGACCGATTCCAGCGCAAAGCTGTCTTCGCTGAGCATTTCATCTACCGCATGGTGTACGGCTTCGTCCAACTGGTTGGCAAAGGTTTCACCGATCAGTTGATGGGCAATCAGATTGGCCACGGTGGTGTCCGCTGGAATCAACGGTTGGCCGAAATGCTTGATATACAGGTCATTGACCTCTTCGACCAGGCGATGGGCCAGGTAGGCCTCGTCCAGCAGGCCGTCGAGACCGATATGGCCCGCCAGAATCGCTGGCGGTTGCAGGAAAAACTGCTCGGCAATCTTCAGTACCGGCTTGACCTGGCTTTCGATACCGGCCTCGCGGGCTACGTCGTTGGCGGCGTCCAGCAGGTCTGGGACGAGGTCGACGTAGGCAGTGACAAAGCGTGTCATGACGAGGTTACGATCACCCTCCGCCAGGGTAATGGCCGAATGCAGGTGCGGTAATTGTTTCTCGAGTTGCTGGGCCAGTTGGCCGGTGCTGGCTTCGTGTTGATGGGCAAGGGAAATCTGCTCGCGCAATGCGGCGGTGTTCATGAAAGCTCCAGTGAAGCAGGCGTAGGAAAAGGGAAAGGACAAGGTAGTTCGTTTATACAAGCGTCTAAGACGCATTTGTCATAATTATTTCATGGTTATGCGCCGCTGTTATATCGAATTGCCATCGTTCGTCGGATAAACGATTCCGCCCCCCGGTCTTATGGGCCCCGTCCGTCTGTTTCAGCTCATTTGCCCCTGCACATTGCGGGGTGGCAGGTGCTGTCTATACTCGGTTTTGTACGCGATTAGCTGATGACGCCAGACTGCATAAGCAGGTGAGGCTAAGCGGTTGTAAGCAGTATGGAAGCCGCTCCCTTCGACGCAGGTGCACACCGGCGGGATAACAAGAACGATAAGGGGAACCCGCAATGACGCGACATCCACATGTTTGGATGGGCCTCCTGTTGTGGTCAGTATTCGGTCAGGCGCATGCCGCCTGGACAACGAATATGGCGCCAGGGGCGACAGAAGTCAGTCACGCCGTGTTCGACCTGCACATGACCATTTTCTGGATCTGTGTAGTGATCGGCATTGTCGTATTTGGCGCGATGTTCTGGTCGATGATCCTTCACCGCCGGTCTACGGGCCAGGTGGCCGCCAAGTTCCACGAAAGCACCACCGTGGAAATCCTCTGGACCGTAGTGCCCTTGCTGATCCTGGTGGCGATGGCCATTCCGGCGACCAAGACTCTGATCAACATCTACGACAGCACGGAATCGGACATCGATATCCAGATCACCGGCTATCAGTGGAAGTGGCATTACAAATACCTCGGCCAGGATGTGGAGTTCTTCAGCAACCTGGCTACTCCCGCCGAGCAGATCCACAACAAGGCCACCAAAGGCGAACATTACCTGCTGGAAGTCGACCAGCCGCTGGTGCTGCCGGTGGGCGCCAAGGTGCGTTTTCTGGTGACCGCCGCGGACGTGATCCACTCCTGGTGGGTGCCGGCCTTTGCGGTCAAGCGCGATGCCATCCCCGGTTTCATCAACGAGGCCTGGACCCGTATCGAGAAGCCCGGCATCTACCGGGGCCAGTGCGCCGAGCTGTGCGGCAAGGACCACGGCTTCATGCCCATCGTGGTCGAGGTCAAGTCCAAGGCCGACTACGACACCTGGCTCGGCGAGCGCAAGGCCGAGGCCGCTCAGCTCAAGGAGCTGACCTCCAAGGAGTGGACGCTGGACGAACTGGTCGCCCGTGGCGACAAGGTCTACCACACCACCTGTGTGGCCTGTCACCAGGCCGAAGGCCAGGGCCTGCCGCCGATGTTCCCGGCACTCAAAGGCTCGCCGATCGCCACCGGAAGCAAGGAAGACCACCTGCACCGCGTCTACTTCGGCAAGCCCGGCACCGCCATGGCCGCCTTCGGCAAGCAACTCTCGGAAGTGGATATCGCCGCGGTGGTGACCTACGAGCGCAACGCCTGGGGCAACAACAAAGGCGACATGGTCACGCCCAAAGACGTGCTGGCTCTGAAACAGGCGGAAAGCAAATGACTCACTTCATTGCGAATGCGCTGAACCGCCCCGCCCACTCGTTTGCAGGAGAACGGCCATGAGCGCTGTGATCGATGACCATGGCCACGCCAGTGACCATGCCCACGGCCCCGCCAAGGGTTTGATGCGCTGGGTGCTGACCACCAACCACAAAGACATCGGCACGATGTACCTGTGGTTCGCCTTCACCATGTTCCTGCTCGGCGGCTCGTTCGCCATGGTGATCCGCGCCGAGCTGTTCCAGCCCGGCCTGCAGATCGTCGAGCCGGCGTTCTTCAATCAGATGACCACCATGCACGGCTTGATCATGGTGTTCGGCGCGGTGATGCCGGCGTTCGTCGGCCTGGCCAACTGGATGATCCCGCTGATGATCGGCGCGCCGGACATGGCCCTGCCGCGCATGAACAACTTCAGCTTCTGGTTGCTGCCGGCGGCGTTCCTGCTACTGGTCTCGACCCTGTTCACCCCGGGTGGCGGGCCGAATTTCGGCTGGACCTTCTACGCCCCGCTCTCCACCACCTACGCCCCGGAAAGCGTGACGTTCTTCATCTTCGCCATCCACCTGATGGGCATCAGTTCGATCATGGGCGCGATCAATGTGGTCGCCACCATTCTCAACCTGCGCGCACCGGGCATGACCCTGATGAAAATGCCGCTGTTCGTGTGGACCTGGCTGATCACCGCCTTCCTGCTGATCGCGGTGATGCCGGTGCTGGCCGGTTGCGTGACGATGATGCTGATGGACATCCACTTCGGCACCAGCTTCTTCAGTGCCGCCGGCGGCGGTGATCCGGTGTTGTTCCAGCATGTGTTCTGGTTCTTCGGCCATCCCGAGGTGTACATCATGATCCTGCCGGCCTTCGGCGCCGTCAGCTCGATCATCCCGACCTTTTCGCGCAAGCCGCTGTTTGGCTACACCTCGATGGTCTACGCCACGGCGAGTATCGCGTTCCTGTCGTTCATCGTGTGGGCGCACCACATGTTCGTGGTCGGCATTCCGCTGGTGGGCGAGTTGTTCTTCATGTACGCCACCCTGCTGATCGCCGTCCCGACGGGGGTGAAGGTGTTCAACTGGGTCAGCACCATGTGGCAAGGCTCGCTGACGTTCGAGACGCCGATGCTGTTTGCGGTGGCGTTCGTGATCCTGTTCACCATCGGCGGTTTCTCCGGCTTGATGCTGGCCATCGCGCCGGCAGACTTCCAGTACCACGACACCTACTTCGTGGTGGCGCACTTCCATTACGTACTGGTGCCTGGCGCAATCTTCGGCATCTTCGCCTCGGCTTACTACTGGCTGCCGAAATGGACCGGCCACATGTACGACGAAACCCTGGGCAAGCTGCACTTCTGGCTGTCTTTCGTGGGCATGAACATGGCGTTCTTCCCGATGCACTTCGTCGGGTTGGCCGGCATGCCGCGTCGGGTGCCGGACTACAACCTGCAGTTCGCCGACTTCAACATGGTCTCGTCCATCGGCGCGTTCATGTTCGGTGCCACGCAGATCTTCTTCCTGTTTATCGTGATCAAGTGCATCCGCGGCGGCCCGCCAGCACCGGCCAAGCCGTGGGACGGCGCTGAAGGCCTGGAGTGGAGCGTGCCCTCGCCCGCGCCGTACCACACCTTCACCACGCCACCGGAGGTCAAATGAACCGGCTTCCACAAATCCCCTCCCACACTGTCGGGTGATCGCCATGGCTGACTCCGTGCCACTCAAGCGCCTGGTCACCCGTCTGTTGATCCTGGTGCTGGCGATGTTCGCTTTCGGCTTTGCCCTGGTGCCGATCTACGACGTGATGTGCAAGGCGTTCGGCATCAACGGCAAGACGGCCGGGCAGTATGAGGGCGAGCAGATCGTCGATCCGTCGCGCCAGGTGCGGGTGCAGTTCCTGTCCACCAATGCCATCGACATGGTCTGGGAGTTCCATTCCAAGGCCGATGAGATCGTGGTCAACCCCGGCGCGGTCAACGAGATGCTCTTCGTGGCCTACAACCCCAGCGACAAGCCGATGACCGCCCAGGCGATCCCGAGCATTTCCCCGGCTGAAGCGGCGATGTACTTCCACAAGACCGAGTGTTTTTGCTTCACCCAGCAAGTGCTGCAACCCGGTGAGCGCATCGAAATGCCGGTGCGCTTCATTGTCGATCGCGACATGCCCAAGGATGTGAAGCATTTGACCCTGGCGTACACGCTGTTTGATATCACCGCGCGCCAACCGCCCGTGGCTGTCCATAGCGGCGGCTAGCTACTGTTTGCCCGCTCAATCAGGAGAGCGAATACATGTCGACTCATGATACGTACTACGTACCAGCGCAAAGCAAATGGCCGATAATTGCCACGGTTGGCCTGCTGATCACCGTGTATGGCCTGGGCGTGTGGTTCAACGACCTGAAGGCTGCGCGCCCGGAATCCCACGGGCCGTGGATCTTTTTCGTCGGTGGCCTGTTGCTGGCCTACATGCTGTTTGGCTGGTTCGGCGCGGTGATCAAGGAAAGCCGCGCCGGGTTGTACAGCGCGCAGATGGACCGCTCGTTCCGCTGGGGCATGACCTGGTTCATCTTTTCCGAAGTGATGTTCTTTATCGCGTTCTTCGGTGCGCTGTTTTATGTGCGGCATATGTCGGCGCCGTGGTTGGCGGGCGAAGGCTCCAAAGGCATCGCGCATATGCTGTGGCCGAATTTCGAGTTTGTCTGGCCGCTGCTCAACAACCCCGATCCCACGCTGTTTCCCGCGCCCGAAGGCACCATCAGCCCGTGGGGCCTGCCGTTGGTCAACACCATCCTGCTGGTGAGTTCCAGCGTGACCATCACCATCGCCCACCATGCGCTGCGCAAAGGCCATCGCGGTGCGCTGAAGCTCTGGCTGGCGATCACGGTGCTGCTGGGCCTGGGGTTTCTTGGGTTCCAGGCCGAGGAATACATCCACGCCTACAAAGAGCTGGGCCTGACATTGGGCTCCGGCGTGTACGGCGCGACCTTCTTCATGCTCACCGGTTTTCACGGGGCCCACGTGACCATCGGCACGATTATTTTGTTCGTGATGCTGATGCGTATCTTGCGCGGGCACTTCAATGCCGAGCACCAGTTCGGTTTCGAGGCGGCCAGTTGGTATTGGCACTTTGTGGATGTGGTCTGGATCGGCCTGTTTTTCTTCGTGTATGTGCTGTGAGGCGCGCTACCAAGGCGCATGCGACACCAACTGGCCGCTGAAAAAGCCCCAGGCGATCAACGCCACGGTGATCACGGCCAGTACGACACGCACGGTCAAGGCGGTGACGAGGCGGTTGGAGTGGCCCTCGTCCTTGACCAGAAAGAACAAGCCACTGAACAGGCTCGCGACGGTCGCGATCAGCATCAGGGCAATGGCGGCTTTGAGCATGGTCTGGCTCCAGGGCTTATAGGGGAGGGGCGATGAAATCCAGTATAGCCAGTGCCATCCAGCGCTTTCGCCCCGGTATCGCGCCGACGCTGGTGGTGATCGTGTTGCTGCCGCTGATGGTGGGCCTGGGGTTCTGGCAACTGTCACGGGGCCATGAAAAACAGCTGATGGTGGACAGCTATGCCGAGCGCCGCGCCGCTGAGCCGGTGGGCAGTGCGCAACTCGATAGCATGGCTGATCCGGCCTTCCGTCGCGTGCATCTGCGCGGTCAATTCGACGGCGAGCACAGTGTGTTGCTCGACAACCGCATGCGTAATGGCAAGGCCGGCGTCGAGCTGCTGCAACCGTTTCACGACCAGGCCAGCGGCTTGTGGCTGCTGCTCAATCGCGGCTGGTTGCCCTGGCCGGATCGGCGCGCGCCGCCCGTCTTCAGCACGCCGGAACAGCCGGTGAATCTTGACGCCTGGGTGTATGTCGCGCCCGGCGAAACCTTCCAGTTGCACGCCGACCCGGCGACCACGCACTGGCCGCGCCTGCTCACCGCGCTGCATCCGGCCACGCTGTGGGCCGAGCTGGGGCGCAGCGGTTTTGCCTACGAACTGCGCGCCGAAGCCGGCCCCGGCACCTACGACACCACCTGGCCCATCGTTGCCATGGGCCCGGAAAAACACCTGGCCTATGCGGTGCAATGGTTCGCCATGGCGCTGGCGCTGCTCAGCCTTTACCTCTACCTCGGATGGCACAACGCAAAGGAGAAGCACCATGGGAGCGGCCATGAATCCACTCAACATGTCTGATGCGCCAGCGACGCCCGACCGGCGCAAAGGCCGCTGGCAGCTGATCCTGATCCTGCTGATGGTGATCGGCCCGATGGCGCTCGCCACCTTTATGTACAAGCTGCAGTTCTGGGTGCCGGACAGTCGCAGTTACCACGGCGAACTGATCGGCAACGGCCAGACCCGCGCCGATATCGGCGTGCAGGCGGACGAACAGCGCTGGCAGTTGCTCGTCACCGCGCCCAGCGCCTGCGCCGCCGAGTGTCGGCAACTGGTGTACCTGGCGCGGCAGCTGCAGATCGGCCTCGGCCGCGATGCGTCCCGGGCCAGTCATGCCCTGGCCAGTGCGCAGCCGGTCGGCGCCGATTACGAGGCCAGGCTCAAGGCCGAATACCCGCAATTGCAACGCTACCCGCTGGACCTGACGACCTTCGGCAAAGCCGCCGGCGCACCGGGCGAGGCGCAACTGTGGATCGTCGATCCCCACGGCAACCTGGTGCTGCGCTACGACACGACGGTCAAGGGCAAGGACTTGCTCAACGACCTGCGCCACCTGCTGAAACTGTCGAACATCGGATAAGGGCATCGTCATGGCCAAACCTGGATTTCGCCTCGCGCTGTTTGCCACCTTGCTGGCGCTGATTGTCGTATTGCTCGGCGCCTATACGCGCCTGACCCACGCCGGCCTGGGTTGTCCGGATTGGCCAGGGTGCTACGGCTTTATCAGCGTGCCGCAAAGCGATGCCCAGTTGGCCCATGCCGAGCTGCATTTCCCGGACACGCCGGTGGAGGCCGACAAAGGCTGGAGCGAGATGGTCCATCGTTACTTTGCCGGCACCCTGGGCCTGCTGATCGTGCTGCTGGCGGCGCGCTCGTGGCGGCATCGGCGCGACCCCGGCCAGCCGGTGAAGTTGCCGCTGTTCCTGTTGGCGGTGGTGTTCGCCCAGGCGGCGTTCGGCATGTGGACGGTGACGCTCAAGCTCTGGCCGCAAGTGGTGACCGGGCATCTGTTGGGCGGCTTTGCGACCTTGAGCCTGTTGTTTCTGCTGACCCTGCGCCTGTCCGGCGTGCTGCCCGCGCTGATCGTGCCCAAGCGCCTGCAATATTGGGCCACCGCCGGCCTGGTGCTGGTGATCGGCCAGATCGCGCTGGGCGGCTGGGTGAGTTCCAACTACGCGGCGGTGGCCTGTATCGATTTGCCCACCTGCCATGGCCAGTGGTGGCCGGCGGCGGACTTTGCCAATGGCTTCCACCTGACCCAGCACATCGGCCCCAATTACCTCGGCGGCCAGCTCGACAGCGACGCGCGCACGGCCATTCACCTGACCCACCGCATCGGCGCGCTGCTGGTCACCCTGGTATTGCTGGGCCTGGCCTGGCAGCTGCGCGCGGTGGGCATGACCCGGCTCGCGGGCCTGCTGCTGATCGCCCTGGCGGCACAGATCGGCCTGGGCCTGAGCAACGTGTATTTCCACCTGCCGCTGCCGGTGGCGGTCGGTCACAACGCCGGTGGCGCAGCCTTGTTGCTGACCCTGGTACTGGTCAATTACCACGCCCGTACCAGCCTGGTCCGGGTGCGCCGCCAGATGCCGTTCGGCTGGCGCTTCAGCCCGCGTAAACACGTATCGGGCCTTATCACCCTCAAAGGAGAGATGCCATGGCGACCTTGATCGGCGCGCGTCACGGCCAGGCGATCTGGCGTGACTACCTGGAGCTGACCAAGCCGAAGGTGGTGGTGCTGATGCTCATCACCTCGCTGGTGGGCATGTTCCTCGCCACCCGCGCCGGGGTGCCGTGGGCGGTGCTGATCTTCGGCAACCTGGGGATCGCCCTGTGTGCCGGTGGCGCGGCGGTGGTCAACCACGTCGTCGATCGGCGCATCGATACGCTGATGGCGCGCACGCAAAAGCGCCCGATCGCCCAGGGGCGTGTGTCGCCCGGGGCGGCGCTGGCCTTTGCTTTGTTTCTGGCTGTTGCCGGGTTGGCGCTGCTGCTGGCGTTCACCAACCCGCTGGCGGCCTGGCTGACGCTGGCTTCGTTGCTCGGTTATGCGGTGATCTACACCGGCTTTCTCAAGCGCGCGACGCCGCAGAACATCGTCATCGGTGGCCTGGCTGGCGCGGCGCCGCCGCTGTTGGGCTGGGTTGCGGTCACCGGGCATGTCAGCGCCGAGCCGCTGCTGCTGGTGCTGATCATCTTCGCCTGGACCCCGCCGCACTTCTGGGCCCTGGCCATTCACCGCAAGGAGGAATACGCCAAGGCCGATATTCCGATGCTGCCGGTCACCCATGGCGAGCACTACACCAAGGTGCATATCCTGCTCTACACCTGCGTCCTGCTGGCGGTGAGCCTGATGCCCTACGTCATCCATATGAGCGGCCTGCTGTACCTCGGATCTGCGCTGGTGTTGGGTGCACGCTTTCTGCAATGGGCCTGGGTGCTGTACCGTGGCGCTCAGCCGCACGCGGCGATCAACACGTTCAAGTACTCTATCTGGTACCTGTTCCTGCTGTTTATCGCCCTGCTTGTAGACCACTACTTACTGTTGAACCTATGACCCGAACTCAAAAAACTGTCTTCATTCTGGTGGCCATTGTCGCGTTGATCATGGGCCTGACCGTCAACAAAGTGCTCTCGGGCAAGGGCCAGGGCGACCCGACCGCCTTGATCGATGCCGGCATCATCCTGCTGCCGCAAAGCCGTCAATTGCCGCCGGTGACCATGACCAACCAGGACGGCCAGCCGGTGCTGGTCAACGAGTTGAAGGGTAAGTGGAGCCTGCTGTTCTTCGGCTACACCTTCTGCCCGGACATCTGCCCCACCACCCTCGCCCAACTGCGCCAGATCAAGAGCGAGTTGCCCAAAGAGGCTGTGGATAAGTTGCAGGTGATCCTGGTCAGCGTCGACCCGAACCGCGACACGCCGACTCAGCTCAAGCAATACCTGGGCTATTTCGACCCGCAATTCGAAGGCCTGACCGGCGCGAATGTGGACGATGTGCAGAAGGTGTCGAACGCGGTGAGCATCCCGTTCATTCCGGCGGACACGACCAAGCCGAACTACACGGTCGACCACAGTGGCAACCTCGCGCTGATCGGTCCGGATGGCACCCAGCGTGGGTTCATTCGTGCGCCGCTGAACAACCAGAAGCTGGTGGCGCAGTTGCCAGGGCTGTTGCAGCGCAAATAACAGGCAACACAAAACACAGGTGGGAGGGGGCTTGCTCCCGATAGCGGTGGGTCAGTCAACGTATGCATCGACTGAACTGCCGCTATCGGGAGCAAGCCCCCTCCCACATTGTTTGATCTGCGGTGTGTTGGGGAGCGAGTCGGATCAGAACGCCGGCTTGATCGCGCCTTTGTACTTCTCTTCGATGAACTTCTTCACTTCAGGCGTGTGCAGGGCTGCGACCAGCTTCTTCACGGCGTCCGAGTCTTTGTTGTCTTCGCGGGTCACCAGGATGTTCACGTAAGGCGAGTCACTGCCTTCGATGACCAGAGCGTCCTTGGACGGGTCCAGTTTGGCTTCCAGCGCGTAGTTGGTGTTGATCAGCGCCAGGTCGACCTGGGTCAGCACGCGCGGCAACGTGGCGGCTTCCAGTTCGCGGAACTTGAGTTTTTTCGGGTTGGCGGTGATGTCCTTGATGGTCGACAGGATGTTGGTCGGGTCCTTCAGGGTGATCAGGTTGTGCTTGGCCAGCAGCAACAGCGCACGGCCGCCGTTGGTGGCGTCGTTCGGGATCACGACGTTGGCGCCGTCAGGCAGGTCGGCCAGGGTCTTGTACTTGCTGGAGTAAGCGCCCAGGGGTTCGAGGTGGACCGCGCCGACGCTCACCAGGTGCGTGCCCTTGGCTTTGTTGAACTCATCCAGGTACGGCTGGTGCTGGAAGAAGTTGGCGTCCAGGCGCTTTTCGGCCACTTGTACGTTGGGCTGCACGTAGTCGGTGAAGACTTTGACCTGCAAGTCCACGCCCTCTTTGGCGAGTGCCGGCTTCACGAATTCGAGGATTTCCGCGTGGGGCACCGGCGAGGCGGCAACCGTGATGGTCTCGGCGTGGGCCGAAAACGCGGCGACGGCGGCGAAAGCAACCAGTAGTTTTTTCATCCAGCAAGCTCCTTGTTCGGGCATTTATCGGCGTATAGCCGGCAATAGTCGTTATTTTCGAGAAAAATGCACCACCAGCTTGTCGCCGACGGTTTGCAGAATTTGCACCAGGATCAACAACAGCACCACCGTGACGACCATCACATCGGTCTGGAAGCGCTGGTAGCCGAAACGGATGGCCAGGTCGCCCAGGCCGCCGGCACCGACGACGCCGGCCATGGCGGTGTAGGACACCAGTGTAATCGCCGTCACCGTAATCGCCGCGAAAATGCCGGGGCGAGCTTCAGGCAATAAAGCATGGGTGATGATCTGGCGCGTGCTGGCCCCCATGGACTGGGTGGCTTCGATGATGCCGCGGTCCACTTCACGCAGCGCGGTCTCCACCAGGCGCGCAAAGAACGGCGTTGCGCCCACGACCAGCGGCGGAATCGCACCGGCCACACCCAGCGAAGTGCCGGTGATCAGCACGGTGAACGGGATCATCACGATCAACAGGATGATGAACGGCAGCGAGCGCAGGATGTTCACGCTCAGCGACAGCAACGCGTACAGGCCTTTTTGCTCGAACAGCTGGCGCGGGCTGCACAGAAACAGCAGCACGCCCAAGGGCAAGCCGAGCAGCACGGTGAAGAACAGCGAACCGAACAGCATGGTCATGGTGTCGCCTGTGGCGAGCCAGATTTCGGACCAGTCGATATTGGCGAAGAAACTCATCAGGACTTCCATTAGCGCAGCACCTCCATGTGGACGTCGGCGGCGGTGAAGCGGGCAAAGGCCGCTTCCATGTCACCGCCGGTGATGGCGAGGGTCAGTTGCCCGTAGGGGATGTCTTTTATGCGGTCGATACGCCCGGCGAGGATGCTGTAGTCCACACCCGTTTCGCGGGCGATGTTACCCAGCAGTGGTGCGTAGGTCGCTTCGCCCTGGAACGTCAGGCGCACGATGCGACCCGGTACATGGGCGAAGTCATCGCGCTGCTCGCTTTCGTCGACCTGATCGGCTTCCTGGACAAAGCGCTTGGTGGTCGGGTGCTTGGGGTGCAGGAACACGTCGGCCACCGAGCCTTGCTCGACGATCACGCCGGCATCCATCACGGCCACCTGGTCGCATACGCGGCGGATCACGTCCATTTCGTGGGTGATCAGTACGATGGTGAGCTTCAACTCGCGGTTGATCTCGGCCAGCAGTTGCAACACCGAGGCGGTGGTCTGCGGGTCAAGGGCGCTGGTGGCTTCGTCGCACAGCAGGATTTTCGGCTTGGTCGCCAGGGCGCGGGCAATGCCGACGCGCTGCTTCTGGCCGCCGGACAGTTGCGCCGGGTACTTCTTGGCGTGGTCCGACAGGCCGACGCGCGCCAGCAGTTCGGCGACGCGCTGGTCGATGGCCTTGCGCGACAATTCGCCCGCCAGTGTCAGCGGCAGCGCCACGTTGTCGGCGACGGTCTTGGAGGCCAGCAGGTTGAAGTGCTGGAAAATCATCCCGACCTGCTGACGGAAACGGCGCAGGCCGTTGGCATCCAGGGCCGTGACTTCTTCGCCATCGACGTTGATCTGGCCGCCGCTGGGTTGCTCGAGGCGATTGATCAGGCGCAACAAGGTACTTTTTCCCGCACCGGAGTGGCCAATCAGACCAAACACCTGGCCGTTCTCGACGCGCAGGTTGGTGGGGTGAAGCGCGGGGATTTCCTTACCGGCGACGCGGTAGGTTTTATGGACGTTATGAAACTCGATCACGTAGCGAACCTTGTGGGGCGCATGGAAAAGGGATCAGCGGTTAGCCGGGCGCGCATTTTAGCCTGTCCGTATAGCGGTTCTTAGCATTTATTTCGCATTCAACCAGTGATTTGGCAATAACGCGATCAAAGGTCATAAAAAAGGAACGGTGCAAATTCGTGTCAGTCACTACTTCAGCAACTCGATTTCCCGGGTGCCGTGCCTGGGGTTTTGCTCAAACGAGCCGGGGACCGCTCTGGCTACTTTGAATAAGGAGTTTTGTCTGATGAGTACCCACAAGCCAGCCATCCCGCCGAAGAGTGAACTGGCGGGCACCGATACCCTGGACCGTGGCAACACCAACGCCAAGCTGCAGGCCCTGGAGGCATTCCGTAGCGACGCGACCGGCCAGGCGCTGCGTACCAACCAAGGCGTGAAGATTTCCGATAACCAGAACACCTTGAAAGTCGGTGCCCGCGGCCCCTCGCTGCTGGAAGACTTCATCATGCGTGAAAAAATCACGCATTTTGACCATGAACGTATCCCGGAGCGCATCGTGCATGCGCGCGGTACGGGCGCGCATGGCTATTTTCAGACCTATGAGAACCATTCGGCGCTGAGCAAGGCCGGTTTCCTGCGTAACCCCGAGCATAAAACCCCGGTGTTCGTGCGTTTTTCCACCGTGCAAGGCCCGCGTGGTTCGGGCGATACGGTGCGCGACGTGCGCGGTTTTGCCGTGAAGTTCTTCACTGAGGAAGGCAACTTCGACCTGGTGGGCAACAACATGCCGGTATTTTTCATTCAGGATGCGATCAAGTTTCCTGACTTTGTGCATGCGGTAAAGCCTGAGCCGCACAATGAAATGCCTACCGGAGGCTCGGCCCACGATACGTTCTGGGATTTTGTCTCGCTGCAGCCGGAATCGGCGCACATGGTGATCTGGGCTATGTCTGACCGGGCTATTCCGAAAAGCCTGCGTGCCATGCAGGGGTTCGGTATTCACACCTTTCGCTTGATCAATACCGAAGGTAAATCGAGCTTCGTGAAATTCCACTGGCATCCAACAGTCGGCACCTGTTCCCTGGTGTGGGACGAAGCGCAAAAGCTTGCCGGTAAAGATACCGATTACCACCGTCGCGACCTGTGGGAAGCGATTGAGGGCGGTGACTACCCTGAGTGGGAGTTGGGTGTACAGATCGTTGCGCAAGAAGACGAGCATAAGTTCGACTTCGACCTGCTCGATCCGACCAAGATCATCCCCGAAGAGTTGGTGCCGATTACGCCGCTGGGCAAGATGGTGCTTAACCGCAACCCCGACAACTTCTTTGCCGAAGTCGAGCAAGTCGCCTTTTGCCCTGGCCATATCGTGCCGGGTATCGACTTCACCAACGACCCGCTGCTGCAAGGCCGCCTGTTTTCCTACACGGATACCCAGATCAGCCGACTCGGTGGGCCGAACTTTCATGAGCTGCCGATCAATCGGCCTGTAGTACCTTTCCATAATGGTCAGCGGGATGCCCAGCATCGCACTGTGATCGATAAGGGCCGGGCTGCGTATGAGCCGAATTCGATCGATGGCGGTTGGCCGAAAGAAACGCCGCCCGCGGCTCAGGAGGGTGGTTTCGAAACCTATTACGAGCGCGTCGATGCCAACAAGGTGCGCGAGCGCAGTGAGTCGTTTGGCGATCACTTCTCCCAGGCCACGCTGTTTTTTAACAGCATGAGCCACCATGAGAAAGAGCACATCATCGCGGCCTACAGTTTTGAGTTGGGCAAGGTGGAGCGCGAGGTTATCCGTGCCCGTCAGGTCAATGAGATTCTGGCCAACATCGACCTGGAACTGGCCAGGCGCGTTGCACAGAACCTGGGTCTGCCCGCACCGACCAAAGGCACGGTGCCGCCGTGCAAGGCGTCGGTGAAAGCGTCGCCGGCGTTGAGCCAGGTGAACCTGCTGTCGGGCGATATCAAAACGCGCAAAGTGGCGATTCTGGCGGCCGATGGTGTCGACGGCGCGGCAATTGCCGCATTGAAGAAAGCGCTGCAAGCCGAGGGCGCACACGCCAAGTTGCTCGGGCCGACCTCGGCGCCGGTCACCACGGCCGATGGCAAGCATCTGGCGGTGGATGCGTCGATGGCAGGCCTGCCCTCGATTGCGTTTGATGCGGTGTTCGTGCCCGGCGGTAAGGCGTCGATCAAGGCGTTGAGTGGGGACGGTGTGGCGTTGCACTACCTGCTGGAGGCCTACAAGCACCTGAAGGCGATTGCCGTGGCCAGTGACGCGCAGCCCTTGCTCGACCTGCTCAAGCTCGAGGCGGATGCGGGGTTGATCGTGGGGGCGGATGCCAAGGCGTTCAAGGCGTTCTTTAAAGCGATTGCCCAGCATCGGGTCTGGGATCGTGAGCCGAAGGCCAAGGCGGTTCCGGCTTAAGTCATCTGTTGTTGGTTAGATCGCCATCGGGGGCAAGCCCCCTCCCACACTTTGAATGTATTCACCGTTCAAAATGTGGGAGGGGGCTTGCCCCCGATGGCTTTATTCCGCCTTACGCGGAATCAGCACAACCTGCGCCGGAATAGTCTTCAGGATCTGCCGGTGAATCGTCAGGTCGTAGCCCGAATCAATGCGCTTGACCCGTTTGCTCAGCAAGGTCGCCAGCCACGGGTAATCCTGGGTGCGCGGTGCCTGGATGGTCACATCGCACTGGTAATT
Organism: Pseudomonas sp. Pse79; assembly: GCF_024519615.1. Taxonomy (NCBI): domain Bacteria; kingdom Pseudomonadati; phylum Pseudomonadota; class Gammaproteobacteria; order Pseudomonadales; family Pseudomonadaceae; genus Pseudomonas; species Pseudomonas sp. Pse79. The sequence goes on from NZ_JALJRR010000007.1 coordinate 219,187, forward strand.
CACCACGTCGGTGGCGATGGCATCCAACTGATGGCGCAGCTCTTCGATGTCTGTGAGGTTCAGCGCCACGGTGGTGCTCTGCGCGGCCGGGTCGATGACCTTGGCGACGGGCTTGGTTTCGGCGGCCTTGAGGGCGGCCTCGGCTTTGTCCAGCTCGGCTTTGCGCGCGTGGGTGATGGCGCTGTTGACGCCACCGGTCAGCGCCGGAGCCTTGGGCATCAATGCGCGGGCGCGGCTGAGGGCGGTAGCGGCGGCGTTGACATCACCTTTTTGCAACACGATCTGACTGCGTTGCAGGTAGGCCTCGGCCAGTTGACGCTGGTAAGCCTCGAGCGCCGGATCGTTGGGCGACTGGGCCTGCAGCGCGGCCAGTTGGTCTTCGGCGGTGGCCAGCTCGCTGCTGGCCAGGTTTTGCTCCAGTTGCGCGATGGCGACAGCGCGTGCGTCCGGGGCCTCGGGGGCGGCGGGCGGGGTACTTTGACAAGCGCCCAGCAGCAGGGAAAATGCGGCAAGGAGCAGATAACGGGAGGTGAACGGCTTCATTCCTGCGACTCTCTATTTGCGCAAAAAGCGAGCAAGTCTACACCCCTCGACGGGGCAGGACAAAACTCAGCAGAAACAGGGCGGCCGCCGTGACCACAATCGACGGCCCTGCCGGCGTGTCCTTGAACCAGGACAGCGCCAGGCCCCCACACACTGCCAGCATCCCCAGTACGCTGGCGCCGATCGCCATCTGTTCCGGCGAGCGGGCGTGGCGCTGGGCGGCGGCTGCGGGAATGATCAGCAGTGACGTGATCAACAATACGCCGACAATCTTCATCGCGACAGCGATCACCACGGCGATCAACAACATCAAGGTCATGCGCAGCGCGGGCACGGGCAAGCCTTCCACCGTGGCCAGTTCTTCATGCACGGTGATTGCCAGCAGCGGGCGCCACAGCGTCACCAGCAGCACCAGCACGGCAGCGCTGCCGCCGAGAATCCACGCAAGGTCCGTGGGGCTGATCGCCAGCAGGTCGCCGAACAGGTAAGCCATCAGGTCGATGCGTACTTCATGCATGAAGCTCAGCACCACCAGGCCCAGGGACAGAGTGCTGGGCGCCAGGATGCCCAGCAACGTGTCGGAGGCCAGCGGCTGGCGCTGTTGCAGGGTCACCAGCAGCACCGCCAGCAGCAGGCAGCCGACGGTCACGGCGATGGCCGGGCTCACATCCAGCAGAAAGCCCAGGGCCACGCCCAGCAATGCGGCGTGGGACAAGGTGTCGCCGAAATAGGCCATGCGCCGCCAGACCACGAACGAGCCCAGCGGGCCCGCCACCAGCGCCAGAGCCAAGCCTGCCAGCAGGGCGTAGAGCAGAAAATCAGCCATGCTTGCAGCTATCTCCATGAACGTGAGTGTGGGGTGTGGCGGGATCGTCGACCACGGCGCCATGCAGGTCATGGGCGTGATCGTGATGGTGGTGATAAATCGCCAGGCTCTGCGCGTTCTTGCCGAACAGCTCGACGAACGCCGGGTCGCCGCTGACTTGCTCCGGATGGCCGGAGCAGCACACGTGGCGGTTGAGGCACACCACTTGGTCGGTGGTGCTCATCACCAGGTGCAGGTCGTGGGAGACCATCAGCACGCCGCAGCCAAGGCGGTCGCGCAGGCGGGTGATCAAGCTGTACAACTCGGCCTGGCCGGCGACGTCGACGCCCTGCACCGGTTCGTCGAGCACCAGCAGTTCCGGCTCGCGCAACAGGGCGCGGGCCAGCAACACGCGCTGCATTTCACCGCCGGAGATGCTTTGCACCGGGCTGTCGATGACCTGTTCGGCACCGACCTCCTTGAGCGCGGCTTGCGCGCGGGCGCGGTCCACGCCCGGCACCAGGCGCAGGAAGCGCAGCACCGACAAGGGCAGCGTCGGGTCCACGAAGAGTTTTTGCGGCATATAACCGACACGCAGCTTGGGCTTGCGCCACACACTGCCGGTGTCGGGCTTGAGCAGGCCGAGTACGGCGCGCACCAGGGTGGTCTTGCCGGCGCCATTGGGGCCGATCAGCGTGACGATCTGCCCCGGTTCGACGCTCAGCGCGATGTTATCCAGCACGTTTTGCCCGGCGAACGTGACCCCGACCTGCTCCAGGCGGATTAACGCGTTGCTCATCAAGCCCCCTGGCAACCGGCGCAGAGCCCGACGACTTCGACGGTTTGCCCTTCCACCTTGAAGCCGACGTCGGCGGCGCTCTGGATGATGGCGTCGCTGATGCTGCTTTGCTCAAGCTCAATGGCGGCGTGGCACTTGCGACAGATCAGGAACTGCCCCTGGTGCGCGTGTTCCGGGTGGTTGCAGCCGACGAAGGCGTTGAGTGACGCGATGCGGTGTACCAGGCCGTTGTCCAGCAGGAAATCCAGCGCGCGGTACACCGTGGGCGGCGCGGCGCGGCGACCGTCCTGCTCGCTGAGCACGCCGAGGATGTCGTAGGCGCCCAGCGGCTTGTGGCTCTGCCAGACCAGTTCCAGCACGCGCCGACGCAGGGCGGTCAGGCGCAGACCCTGCCGTGCGCAGAGGGTGTCGGCCTCCGACAGCGCGGTATGCACGCAGTGAGAGTGGTCGTGGGGACGGCTGGCAAGCGGTGTTATAGGCATGAGCGGCGACAGATATTTGATAGAGACGTTATTATGTTACCCGTTCCTACGCCATTGAGTGGTCATCGTGTCCCGACTTTTTCCCGTTTTTGTCGTATTTGTCGCCAGTTTGCTCACCGCGGGTGCCGCTCAGGCGGAGGTCAAGGTGCTGACCAGCATCAAGCCGCTGCAGTTGATTGCCGCGGCGGTGCAGGACGGCGTGGCGGTTCCCGAGGTGTTGTTGCCGCCGGGGGCCTCGCCGCATAACTATGCGTTGCGCCCATCCGACGTGCGGCGCGTGCAGTCGGTAGACCTGCTGTATTGGATCGGCCCGGACATGGAAGGCTTCCTGCCCCGCGTCCTCAAGGGGCGCAGCCTGCCGACGGTGGCCGTGCAGGATCTTCCGGGCATGAAACTCCGTCGTTTCGCCGAAGATAGCCATTCCCACGCCGACGATGCCGACGAACATGACCACGATCATCGCCCAGGCACTTTGGATGCACATCTGTGGTTGTCGACGCTCAACGCCCGGGTGATTGCCGCACGCATGGGCGCCGACCTCAGCGCCGCGGACCCGGCCAATGCCGAGCGCTACCAGCTCAACGTGAAGGCGTTCGTGAGCCGACTGGATGCGTTGGACGCACGCTTGAAAGCGCGGATGGCCGGCATCCACGACAAGCCTTACTTTGTGTTCCACGAAGCCTTTGATTATTTCGAAGAGGCCTACGGCCTCAAGCACGCCGGTGTGTTCAGCGTGGCCGCCGAAGTGCAGCCCGGTGCCCAGCATGTGGCGGCGATGCGTACACGTTTGCAGGAAGTCGGCAAGACCTGCGTGTTCAGTGAGCCGCCGCTGCGTCCGCGCCTGGCGGAAACGCTGGTGGCCGGTTTGCCGGTGAAATTGGCGGAGCTGGATGCGTTGGGCGGGTACACCCCGGCTTCCGCTCAAGGTTACGAACAGGTGCTGGACAAGCTGGGCAATGACTTGGCGGGCTGCCTGGAGTCGCTCTGAAAGCCCAGGCATAACGTCTGTAGGAGGGAGCAAGAAGCTCCCTCCCGCATTTTAGAGCGCGAACGGCAGCTGGATCGCGACCTGCTGGCGCTGCGCCAGCCGATGCTCGAACTCCGCCGGGTCATGAATCAACACATCCTGTCCGGCAAACGACTCCGCCGCGATCAGGCGTGACAACCAGAACCGCACGCACGCCACGCGCAACATCGTCGGCCACAACTCGGCTTCTTTCGCGGTAAACGGGCGCAACCCCGCATAAGCCCCGAGCAGTGCGCGGGCGCGCTGGCCGTCGAGTACGCCGTCGGCGTCCGAGCACCAGTCATTCAGGGCGATCGCCACGTCGTACAGCATCGGGCCCGAGCAGGCGTTGTAAAAGTCGATCAAGCCCGTCAGGTGCGTGCCTTCGAACATCGCGTTGTCGCGAAACAGATCCGCATGAATATTCGCGCGCGGCAGGGCGAGGATCTGCGCCTTGTGGGCCTCGATCTCATCCAGTGCGTCGCGCAGCAGGCGTTGCGGCGCTGCGTCCAGGTGCGAAATCAACTGCGCGCCTTCGCTGAGCATCCAGTCCAGCCCGCGATCGGTCTTGCGCTCCAGCACCTTGTCGCCCTGGGTCGCCAGGTGCAGATGGCCAAGCAGGTCGCCGACCTGGGCGCAGTGCTGGGCATTGGCGTCCTTGATGTGCTTGCCGGCCAGGCGCGGTTGCAGCAGCGCCGGTTTGCCGGCCAATTCGCGCAGGGCCACGCCGTCGGTGGTGCGCAGGGCGTAAGGCACCGGCAAGTCGGCGTCGTGGAGCACGTCGAGCAGTTCGATGAAGAACGGCATTTCCTGCACCGGGCCGCGCTCGACCAGGGTCAGGACGAACTCACCCTGTTCCAGGCTGATGAAGAAATTGGTGTTTTCGCTACCCGCGGCGATCCCCTGGAAATCAAGCAGGCGGCCGAGCCCGTAAGGGGCAAGAAAGGTTTCCAGCTCGGGCCGAGCCAGGGGGGTGAACACAGACATGGTTAAAACTGCCAGTACGGGCGCCGCGGTGTGCGGCGCCAATTGAAGTTAAGAAATCATTTCCATTCGAAGATCTTCCATGACGGGATCAGCATATCCGGTTGGTCAGAGCGGATGTAGTTCCCATCGGATCCGTCTGCGCGCACCAGGAAATACGGTGGGAAGCCTTTCTTCGTTATCTTGATTGCGTACAGGAAACCGTTTTGACGGTACTCCTGAATGGTTCTGTCGCCCTCTGTGCGAATGGTAACTTCCGGATCACCCGGAGGTGCACTGTCTGCCGCCATGGCAACCATCGGAGCGAATGCAAACAAGCCGGTCAACAGCAGGCGATTGAATGAGCGCATGATAACCTTGTCCCTTTGTTGTCTGTGGTCCGGCTATTCTAGCGCCTGACCCGCCGAAAAGGTTGATCCTGCTCATGAGCCAAGCCCCCCTCGTCCTGGTGGACGGTTCTTCATATCTGTACCGCGCCTTCCACGCGCTGCCACCGCTGACCACTTCCAAAGGCCTGCCGACCGGTGCGGTCAAGGGCGTGTTGAACATGCTCAAGAGCCTGCGCAAGCAGTACCCGGACAGCCCGTTCGCGGTCGTGTTCGACGCCAAGGGTGGGACCTTTCGCGACGAAATGTACGCCGAATACAAGGCCAACCGCCCAAGCATGCCCGACGACATGCGCCTGCAGATCGAGCCCCTGCACCAGAGCGTGATCGCCCTGGGTTTCCCGCTGTTGTGCGTCGAAGGCGTCGAAGCCGATGACGTGATCGGCACCCTGGCCCGCAGCAGCGCAGCCGCGGACCGCCCGGTGGTGATCTCGACCGGCGACAAAGACATGGCGCAGCTGGTGGACGGGCACATTACCTTGGTCAACACCATGACCGGTAGCGCCATGGATGTGGAGGGCGTAAAGGAGAAATTTGGCGTCGCTCCGGAGCAGATTATCGACTATCTGGCGTTGATGGGCGATTCGTCCGACAACATTCCTGGCGTTCCGGGCATTGGTCCGAAGACCGCTTCTGGCTTGCTGGTGGGCGTCAATGGCGGCCTGAAAGAGCTGTATGAAAATCTGGATATTGTGCCGAGCCTGCCTATCCGTGGGGCCAAGACCCTGCCGGCCAAGCTGCAAGAGCATAAGGACATGGCCTTCCTCTCCTATCAACTGGCGACGATCAAGATCGACGTGCCGCTGGACGTGGGCCTGGATGATCTGCACCTGATCGAGCCGGATCGCGAAAAACTCCTGGAGCTGTACACCCTCCTGGAGTTCAAAAGCTGGTTCGAGGAAGTGCAGCGCGACGCCAAGCGCACCGGCTTGGAGGTGGCGGCTCCGGTCGCCGAGAATGCGCCGGTCGTCAGCACCGAGCTCAAGTACGAGACCATCCTCGATCAGGCGCGTTTCGATGTGTGGCTGAAGAAGCTCGGCGAGGCCAAGCTGTTCGCCTTCGATACCGAGACCACCGGCATCGATGCGCAGCAAGCGCAGCTGGTTGGGTTGTCGTTCGCGGTGCAGCCCTACGAAGCGGCCTACATCCCGCTGACCCATTCCTACATGGGCGTGCCGGAGCAGCTGGACCGCGACACGGTGCTGCGCGCGCTCAAGCCGATCCTCGAAGACCCGAGCAAGCTCAAGGTGGGCCAGCACGCCAAGTTCGATATGAATATCCTCGCCAACTGTGCCATCGGTGGCGATCAGAATTGTGGCATCACGGTGCAGGGCATTGCCTACGACACCATGCTCGAATCCTACGTCCTCGACTCCACCGCCACACGGCATGACATGGACAGCCTGGCTCAGAAATACCTGGGTCACACCACGGTGAGCTTCCAGGATATTGCGGGTAAAGGCGCCAAACAGCTGACCTTTGACCAGATCTCCCTCGAACAGGCCGGCCCTTACGCGGCTGAAGATGCCGACGTCACCCTGCGCCTGCACCAGACCTTGTTCGAAAAACTCCAGGCGATCCCCAGCCTGGTCAGCGTGCTGACCGATATCGAGATGCCGCTGGTGCCGGTACTGGCGCGTATCGAGCGCCAGGGCGCACTGGTGGATGCCAAGTTGCTCGGCGTGCAGAGCGTTGAGCTGGGCGAGAAGATGGTCGAGCTGGAGCGTGAGGCATTTGCCATCGCCGGTGAGGAATTCAACCTCGGCTCGCCCAAGCAATTGGGCGCGATCCTCTACGAAAAACTCGGCCACCCGGTTCTCAGCAAGACCGCCAAGGGCCAGGCGTCGACCGCCGAAGCGGTGCTTGCCGAACTGGCCGAGCAGGATTTCCCGCTGCCCAAGGTGCTGATGCAGTACCGCTCCATGAGCAAGCTGAAAAGCACCTACACCGACCGCTTGCCTGAGCAGATCAACCCGCGCACTGGGCGCATCCATACCTCGTATCACCAGGCGGTGGCGGCCACCGGGCGTTTGTCGTCGAGTGATCCGAACCTGCAGAACATTCCGATCCGCACCGCTGAAGGCCGGCGGATTCGTCAGGCGTTCGTCGCGCCAAAAGGCTACAAGCTGCTGGCGGCGGACTACTCGCAGATCGAGCTGCGGATCATGGCGCACCTGGCCAAGGACGAAGGCTTGCTGCACGCCTTCCGCAATGACCTGGACGTACACAAGGCCACCGCCGCCGAAGTATTTGGCGTGGAGCTGGGCGCGGTCACCACCGACCAGCGTCGCAGCGCCAAGGCGATCAACTTCGGCCTGATCTACGGCATGAGCGCGTTTGGCCTGGCCAAGCAGATCGGTGTCGATCGTAAACAGTCCCAGGCCTATATCGACCGTTATTTCGCCCGCTATCCGGGCGTGCTGGCCTATATGGAGCGCACCCGCGCCCAGGCGGCCGAGCAGGGTTATGTCGAGACGATCTTCGGTCGCCGCCTGTACCTGCCGGACATCAACGCGAAGAACCCGGCGCTGCGCAAAGGCGCCGAGCGCACGGCGATCAACGCGCCGATGCAGGGCACGGCGGCGGATATCATCAAGAAAGCCATGGTGGCGGTGGATAACTGGCTGACCGCGTCAGGCCTGGATGCCAAAGTCATCCTGCAGGTACACGATGAACTGGTGCTGGAGGTTCGCGAGGATCTGGTCGATCAAGTGCGTGACGAGATCCGCCAGCACATGAGCCACGCGGCGACGCTGGATGTGCCGTTGCTGGTGGAAGTGGGCGTGGGTGATAACTGGGACGAAGCGCACTGATAGCGCGGTTCTGCCACCGCCGAGGGTGGTGGCAGAACGCTTTAGACCCGAAAACGCCGTCGCTTATTGCAAATAGTTTTTTGTACCTGCCGGAACTTAACTCATGAAATGCCACTCAGAGTTACTGAATGGGTGGTGAAGCCCTTCAATGCTCCTATGTTGTGTTAAGTGTTGGCAGATATCTGGACCCCGCCCTAGCGGTCCGGAGCTTGAACCCCGAACTTCCCCTCCCCATACGAAGTCCGGGGTTTTTTTTGCCTGCGCAAAAGTCACTCCGCGGTTTCTGCGCCCTTGTCGGCCAATTCCATCCAGTCGGCCAGCACGGTGTAGGCTTCTTCCAGGCCCAGGCGCTTTGGCGCCGAGAACAGCTGGATGGTGATGGTGTCACCCCAACCTTTGCGGATTTCCGCCTGCACCTTCAACAGCGTGTTCTTGGCGGCGCCATAGGTCAGTTTGTCGGCTTTGGTCAGCAGGATATGCATCGGCATGCCGCTGGCGACTGCCCAGTCGAGCATCAGCAGGTCGAAGTCGGTCATTGGATGACGGATGTCCATCATCAGGATCAAGCCCTTCAAACTCTCCCGGCCACCCAGGTAAGCCTCGAGGTGACGCTGCCAGTGCAGCTTCAGCGGGATAGGTACTTTTGCATAACCGTAGCCCGGAAGGTCGACCAGACGCCGATCATCGTCTAGCTTGAAGAAGTTGAGCAACTGCGTGCGGCCCGGGGTTTTCGAGGTGCGCGCCAGGCTGGCATGGGTCAAGGTGTTCAGGGCGCTGGATTTGCCCGCGTTGGAACGGCCGGCAAAGGCGACTTCAAAGCCCTCGTCATCGGGGCATTGGTCCACTTTGGCGGCGCTGAGCATGAAGGTGGACTGTTGGCACAGGCCGAGGATGGGGTTCTTGAGTTGCATGAGATTTCCGATATGGGCGGTGCCGAAAAAGGGTGCGGCAAGCGGTGTCGTTTCCGTTTCAGTAGCGCCAGTATATAATGCCGCAGATTTTGTGTGTGCTTTGTCCCAGCGAAGGATGAAGTTCACGGGAGCGATAGACCTTTATTGCGCATTAGAACGCAAAACGCTCCCAAACCCTGAAAAGGTCGATGTATGACCAGATGGTTGCTTGCTGTCGGTGTCTTGATGCCGCTTTACGGCGCTCAGGCTACACAGGAACCGGAAGCGGTGTACAACCGAGTTTGCGTGGCTTGCCATGCCGGCCAACTGCCGAACGCCCCGAAGCGGGGTGACCAGGCAGCCTGGGCGCCCAGACTGGCGCAAGGCATGGACACGCTGGTGCAACACGTGACCCAGGGTTTCAAGGCAATGCCGCCGCGTGGTTTGTGCATGGACTGCAGTACCGAGGATTACCAGGCCATCATTGAGTGGATGGTGAGTAAACCCGGTTAGATAACTCTTAAACCCTTAGCCGTAGTTGGATTAGCTGATGAACAAACTGATCGTGAGTCTGCTGTTGACCTTGGGCATCACCGGTGTTGCCCATGCTGCAGGCGACGCTGCTGCGGGTCAGGCGAAAGCCGCCGTGTGTGGTGCTTGCCATGGACCGGATGGTAATAGCCCGGCGCCGAACTTCCCTAAACTGGCCGGCCAGGGTGAGCGTTACCTGACCAAGCAGATGCACGACATCAAGGACGGCAAGCGCACGGTCCTGGAAATGACCGGCTTGCTGACCAACCTCAGCGATCAGGACCTGGCCGATATCGCGGCCTATTTTTCCAGCCAGAAAGGCAGTGTGGGAGCTGCTGATCCGAAGCAAGTGGCCCGTGGCGAAGAGCTGTTCCGTGGCGGCAACCTCGACAAAGGCATGCCTTCCTGCATCGGTTGCCACTCGCCTAACGGCGTGGGCAACGCCGCTGCGGGCTTCCCGCATGTGGGTGGCCAGCATGCGCAGTACGTCGCCAAGCAACTGACGGACTTCCGTGAAGGCAATCGTACCAACGACGGCGATACCAAAATCATGCAGAGCATTGCCGCCAAGCTGAGCAACAAGGACATCGAAGCGGTTTCCCAATACATTCAGGGTCTGCACTGATCGAGGGCTGCGTTAACGCTCGATTAATCCGTTGATGCAAGCATAAAAAGGGTGGCCTAGGCCGCCCTTTTTTGTGGCCGGTGCCGTTACACTAACGAACTCATGCCCGCGCAGACCTGTCACAACAAAGGTCGCGTGAGGCGACTTTATTTGTCCAGGAGTAAAGCATGCGTAATCTGATCCTCAGCGCCGCTCTCGTCACCGCCAGCCTCTTCGGCATGACCGCACAAGCCGCCGACGTGCCGCTTGAAGCCGGTAAAACCTACGTGGAATTGGCCAACCCAGTGCCGGTTTCGGTGCCGGGCAAGATCGAAGTGGTGGAGCTGTTCTGGTACGGCTGCCCGCATTGCTACGCCTTCGAGCCAACCATCAACCCATGGGTTGAGAAACTGCCCAAGGACGTGAACTTCAAACGCATCCCTGCCATGTTCGGCGGCCCATGGGATGCCCACGGCCAACTGTTCCTGACCCTGGAAGCCATGGGTGTCGAGCACAAGGTTCACAACGCTGTCTTCGAGGCGATCCAGAAACAAGGCAAGCGCCTGACCAAGCCTGAGGACATGGCTGACTTCGTCGCGACCCAAGGTGTCGACAAGGACAAGTTCCTGGCCACCTTCAATTCCTTCGCTATCAAGGGCCAGATCGAAGCCGCCAAGAAACTCGCCGTGGCTTATGGCGTGCAAGGCGTTCCGACCATGATCGTCAACGGCAAGTACCGTTTCGACCTGGGCACCACCGGCGGTCCTGAAGCGACCCTCAATGTGGCCGACCAGTTGATCGCCAAAGAACGCGCCGCCAAGTAAGGGGCCTGCCATGCGTCGCTGGGGTACCGAACGCGTTGTCGGTCTGCATGACCCGCAGGTCAACGAAGCTCACCTGGAATCCACGGGCCTGCCGGCGGACAGCCGCCTGCGGCTGCTCAGCTTCAATATCCAGGTGGGTATCAGTACCGAGAAGTACCGGCACTACCTCACCCGTGGCTGGCAGCACTTGCTGCCCCACAACGGGCGGGCCGGCAACCTGCAGAAGATCGGCGACCTGTTGGGCGACTTCGACCTGGTCGCCCTGCAGGAAGCCGACGGCGGCAGCATTCGCTCCGGCTACATCAACCAGGTGGAACACCTGGCCCAGTTGGGTGCATTTCCCTACTGGTATCAGCAACTCAATCGCAACCTCGGGCGTCTGGCGCAGCACAGCAACGGCGTGCTCAGCCGCCTGAAACCATCGGCCATCGAAGATCACCCATTGCCGGGCCCCAAGGGTCGTGGCGCGATCCTCGTGCGTTTTGGCGAAGGTTCGGAAGCCCTGGTGGTGGTGATGATGCACCTGGCGCTCGGGGGGCGGACCCGCAACCTGCAGTTGGCCTACGTGCGTGAGTTGATTGGCGGCTACAAGCATCAGGTGTTGATGGGTGACATGAACACCCATGCCATCGACCTGCTGCAGAATTCCCCGTTGCGTGACCTTGGGTTGCTGGCGCCGCAAGTCGAAGCCACGTTCCCCAGCTGGCGCCCGCAACGCTGTCTTGATCACATCCTGCTCAGTCCGACCCTCACGCTTGAAAGTGTGCAGGTGCTGGCGCAGCCCATCTCCGATCACCTGCCGGTCGCGGTAGAGATTCGTCTGCCGGGTTCGCTCACGGTGGATGCATTGCCCGCGTTGAGCCCCGGCCCTCGCGGACCCCTTGCATGAGCGACGAAGCCCAGCGCTGGAAAGAGAAATACCTTAAAAGCATCGATCAACAAGACAAACTCGAACGCCGCTGGGCCGCCCGCCTCGACCTGCTGCGCCGAGGCTTGGTGCGCAGTACGTTGGCCGCTGAAGGCACCGACCGCGCGGTCGATCAATGCATGAAGGAAATGCGCGACGTGGTGCGCAGCGACGACATGGATGCCGCCCTCGCCGCATTGCTGCCGCGCCTGGAAAAAGCCGTACTGGATTCGGAGCAGCGTCGCGAAACCCGGATTGACCAGATGAGCAGCGCGCTCACGGCCCTGGTTGCGCAGTTGCAGAAACTGCCGCTGCCCCGCGAGGTGGCCCGCCCGTTGAAAACCTTCGCCAAGCAGCTGGATAGCCGCGTGGGCCAGGCGCGCGAGATCCCGCTGTTGCTCAGTGAGTTGAGCAACCTGCAAGGGCAGGCGTTGAATAACCTGGAACCGGACGGCGAAACCCCACGCCCCGGTCCCGGCCTGCTGCAGCGTCTGTTTGGTGCCAAGGAAGTTGCGAGTGAGGCGCCGACCGGCGAGCCCGCGCCGCCGCCTTCTGCGCCCTCTGCGCCCGCCGCCGCCAGGCCGGTGCCCGAACCCGTCGCCGAGGCGGCACCGCCGCCCCAGTCCGACGAGTTGGCCCAGGCCCTGCGGGCGTTCGCGCCGTTGCCGCAAGGCTCGGCCCCGCCCCCGCCGGAACCGCCGGAACCGGTGGCGGCAGCCAAGGCGGCCACGGTGGCCACGGTGGCCGAGGTCGTGAGCCCGGTCGTCGCCCCCGAAGCCGCGCCCCAGCCCGTGCCGATCGCCCGGCCTGTCGAAGTGGCGGCGCCTGCCGCGCTTCCAGCAGCGGCGCCAGAACCTGGCGCCGAAAGTGCACTCGCCGCGCTTATCGAACCACCACCGGTTCAGGTCGATGCACCGCAACAAACCGTCATCGGCAGCCTGTCACTGCCGCCGGTGCTGGACGCGCCGGACCCGGACGAGCTGCTGGCGGACGCAATCTACGCCCTGCCCGATTCGCCGGAGCCGTCCTACAGCTCCGTGGCCAAACACATTGAAGACACCTTGCTTGGCCTGCTGGAAGACCTGTCCCTGCCCGAGCGCCACCGGCCCCAGGCCGAAGCCATGCGCGAGCGCCTGGCCCATGGTTTGAACTGGTACGAACTGCTGCCGATCCTCGATGACCTGGCCACGCTGATGCTGGCGATCACCGACAGCGGCCAGCATGAGTTCGAGGCCTACCTCAAGCAGCTCAACGAACGCCTCGAAGCATTCCAGGGCCATCTGCAGACGGCCAGCGAAGGCTATGCCGACAGTCGCTCGGCCGCCCGTGAGCTGGACACGCAAATCCGCGAACAGGTCGACGGCCTGCAAAGCAGTGTGCAGGGCGCCGCCGACCTGGACAGCCTCAAGCAGGTATTGGAAAGCCACCTTGAAGGCCTGCTCGGCACCATGGACCAGCACCAGCAGCAGCGTGACCTGCGCGAGCAGGAAGTGGCGGAGCGCTTGAAAGGGCTCGCCGAACGCGTCGCCAATATGGAGCAGGAGGCCCAGGGTTATCGCGATCACCTCGAAGTGCAGCGCCAGAAAGCGTTGGTCGATCCGCTTACCGGCTTGCCCAACCGTGCCGCGTGGAGCGAGCGTCTGGACCATGAGGTCAACCTCTGGCATCAGCGCGGCAACAGCCTGTCGCTGGCGATGCTGGACCTCGATCACTTCAAGCGTATCAACGACGGTTACGGGCACCTGGCCGGGGACAAAGTGCTGAAAATCATCGCCAGCGTGCTGCGCAAGCGCCTGCGCCCCGGCGACTTCATTGCGCGCTTCGGCGGCGAAGAGTTTGTGTTGCTGATGCCCGACTCACCCCTGGCGAATGCCCTGAGCGCTGGCGAAGTGCTGCGCGCGGCGATTGAAGTCTGCCCGTTCCACTTCAAGGGCGAGCCGGTGACGATCACGGTGTCGATGGGCGTGGCGCAGTTCCAGCCCGGCGAGCGCAGCGACCTGGCGCTCAAGCGCGCCGACGAGGCGTTGTACCGGGCCAAGGCAGCGGGACGTAACCGGGTGCAGGCGGCCTAAAAGATGTTCCATTTTGTAATTTGACGTTCGGGCCACAAACGGTACGTTACACTGTTGCATTATCGTCTTCAGCGTAACGTTATCCGCCATGAAATCCGTGTACTTCGCCTTTGTGTTCCTCCTGCTCAGCGGCTGCGCCAGCGGCCCGCGCCTGGATACCAGCCACCCTTCGGTCAACCATGACAACCGCGTGCAGTTCGTGGTCGTCCATTACACCTCGACCAACCTCGAACGCTCCCTGGCGCTGCTGACCCATGGTCAGGTCAGCAGCCATTACCTGATCGGCGACGACGCTTCGGGCACCATCTACAAGCTGGTGGATGAAAGCCAGCGCGCCTGGCATGCCGGGGAAAGCGAGTGGATGGGCCGCACCTGGCTGAACTCCAGCTCCATCGGGATCGAGATCGTCAACCCGGGGTTCCGCGACACGCCGACGGGCCGCGTGTGGTACCCGTATTCCGAAGCGCAGGTGAAATCCCTGGAGGTGTTGCTCAAGGACATCAGCACGCGCAACGGCATCGACCCCAGAAACATCATCGGTCACAGCGACATCGCGCCGCTGCGCAAGCTGGACCCGGGGCCGTTGTTCCCATGGAAGCGCCTGGCCGAGAAAGGCCTGGGCGTCTGGCCCGACGCGCAGGCGGTGGCACGCTTCCAGGCGCAGTACGCCACGGACCTGCCGAGCATCACCTGGTTCCAGGAAGCGTTGGCGCACCTGGGCTACCAGACGCCGCAGACTGGTGAGCTGGACGTCGCCACGCGCCATGTGCTCGCCGCGTTCCAGATGCACTTTCGCCCTGCGCTGTTCGATGGTACGCCGGATGCCGAGAGTGCCGCGATCCTGCGTGCCCTCGACCGGCGTTAATCGCTACAGCGGCAACGCCATATAAAACTGCGTGCCCTGCCCCGGCCGCGAATACACGCCCATGCGGCCGCCGTGCAGTTGCACGATCTCCTTGCACAGCGCCAGCCCCAGGCCGGCGCCGCCTTTCTTGCGACCCACCTGCACGAAGGGTTCGAAGATGCGGCCTTGTTGGCCATAGGCGATACCTTCGCCGTTGTCCTCGACGCTGATGATCACCCGCTCGCCATGGCGCCGTGCCTGCAGACGGATCTGCCCGCCCTCGGCGGTATGGCGCAGGGCGTTGCCCAACAGGTTGTCGAGCACGCGTTCCAGTTGCGCCTGGTCGGCATACAGCCGAGGCAGGTCGGGCTGGGCTTCTACCAGCAGTTCGATGTGTTGTGCATTCGCCGGCTCGGCAAAGCGCGCCCGTGCATGCTCCAGCAGGTCGGTGACATCGCACGGGGCCAGGGTGAGTTTCTGCAGGCCGTTCTGGTAGCGCGAAAAGTTGAGCAGGTCATTGATCAACTGCATCAGGCGCTGCATTTCTTCATTGACCGTATCCAGCAGGTCCGCTTCACGGGACTCCGCAGGAAACTTCGCGCGTTCGCGGAACAAACCGAAGGCCATGTGCATACCGGTCACCGGCGTGCGCAGTTCGTGGGAGGCGCGCAACACGAACTCGCTGCGTACCCGTTCAAAGGCGCGCTGTTCGGTGACGTCATGCAGCACCATCACGGCACCGAGGATATGCCCCTGGGTGTGGCTCACCGGCGTCAGGCTGTAGGTCAGCAGGCGCAGTTCGCCCTCGACTTCCACTTCCAAGTCGTCCGGCGCGCGCTCCAGGCTGCCGCCGCGCAGCACCAGTTGCAACTGATCGTCCATTTCCGGGCGACCCAGCGCCTCGCCCAGGCCCTGGCCGAGACGTTCCTCGTCCCAGCCCAACTGGCGCTGTGCCACTGGGTTGAGGTGCTCCAGGCGGCCTTGCCGGTCAATCATCAACAGGCCGTCGTCGATACTGTCGAGCACCGCCTGCAGGCGCTGCTGGCCGGCGAGCAACTCATCGATATTGGTTGCCTGATGCTGGCGCAAGGCTTCGGCCATGATGCCGAAGCGCCGGGTCAGTTGGTTCATTTCCGCTGCCGAAGAAATGGGCAGGGTCACTTCGAAATCGCCTTGCCCGATCTTGTCGGCGGCCTTGGCCAGTGCTTCGATCGGCCCGCCAAACCGTCGGGCGATGCCATGGGCGGTAACAAAACCGATGATCAACACCGCGAGGCCAACCAACCCCAGCAGCCCGGCGATCAACAAGGCGCGCTCGCGGGATTTATGTTCGCTGGCGCTGATGTTTTCCAAGGCCTGCTTGTGCTCGGCGATCAGGCCGTTGCGCAGGACATTGAAGGTTTCGGTGATTTTCTCTTTGCTGCCGGGCGGTGGGGACGCTTGTTGAGACTCGTCAAAAGCCGCCAGGAAGCGCTGATAGTCGGCCCGGGCCCGGCTGAAACCGCCGCTGTTCCCGTCGCGCTGTTCATGCGCAATGCCTTGGTCGAGCAGCTCGAAGTAACGCTGTTCGGACGCTTGCAGCGCCTCGGGATTGGGGCGCTGTTCGAGCATCATCATCAACTGATCGCCCAGGCTCTGGCGCAGTTTGAGTCCCAGGTCGAGGGTGATGAAGTTGCTGCGGATCGACGACTCCTGGGTCTTGGCCATCTGCATCACGCTGACCAGGCCCAGGATCAACCCCAGCAGGGCGACGGTAATCAGCGCTGAGATACTCAGGAATAACCGAGTGCGCAATGTCATCGCTAACTTCATAGGGTGCCGCTCACAGGTTGTACTGTTTGCGTTTGCGGTACAGCGTCGACGCGTCGATGCCCAGGGTGCGGGCCGCCTGATCCAGGGTGTCGCTGGTGGCAAGTACCGCGCCGATATGCGCTTTTTCCAGCTCGTCCAGGCTCAACGCTGCACCGATACGGGGGGCATTGTTGGTCGGCTGTTCGGCCATCCCGAGGTGGCTGATTTCGACTTTTTCCTGCGGGCAGATAATGCTCGCGCGCTCGACCACGTTGCGCAGCTCGCGGATATTGCCCGGCCAGCGATAGTTGAGCAGCGCTTCGCGTGCCTCATCGCTGAAGCCCCGCGCCGGGCGGGCGTATTCCTTGACGAAGCGGGCGAGGAAGCGGTCGGCCAAGGCCAGGATGTCTTCGCTGCGTTCGCGCAACGGCGGCAGGTGCAAGGTGATGACGTTGAGGCGGTACAGCAAGTCTTCGCGGAAGCGGCCGTCGCGCACCATGTCTTCGAGATTCAGGTTGGTGGCCGCGAGGATGCGTACATCGGCGCGCCGGGTGACCGGGTCGCCCACGCGCTCATATTCCTTGTCCTGGATAAAACGCAGCAACTTGGGTTGCAGAGTGAGGGGAAAGTCGCCGATCTCGTCGAGAAACAGCGTGCCGCCATCCGCCTGGTTGACCCGGCCCAAGGTGCTTTCGCTGGCGCCGGTAAAGGCTCCGCGGCTATGGCCGAACAGTTCGCTTTCCATCAGCTCCGCCGTCAGCGACGGGCAGTTGATGGTGACGCAGGATTTCTTCGAGCGCTTGCTCCAGCCATGAATGGCCCGCGCCAGCTCGCCTTTCCCGGTGCCGGACTCGCCGAGGATGAGGATGTTGGCGTCAGTCCCGGCCACTTGGCGCGCGGTTTCCAGCACCGCCATCATCGCCGGGCTGTGGGAGTCGAGACCGTCTTTCGGTTGGCGCACTTCGCCTTCCAGTGCTTCCAGGCGCGCGGAGAGCTGGCGCACTTCCAGCTGTTTGGCGGTGGCCAGACGCAGTTGGTCGGGGCTGCACGGTTTGACCAGATAATCAGCCGCGCCGGCCTGGATGGCATCCACCGCGGTGTCGACGGCGGAATGCGCGGTCACAATCACCACGCGCATCCACGGCGCCTGGATACGCATCTGCGCCAACACATCCAGGCCGTTGTCCTCGCCCAGGCGCAGGTCGAGGAAGCACAGGTCGAACACCTGGCGTTGCATCAAGGCATCGGCCTGGGCGGCGCTGTTGGCGGTGGCTACGGTGTAGCCCTCATCTTCCAGGCAATAACGGAAGGTACGAAGGATTGCGGATTCGTCGTCCACCAAAAGAATGCGGCCTTGAAGTTCCTTGGCTGATTCCATCTGTCCCGCGCTCCTTAATATGAATGATGGTGTTTAGTCCCGGAATAATCGGGCAAGTTGCATGGTTCATTCTGATCGATAAAACGCAACGTCGTGCAGCTATCTGCCTGCATTCCTACAAAGCCTGCGCCCAATGGCGTTTTCATGCCTTCTTGCCACTTCGGCAACGCGCGATTGGTTTTCTATCCGTCGATCCGACCGCTGGCGATCGTGCATTTCGCACGGCGCCCAGGCGGCCATCGTGCAGGATGCTGGGCTTTGCTCCGGCCGCATATATCTAACTGATTGATTTAGTTGAATATTATTTTGTAAAAAAACTGGCATGCGCTCTGCAATAGCTCTCCTAACGAATAATCAAAATGCGGGAGAAAGCAGCATGACTCGCCCAAGCCTCAGCTCACTGCATGTATCGCCACTGCGCTTGCAACAAGGCCTGTTCGCCAGCCTGGCCTTGATGGTCACGTTGATTGGCGGCCAGCAGTTGCAGCATTGGCAGCAGCAAACCCCGCATTTCGAACGTCCGGCGATGACCCAGACCCACTTTCGTTCCATTGATAGCCGTTCCGTTGGCAGCGTTTCTGCCGATGTAACCGTTCCCCAACTGCGGATGGTTGACCAGGCGTCTGCCCTGAATGAACTGCCATCCCAGGAACGTTGGGTGTTCTAGGCAATAAAAGGTCGCTTGAGTTGAGCGATTGCACGGCAGTACCGCTGTCACCCCCTATAAAAGCGTAAGGAGAATCACCATGTTGAGTTGGGCAATCACATTTCTGATCATCGCCATTGTGGCTGCAGTCCTGGGCTTCGGTGGTATCGCGGGCACCGCCACGGGTATCGCCAAGATCCTGTTTGTGGTCTTCCTGGTGATGTTCATCGCTTCGTTCTTCTTTGGTCGTCGTGGCCGAGGCTGAATATGACCCGTTTGTCCCTCAAAACCATGGCTGCCGTCCTGCTCTTGGGCGGTAGCGGCTTGGCGATGGCCGCTCACGACGGCCAGAGCCGCGCCAACGAATTGCTCGGCGCGGACCCGCAGTACCGTGAAACCTGGCAAAGCGTGGTGAAGAAAGAAGAGCGCCTGCCAGAATGGGTCATGAACCTGTCCGGCGCCGCCGAGCAAATGAATGCCGTCGAAGAAGGTGGCGACAAGTACTTGGTCGGGCCGCTCTGCGAAACCGCAGACACCTGCCGAAACAAGCGCCTGATCGTCGCCTTCAGTTACGACAAGGAAGATGCCTACGCCATGTTGGTGGAAGTCCCGGCCGGCCTGCCGGCGGACAAATCCCCGACCCGGCACGCCGATTACCGGTTTATCGGTAAGCCGGACGCAGGCATGCAAAAACTGCTGATGGAGCAGCTTAAGAAAGATCCGAATTGGTACTAGGTTCCGTCTGATGCATTTGTCGTCTACGGGACCGGCGTCCATAGAAAGAAGCCTGTGCGCTTCTTTCTGTTTGCATCGCTCGCCAAGGGTGATGCATGACCAGGGGGCCGGGTTGCTCTGATCCTTCGCGATCGGCGCGACCTACGGGGACAGGGAGTGCCTGCGCAAGGGCCGGGTCAGGTGAAAAGCTGCGCCGCAAGTCCACCCGCTTTCGAGCTTGCTGGATTTGCGGCGCGCTTATGACGTTCATCCCCGCTTCTTATGCCGCTCATAGCCGAGAGTCTTCTTTTCGCCCGAGCCCAATCATTACTGGGTATGTCGGGGCGACCATCTATCGAGAAAATTTTGCCTGCGCTATAGGACATTTCAGACAACAGGCCCCTGAATACACAGGCATTTTCGCGAATGCCCTGAGGTCTCCTGAATCTCTGAGCGAGCCTGATTTGACCGGTTCACGGCATATTCACCGGGCAACATGTCGCATTTGAACTGACCGTTCGGACAGTTATTCTTAAAAAAAGCCATGCCGATTCGGCATGGGGTAGGCGTTTACGGCATTAGACGTCGCCCCCTTGCATGGGAATAGTTGCGCCTTTTTTCGCCTGCCAGTAAGCCATTTCGGCCATGCGGCGATGACTTTCTACGGAGGCAGATGCACACACTTTTTCGCTTCCGAGCGTTGCAGCTGGCGCATTTGCCTTAAGTTCACTTGAAGTAAGGGTAATGACATGAAGAAGGCAAAGCTAAGCCTCGCCTGGCAGATCCTCATCGGTTTGGTGCTGGGTATCGCAATCGGTGCCGTGCTCAACCATTTCAGTGCTGAAAAGGCCTGGTGGATCAGCAATGTGCTGCAGCCAGCGGGCGATATCTTTATCCGCCTGATCAAGATGATCGTGATCCCGATTGTGATTTCTTCGCTGATCGTCGGCATTGCCGGTGTCGGTGACGCTAAAAAGCTCGGGCGCATCGGTGTCAAAACCATCCTTTACTTCGAAATCGTCACCACCATCGCCATCGTGGTCGGCCTGTTGCTGGCCAACCTGTTCCACCCCGGTACGGGCATCGACATGAGTACCCTGGGTACCGTGGACATCTCCAAGTACCAGGCGACTGCGGCGGAAGTGCAGCATGAGCATGCGTTCGTCCAGACCATCCTCAACTTGATCCCGTCGAACATCTTTGCCGCCGTCGCGCGTGGCGAGATGCTGCCGATCATCTTCTTCTCCGTGCTGTTCGGCCTGGGCCTGTCGAGCCTCAAGCCTGAGCTGCGCGAACCGTTGGTGACGATGTTCCAGGGCGTGTCCGAGAGCATGTTCAAAGTCACCCACATGATCATGAAGTACGCGCCTATCGGTGTGTTCGCGCTGATCGCGGTGACCGTCGCCAACTTCGGCTTCGCTTCCCTGCTGCCACTGGCCAAGCTGGTGATTCTGGTTTACGTCGCCATCCTGTTCTTCGCCTTTGTGGTCCTGGGCCTGATCGCACGCCTGTTCGGCTTCTCGGTGATCAAGCTGATGCGTATCTTCAAGGATGAGCTGGTGCTGGCCTACTCCACCGCCAGTTCGGAAACCGTGCTGCCGCGTGTGATCGAGAAGATGGAAGCCTACGGCGCGCCGAAGGCGATCTGCAGCTTCGTGGTGCCGACCGGTTATTCGTTCAACCTCGATGGTTCGACCCTGTACCAGAGCATCGCGGCGATCTTTATCGCGCAGCTGTATGGCATTGATTTGTCGGTCGGCCAGCAACTGATGCTGGTGTTGACGC
Source organism: Pseudomonas sp. Pse79 (assembly GCF_024519615.1). Classification (NCBI taxonomy): domain Bacteria; kingdom Pseudomonadati; phylum Pseudomonadota; class Gammaproteobacteria; order Pseudomonadales; family Pseudomonadaceae; genus Pseudomonas; species Pseudomonas sp. Pse79. The sequence continues at coordinate 239,991 of NZ_JALJRR010000007.1, forward strand.
TGATGGTCACCTCCAAGGGCATCGCCGGTGTGCCGGGTGTGTCCTTCGTGGTGTTGCTGGCGACGCTGGGCAGCGTGGGCATTCCGTTGGAAGGCCTGGCGTTCATTGCCGGCGTCGACCGAATCATGGACATGGCGCGTACCGCGCTCAACGTGATCGGCAACGCCCTGGCGGTACTGGTTATCTCCCGTTGGGAAGGCATGTACGACGATGCCAAGGGCGAGCGCTACTGGAACTCCCTGCCGCACTGGCGCACCAAGCAAGTGCTGCCGGTCGGCGAGACCAGCCGCGGCTGAGGCCAGCCTGATGCGAACAAACCCCGGGAAATCCGGGGTTTGTCGTTTCTGCCAGCCCCGCTATCATTCGCCCCATCTTTCGGGGGATTCAACTGATGCTCAATGGCCTGTGGCTTGGCTTCTTTGTCGTGGCAATGGTGTCAGCACTGGCGCAATGGCTGGTGGGCGGTAACGCCGGGATTTTTGCGGCGATGGTGGAAAGCATTTTCGCCATGGCCAAATTGTCGGTGGAGGTCATGGTGTTGCTGTTCGGCACCCTGACGTTATGGCTGGGGTTTTTGCGCATCGCCGAAAAAGCCGGGATCGTCAATTGGTTGGCCAAGGCCCTGGGCCCCCTGTTCCGCCGGCTGATGCCGGAAGTGCCGGCCGGCCACCCGGCCATCGGCTTGATCACCCTCAACTTCGCCGCCAACGGCCTGGGCCTGGACAATGCCGCCACGCCCATCGGCCTGAAAGCCATGAAGGCGTTGCAGGAACTCAACCCGATCCCCAATACCGCGAGTAACGCGCAGATTCTGTTCCTGGTGCTCAATGCGTCCTCGCTGACGCTGTTGCCGGTGACCATCTTCATGTACCGCGCCCAGCAAGGCGCGGCCGACCCGACGCTGGTGTTCCTGCCGATCCTGCTGGCCACCAGCGCGTCGACCCTGACGGGCTTGCTCTCGGTGGCGGTGATGCAGCGCCTGCGGCTGTGGGACCCGGTGGTGCTGGCCTATTTGATACCAGGCGCACTGCTGCTGGGCGGCTTCATGGCATTGCTGGCGACCTTGTCCGCCACGGCGCTGGCCGGGCTGTCGTCGATCCTCGGCAACCTGACGCTGTTTGGCCTGATCATGCTGTTCCTGCTGGTCGGCGCGTTGCGCAAGGTGAAGGTGTACGAGGCGTTTGTCGAAGGGGCCAAAGAAGGCTTCGACGTCGCCAAGAACCTGCTGCCATACCTGGTGGCGATGCTTTGCGCGGTGGGCGTGTTGCGTGCGTCCGGCGCGCTGGACTTTGGCCTGGAAGGCATTCGTCATGTGGTGGCCTGGACCGGCCTGGACACGCGCTTCGTCGACGCGCTGCCGACCGCGATGGTCAAGCCGTTCTCCGGCAGTGCCGCACGGGCGATGTTGATCGAGACCATGCAGACCCAGGGCGTCGACAGCTTCCCGGCGTTGGTGGCGGCGACGGTTCAGGGCAGTACCGAGACCACCTTCTATGTGTTGGCGGTGTATTTCGGCTCGGTGGGCATTCAACGGGCAAGGCATGCGGTGGGTTGTGCATTGCTGGCGGAGTTTGCTGGTGTGGTGGCGGCGATTGCGGTGTGCTACTGGTTCTTCGGTTAAGGCTTAGAGGGCTATCGGGAGCAAGCTCCCTCCCACATTTAACCGTATTCATCCTGACAAAACGCGGTTAAATGTGGGAGGGGGCTTGCCCCCGATGAGGCCCTCAGCGTTTCGGCGCAGTGTTGCCCTGCGCCACCACCCAATCCACCACCTGCTTGTTCAACTGATCCCCCGCCAGCCCAAACCCGGCCACCACCGCCGGTACTTTGTTGTCGCCGACTGGCTGGCGCACTTCAAACCGGCGGCTGGCAATGATCCGCTGATCACTGCCGCGCACCAGCCGCGCATCCAGGCGGATCACCACCTCCACTGCGTTGCCGCGGTATTCGCTCTGGAACGCCTGCAATTGCCCGCCCAACTCGTAGTCGGCCTGCAGGTTGGTCTCGTCGCTGCTCAGCAGTGTCACCCGGCCATCGCGCTGGAAGCCATCCATGAAGCGGTTACGCAGCAGCACCGGCGCCGGGTCGCTCCAGCGTGAGTTGGCGTAGCTGCTGATCAGATCACCCTGGGGCACCACGGCAATGCGCGAGCTGTCGAGGAACTCGCTGGTCTGCGGCTTGGTCACGCGCAGCGACCAGGCTACCGGCGCCGCTTGGGTGGTCGCCGGGGCCGAGGCCAGGCGATAGACGTCGGATGGGTTGGGGCTGGGCAGGATCGAGCACGCGCTGACCAGCGCCAGGGCCACGGGGGCGATCAGTTGGTAAGCACGCTTCATGGCGTGAACTCCTTGTTCTTGTCGCTGCCCAGCAGGTAACCGCTGGGGTTGGCTTCCAGGCGGCGGGAGATGGCGCGCAGCGAACCGAGGGTTTCGCGCAGTTCGCGCACAGCCGGCGCCAGTTCGTTGAGGCCCTGCATGCCGCTGTTCACCGAGTCCTTGTTATCGGTCAGCAAGGTATTGATGGTCGCGGTGCTTTGCTCAAGGGATTTCATCGCTTGTTCGGCGCTGCCGAAGACCTGCTTGCCTTGATCGTTGAGCAGGCCGTTGGCATTGCGCATCAGCGCAGTGGTCTGCTCCAGGGCGGCACCGGCCTGCTTGCTGACCTGCATCAGTTGCTGCATCACCACCTTGATATCACCGCGCTGCTCGGCAATCGCGCCGGTGGTTTGTTCCAGGTGGTCCAGGGTGTTGCTGATGCGCTCGACATTCTGCGCGGAGAACATTTCGTTGGCGTTGTGCAGCAGCAGGTTGATGCTGGTCATCAGGTCGTTGCTGTTGGTCAGCAACCGCGCGATTGGCGATGGCGAGGCAATGATCTCCGGCAGGTTGCCGTCCTTGCCCTTGAGTTTCGGGCTTTGCGGTGTGCCGCCGCTGAGCTGGATGATCGATGTGCCAGTGATGCCGGTCAGCGCCAGTTTGGCCTGGGTGTCTTCCTTGATCGGCGTCTGCCCGGAGAGGCGGATGCGCGCGAGCACGCGGCGCGGGTCTTTGGGGTCCAGGCGCAGGCTGATGACATCGCCCACCTTGATCCCGCTGTACTGCACCGAGCTGCCCTGGGACAGGCCGCTGACCGCCTCGTTGAAAATCACTTCGTAATCCTGGAACGCGGTGTCGACGCTGGACTTGGCCAGCCACAGGCCGAACAGCATCGCGCCGACTACCACAATCACGCTGAACAGACCGATCATCACATGATGGGCTCGGGTTTCCATGTCATACCTCGTTGAGCGGTTGAGCGGCATCCAATGCCGCGCGGCCCCGGGGGCCGTGGAAATATTCGTGAATCCAGGCGTCGTCGGTTTCCGAGACGACATCGATGGCATCGGCCACCAGCACTTTCTTCTGCGCCAGCACCGCCACGCGGTCGGTGATGGTGTACAGCGTGTCCAGGTCATGGGTGACCAGGAACACACTCAAGCCCAGCGCATCGCGCAGGGTCAGGATCAGTTGGTCGAATTGCGCGGCGCCGATCGGGTCGAGCCCGGCGGTGGGTTCGTCGAGGAACAGGATGTCCGGGTCCAGCGCCAGGGCACGGGCCAGGGCTGCACGCTTGATCATGCCGCCGGACAGCGACGCCGGGTATTTGTCGGCCGCCGACAACGGCAACCCGGCCAGGGCCAGTTTGACCGCAGCCAGGTGCTCGGCGTCGGCGCGGCTCAGGCCGGCGTGTTCGATCAGCGGCAGCGCGACGTTCTCGGTCACCGTCAGCGAGGAAAACAGCGCGCCCTTCTGGAACAGTACGCCAAAGCGTCGTTCCACCAGGGAGCGCTCATGCTCCGGCAGGTTCGACAAGTCCTTGCCGAATACCCGTACCTCGCCTGCGCTGGGCCGGCGCAGGCCGACGATGCTGCGCAACAGCACCGACTTGCCGCTGCCGGAACCGCCGACCACGGCGAGGATTTCGCCCTTATACAGATCCAGGTCGAGGTTTTCATGCACGCTCTGGCTGCCAAAGCGATTGCACAGCCCACGGACTTCGATCACCGCCTCGCTGGGCGCTCGGGGTCGGCGACTCACCAGCTCATCTCCATGAAGAACAGCGCGGCGACCGCATCCAGCACGATCACCACAAAAATCGATTGCACCACGCTGGAGGTGGTATGGGCGCCGACCGACTCGGCGCTGCCGCTGACCTTGAAGCCTTCCAGGCAACCGATGGCGGCGATCAGGAAGGCGAAGAACGGCGCTTTCACCATGCCCACCAGGAAATGCTTCACGCCAATGTCCGACTGCAGCAGCGAGAGGAACATCGCCGGCGAAATATCCAGGGTCAGCGCACACACCACCCCGCCGCCGACAATCCCCGAGAGCATCGCCAGGAACGTCAGCATCGGCAGCGACACCAGCAGTGCCAGTACCCGGGGCAATACCAGCAGCTCCATCGGGTCCAGGCCCAGGGTGCGGATTGCGTCGATTTCTTCGTTGGCCTTCATCGAGCCGATCTGTGCAGTAAAGGCACTGGCGGTGCGGCCGGCGATCAGGATCGCGGTGAGCAAGACGCCGAATTCCCGTAGGAAGGAGAACGCCACCAGGTCCACGGTGAAAATCGTCGCGCCAAAGCTCTTGAGTACCGTGGCGCCAAGGAATGCCACCACGGCGCCCACCAGAAACGTCAGCAAGGCGACGATGGGCGCGGCGTCGAGGCCGGTCTGTTCGATATGCGCAACCATCGGCGTCACGCGCCAGCGCTTGGGCCGGAAAATGCTGCGGGCGAAGGTTTCCAGGATCAGGCCGATAAAGCCCAGCAGTTGCTTGCTGTCCAGCCACACTGTGTCCACCGCGGCACCGATGCGCGCCAGTAACTGGATGCCGGCGGCTTCTTCCGGCGCTTTTTCCGGTACGCAGAAATCGTTCAGGGAGCGGTAGACGGTCTTGAGCAGCGCGCGGTCGGCGGCGGACAGGCTGCAATCGGTCTGTTCGGCGGATTGCTCGATGCGGTCCGGGCCCAGCAGCTCCACCAACAGTGAGGCGCCGGCTGTGTCGAGGGCGCCGAGGCCATTGAGGTCGATGCGGGCGCCGGCGTCGTATTGGCCGTCGAGTTTGTCCGACAGTTTCTTCAGGTTTGTGTAGTGGGCAAGCGTCCAGTCCCCCGTAATCCTGAGTAACGGGGGGGCGGTGGACGTATCGAGGTGGGCTGTGCCGGCCGAGGTACGAGTGGTCATAAGCTCCGAGCTTGTCTGGCTATCCACAATGCCTACGTAATAACACGATACAGCTTACTTTGGGTTGTCCGTTTGTGCTGTGTCAGTCACTTTGAAGCGCAGCACACCGATCACCTGCCCGTCCTCGGTCAGCACCCGGACTTGCCAGCGTCCCACGGAGTCGGCCGGGAAGTTCTGCTTGTGGGTCCAGGCGCGGTAGCCTTCCTTGCGCCCGCCGTGGATATCCAGGGCGATGCGGTCGACTTCCTGGCCGTTGAATTTCCACACATGGTAGATCCGCTCATCCAGCCCGCGCGGGGCATTGATCGCGGTATAGGCATACAGCCCGCCGCTGCGCAGTTGGGCGGCGCTGACCTCTTTGAGATCGTCGCCGGGTGTGCGGTCTTGCAACTGGGTGCTGATCGCCACTTCGGTCATCCACAAGGTGGCCGGTGGAACCCAACTGCGTAGGAACCATCCGGCACAGCCAATCGCGGCCGTGACCCCGAGCAGCATCGCCCAGCCTTTGACGCTGCGCAGCGGCAGGCTTACGGCCAGGCTCGGGATCGACAGGACCATGGCCACGCCGAGGGCCAGCTTGTAACTCTCGGCGGTGGTCAGGTGCAGGATGATCGGCAGCGCGGTGAGCAGCGCGGCGAACAGGGTCAAGGTGTGCAAGGCGAGGAACAGCGAGCGTTTGGGCGCCAGCCACTTGTAATACAGCGGGTCGGTGATCGACACCAGCGCCGCCGCGCCGAGCAGCCCAGTGAAGATCGATTGGCCGCTGTTCCAGGTGGTGGTGATGAAAAAGAACGGCAGCACGAAAAACAGACTTTCCTGGTGGATCATCTGGGTGGCGTAACGCAGCAGCGGTTCGGGGATTTCGCGCTTGAAGAGTTTGGTGAACAGCTGGGTAAAGCTGTTTTCCAGCATCAGCCACAGCCAGCTCACCAGCATGATCACCGCGATCCAGCTGGCCATGCCCTGCTGGCGGTCCACTAGGATGAAGCTGCTCACCCCCGAGATGAAACCGCCGAGTGCAATCACCCCTGGGTAGCGCTTCATCAGTTCGAGGATGCGCTGGATGTAGTGGTTCAGGTTCGGCATTCGGCGGTCACAGTCTTTGTAGGAAAAATCCCAGACAGAATAACGTCTTAGCCCTGGGTGCGGTGCCTCATTACGCGATCCGTTTGCGATAACTGCGCACGCCGATCACTCCAATCGCGATCAGCCCGAGCACACCGGCGCCGATCCAGTTCAGCATGTCGTAGCTCAGCAGCGGTTTCTCGATGCGCCAGTAGCCCGGCTGCTTGAAGAGTTGGCGCATGGCCTGGTTGGTCTGCGCCAGGCTCACGGCCTTGATGCGTTTGACCGGGTCGCTGAAGTGACCGTTGTCATAGTCGCCCGAGGCGCTCCAGTAATAGTCGGCCAACGCGCTGTTGCCCTGCACGGCCCAGGCCTGGCGTGCGATGGCGGCGTTTTGCAGGCGGGCGAATGCCGCCGGGTCGAGGCCGTCCTTGAGCAGTTGGGCCGTGAGGTCTTGCAACACCTGTTCGGCTTCGGCGAGGTTTTCCCGTTCGAGGTCGGCATTCAGGCTGAGGAAACCGACGCCGCCGAGCACTTCGCGTTCGCTCCACGGGCCGTAGGACAAACCGTGCTTGAGGCGCAGTTGGCGATACAGCGCCCAGTCGAGGTAGTCCTTGAGCAGGTTGTAGGTTTCGTCATGCTGGTCGTCGAGTACCGGCTCGGGGAACAACCAGTGCAGTTTGGCGCCGTTGCCGACCCAGCCATGGATCAGGTCACGGCGGTTGGCGGCGGCGTGCTGGATTTCCGGCAGGGCCAGATGCTCGGTGGGCTCGACCGGGACAAGTTGGCCATAAGTGCGTTCCAGATAGGCCGGCAGCAGTTTGTCGAGGTCGCCGACGATGATCAGCGTCATGTTGTTGGGGGCGTACCAGTTTTTGCGCAGTTGCTCCAACTGGTCGCGGGTCAACTGGCCGGCCTCGGCGCGTTCGGCGCACTTGAGGCCCAGTTCGACCGCCAATTGGTTGCTGGCGGTGTGGCCCAGGTCCTGGCGGTCCAGCAGGCGTTGCAGGTGCGAGTAATGGCCGCCGTCTTCGCGCTCGACCACCTGCTTGGCGGCATTGATATGGGCGTCGGTCAGTTCGGTGCGGGTGAGGATCGCCCGCAGCAGGTCCAGGACCTTGCGCTGGTTTTGCGCGGGCGCCTCGATCACGAAGGTGGTGTCGGCGTTGCTGGTGTAGGCGTTCCACTCGCCGCCCAGGGCTTGCATGCGTTCTTCGAGGTCGCCTTCACCGCCGCCGTCGATACCGCTGAACAACAAGTGTTCGAGCAGGTGCGGCAGTTCCTTGTCTTCGCAGCGGAAGTCATCCAGGCCCACGCCGACCACCAGGCGAATCGCCACATGCCCGCGTTCGGTGCCCGGTTTGAGCAGCAGCTGCAGGCCGTTGGGCAAGGTGTAACCCTCGACGTGCAGGCGGTCAAAGGCAAAGGCGTGTGCAGAGCCCATGAGCAGGCAGGCGAGTAACAGGCGACGCATAACTGGCTTCCTGGCGAGTGAGGTCAGTGTTAACTGACTTCAGCGGCCGTCTTACGTTCAGGGCGAATGTGTGATGTCGGCAATATCTTCGGCGGACAGCGCGCCGGTGTCGGACGTTTCCAAGACTACATAAGCACTGCTGCAAAACAATGAGTTCAAGCGTTTCATGTCGGCAATCAGTTCCAAATGCAGGGAACTGGTCTCCAGGCTCTGTACGATCTTGCGTTGCAGGCGGCTGACGTGGGCATGGGCCAGGCGCCGCTCCTGGGCGCGGAAGCGGCGTTTCTCGCGCAGCAATTGGCGCGCGCTTTCCGGGTCGGCACTGAGGAATACCGACAGGCCCAGGCGCAGGTTGGCAATCAGTTGGCTGTGCAGGCCGGTGAGTTCTTCCAGGCCCACTTCGGAGAACTGGCGACGCTGGGACGTTTTCTGCTGCTGGACTTTGCGCAGCATGCGTTCGATCAGGTCGCCGGCCAGTTTCAGGTTGATCGACAGCTCGATGATCTCGGCCCAGCGGCGGTTGTCCTGTTCGCTGAGGTCTTCGCGGGGCATTTGCGCCAGGTAGAGTTTGATCGCGCTGTAGAGCGCCTCGACGTCGTCGCTGAGGCTGCGCATTTCCTGGGTGATGGCCGTCTGTTTGCCGCGCAGCACTTCGAGCATCGCGGTGAGCATGTTGTCGATCAGGTCGCCCAGGCGCAGGGTTTCCCGCACCGCGTTGGCCAGCGCCAGGCTTGGCGTGGCCAGGGCGGCGAGGTCCAGGTGGCGCGGCGTGGCCTTGCCGTTGGCCTCTTCCCGTTCGGGCAGCAACCACGCGCAGACCCGGGCCATCGGGCCGATGCTCGGTAGCAGGATCAGGCAGCGACTGACGTTGTAGAGCAGGTGGAAGCTGATGACCATGCCTTGGGCGCTGTAATCCAGGCCGTCCATCCACAACACAAGCGGGTCGAGCACCGGGATGATCAGCAACAGGCCGATCAATTTGTACAACAGGCTGCCCAGGGCCACCTGGCGTCCGGCGGCGTTCTGCATGTTGGTGCTGAGGAAGGCGAGCACGCCGCTGCCGATGTTGGCGCCGATCACCAGGCCGATGGCCACGTGCAAGCCGATCACTCCGGCGCCGGCCAGGGTGGCGGTCAGCAGTACGGCGGCGAGGCTGGAGTAGGAAATCATCGCGAACAACGCGCCGACCAGCGCATCGAGCAGGATGTCGCCGGTCAGTGAGGCGAACAGCACCTTCACGCCCTGTGCGTGGGTAATCGGCCCGGCGGCTTCGACGATCAATTGCAGGGCGAGGATGATCAGCCCGAGGCCGATCCCGACCCGGCCCAATTGCCCGGCCCGTGTCTGCTTGCGCGAGAGGAAGAAGATCACCCCGAGAAAGATCAGCAGCGGCGACAGCCAGGACAGGTCCAGGGTGAGCACCCGGGCCATCAGCGCCGTCCCGACGTCGGCGCCGAGCATGGTCGCCAGGGCAGGCATCAGCCCCATCAGGCCCTGGCCGACAAACGATGTGACCAGCATGGCGGTGGCGTTGCTGCTCTGCACCATGGCCGTTACCAGGATACCGGCGACGAACGCCAGCCAGCGCTTGGACATGTTTTGCCCGATGACGTGGCGCAGGTTGGAACCATAGACCCGCAGGATGCCGGTACGGACGATATGCGTGCCCCAGATCAGCAGGGTCACGGCGGAAAGCAGATTGAGCAAGGTCAGCATGCTCGGCCCCCCGTGTGGGTGGGCTCCAACAGGAGCCAATGAGAATTGCCGCGTGCCGTTCTACGTCTTGTACTTAAGCTGTAGTTGGCGAAAGGGCTGTGCGCCAGCATCGCATAGCTAAAGTCGGGTTTGAAACAAAACTGTCATGAAACCAGTTTTGTGCAGATGAAAAAATGGGGCGCGAACGCCCCATTTCAGCAGCGGATCAAGATTATTGACCCGGAATGTCCTTGCGCAGTTTCACAGGGTCCTGCTGTTTCTTCTTTTTCGCGATGGCGGTACGCATCTTGATGTTCACCGCTTCCACCGCCAGCGAGAACGCCATGGCGAAGTAGACGTAGCCTTTAGGCACATGCACGTCGAAGGATTCGGCGATCAGCACGGTACCCACCACTACCAGGAACGACAGCGCCAGCATCTTCAGCGACGGGTGCTTGTCGATGAAGTCACTGATGGTGCCGGCCGCTGCCATCATCACCAGCACCGCGACCACGATCGCCGCGATCATCACCGGTACGTGGGACACCATGCCGACGGCAGTGATCACCGAGTCCAGGGAGAACACGATGTCGATGATCGCGATCTGGATGATGGTGTAGATGAACTTGCCACCGGCGCCTTTGGGCTCTTCGTGGGTTTCGTCTTCACCTTCCAGGGCGTGGTACATCTCCTGGGAGCTTTTCCACAGCAGGAACAAACCACCGAAGAACAGGATCAGGTCGCGCCCGGAAATGCCCTGGCCGAAGACCACGAACAGGTCGTCGGTCAGGCGCATGACCCAAGTGATGGACAGCAGCAACAGGATTCGCGTGACCATGGCCAGGGCCAGGCCGAAGATCCGGGTACGCGCCTGCATGTGCTTGGGCATGCGGCTGACCAGGATCGAAATCATGATGATGTTATCGATGCCCAGAACGATCTCGAGGGCCGTCAGGGTGAAGAAGGCAATCCAGATTTCCGGATTGGTCAGCCATTCCATGTGTATTCCTTTAAGCGAGTGTTAAACCGCGCCAGCTGCAGCGCCGCGCGGTGAGTCGGTACGATTATAGAGTGCTGAACAGCGGAAAAATCCCCATCAGCAACGCCGCGAACATTATGCACAGGCACACCAGCACTGCCCACTTCAGGGTGAAGCGCTGGTGATCGCCGAATTCGATACCGGCCAGGGCCACTAGCAGGTAAGTCGATGGCACCAACGGGCTGAGCAAGTGTACGGGTTGGCCGACGATGGAGGCGCGGGCCATTTCTACGGCGGTGATGCCATAGTGACTGGCGGCTTCGGCCAGCACCGGCAGTACGCCATAGTAGAACGCATCGTTGGACATGAAGAAGGTGAACGGCATGCTCACCAGTGCGGTGATCACCGCCAGGTAAGGGCCCAGGGCTTCTGGAATGACCGCCAGCAGGCTCTTGGACATGGCGTCGACCATGCCGGTGCCCGACAGGATGCCGGTGAAAATCCCTGCAGCGAAGATCAACCCCACCACGGCCAGTACGCTGCCGGCATGGGCGGCGACGCGGTCTTTCTGCTGTTGCAGGCACGGGTAGTTGACGATCATTGCGATACTGAACGCCACCATGAACAGCACCGGCAGTGGCAACAGGCCGGCGATCAAGGTACACATCAGCGCCAGGGTCAGCACGCCGTTGAACCAGATCAGCTTCGGACGGCGGGCATCCGGGTATTGCGACACGCTGATTTCGCTGTGGTCGATCTCGTCGCCCTGCAGGTGCAGTTCACCCAGGCGCGCACGTTCGCGCTTGCCGTACATGTAAGCGATCACCAGGATCGCGACCACGCCGGCGGCCATGGCCGGGATCATCGGGACGAAGATGTCTGACGGGTCCACATGCAGCGCACTCGCGGCGCGAGCGGTCGGGCCGCCCCAGGGCGTCATGTTCATCACGCCACCGGCGAGGATGATCAGGCCGGCCATGATCCGCGGGCTCATGCCGATGCGCTGGTACAGCGGCAGCATCGCGGCCACGCAGATCATGTAGGTGGTGGCGCCGTCACCGTCGAGGGACACCACCAAGGCCAGCACGGCGGTGCCGACCGAGACTTTCAGCGGGTCGCCCTTGACCATCTTGAGGATCTTACGCACGGCCGGGTCGAACAGGCCGGAGTCGATCATCAGGGCAAAGTAGAGGATGGCGAACATCAGCATCACGCCGGTCGGCGCGAGCTTGGTGATGCCTTCGAGCATCATCGGGCCGATCTTCGGCGCAAAACCGCCGAACAGCGCGAACAGAATCGGCACGATGATCAGGGCGATCAGCGCGGACAGGCGCTTGGTCATGATCAGGAACATGAACGTGATGACCATGGCAAAGCCAAGGAAAGTCAGCATAGGAATACTCCAGGCGTAGCGCGGCTAAGGAATGGCGAACCGGGTGGGGTCAGCGCAGAACGAGAGGCACGAGGCTTACGGGAGGAGTTGGGGCGAACAGGCGGGAGCGGGCGGACATCGGGAATCACCATTGTTGTTGTTAACAGCCGGTCTGTTGCCGGCAGTGGGGGCGATCCTAGACGCGTAAGCTTTCAGCCAGCTTTCGTTGATCAAACAGGTGAGGTGGAAATGACACACGGTCTCCAGGCCTGCGCAGATCAACATGTGGGAGGGGGCTCGCTCCCACATTCAGCTGGTGTATGCGCAAATTTTCAGGGCAATTCGAGGCCGCCCGCTGCTTTGTGCAGTTTGCGCAGATGTTCGCCAATCTGCTTGAGGTTGGCTTCGCACGCGGCAATCTCGGCGGCGCGGGACGGGTCCAGCAGCGCCCTCACCTCTTTATCCAGTTCGCCGGTCAGGGATTGCAGCTGTTTCTGGCGCTCGGCACTTTCCGATTCCAGCCGCTTGGACTCCGAAGGTTGCGGCAAGCCGTAGCCACCGCTGCCCAGCAGTTCTGCCGGGCGGCTGAGGAAGCCGCTGTTGGCGAGAATCTGCTGCAGCGTGGCGTTGGCTTTCTCCATGCCGCCATTTTTCAGCTCGCGGGCGCCGAGGTAGCGTTGTTTGACTTCGTCCTGGGCCAGCATCAATTGCTTGCGAAAGCTTGCCTGTTCCAGCAGCAGTAATGCGGCGCTGGTGCGCAGGTCGGCCTGCTCGAACCAGTGGCGGCGCTCTTGCGCGCTCAGGGACAGCCAGTCTTCGACCTGGGTCTGCTGGATCGGCAGGCGCTTGCGCAGCACGTCGAACATCGCTTGGTAGCGCTCGCGGAACGAGTCGAAGTGATAGCCCAGGCGCAGCGCCTCGCGCTTGTCGTTCAACACGCTGGTATCGGCCAGGCCGCGCGCCTGCAGGACCTCCAGCAGCCCGTTGGGCGTGATGTTGTCCAGACCGGTCAATTGCGGATTGGCACTGCCGCTGCGTAACAGTTTCAGGCCTTCGACCGCGCAGTTGTTGGACAGGAAGAAGTAGTTGCCGTCGTAGCTCCAATGCATTTCGGCCGCGTGTTCGACGGTGTCCTCGATCTCCCGGCGCGTCAGCTTCAGCGGCACCGAGGCGAGGCCGCGCAACTCGGTCTTGGTGTACTCGTCGATGACCTGGGCCAGCGGCAACACGAACAGCCGTGACGGGTACTTGCCCACCAGGCCGTCCCAGCTCGACAGTTGTACGTCACCGACAAAGGCGCGGTAGGACAACACCAGATGCTGGTCCAGATCCAGCCGACAGTCCGGGCCGCGAGGGCGCCCCGGCGCGCAGATCACCAGGCGCAACATGCTGTGGCCCCAGCGACTGACCAGGTTCTGGTTGGCTTCGGCGAGCAGGTAATCGATTTCGTAGACCCGTTCCGGGTCGACATGGCCCAGGGGCGTCTTGGCGAAATCGTTGCCGGCGTTGAGGAAGGCGTAGGTCTTGGCGCAGGTGTCTTGCGCGGGCGGCGCCCAGCCAAAGTGTTCCTTGTAATAGCGGAACAGCGCGGGGCGGCGGCAGGCGTAGCTCGGGTCGAGGAGGAAATATTCCATGTTGACCGCGACGAACTCCAGTGGGCTGCTGGTTTCGTAGAGGTCCGGGCTGCGCGCGACCTGGCGGTTGTGCTGCTCGCGCTCACCGCGGCGGCCGACGTATTGCGGCCAGCCGGCGAGGTCGAGCAGGCGCGGGTCGTCGCTGAGGGTGAAGCGGCGGTCGTTCTGGCCACGGCATTGATCGGGCAGGCCGACCAGGCCGGTGATGCTGTTCTGGCGGCTGCAGCGGCGGATCAGCGCGCGCTCGTCGCTGGGCCACAGGCGCGCACGGTCGTAGATGTGGGTCAGTTCATGCAGCACGGTGGCGAGCATTTCCCGGCGCACGGTGCCGTGGGGGCGGTTGGTCTTGCGGGTGGCGGCGCTGCCGTCGGTCAGGCTGGCGAGCAGGTTGCGGTTGAGGTCCAGCTCGGACACCAGGGAGGCCTGGCCGTAGGCGTTGGCGGGCATCTTGTCGGTCCAGCCGACATCGATGCGCCGGTCCAACTGTTCGATGAAGCGCGGCGGCAGTGAGCGCAGCGCTTCATCGAGCAACGCCTGGCTGGCCTGCTGTTCGGCTGGGCTCAAACCTTCGGTAATGAGCCGCAGTTGCAGGCTGGCCTGGGCTGCGCCGGCACACAACAGCACAGCCCCGGCCAGGAGCCGGGCGATGAGACGCCTCACAGCGCGAGAATGGCTTCGGCGAGGGTCTGGTCGCTGGCATCACGGGCTTCCGGTACGCGGGTGCGCAGGGTGTCGAAGGCGGCTTCGAGTTGTGCGCCACGGATCTCGCCGTTGCTGGCGACGAAGCTGGCGGCGTCATCGTGGGCTTCGCGCACGATTTTGGAGTCGCGGATGGAGGTGGTGGTGTCCGAGGTGAAATCAATGGTGCGCGCGGAGGCGCGGACGATGATGTTACTGGTGGCCTTCAAGGTCTGCGCGTGGGCGACATCGGTCAACAACAGCAGGCCGAGAGCGGCGGCGATCAGCGGGCTACGCATGGAATGACTCCGAAATACAAAGATGATTATTGGACGAGAATTGCTTGCGCCAGTTCAAGGTCGCTGGCGTTAAGTTTTGGTTGGCTGCGGCGCAGACGATCCAGCGCTGATTCCAGCCGAGCCCCCCGCCATCGGCCGTCAGTGGCAATGAATGCGGCAGCGTCATCCTGGGCGGCCAGCACCCACTTTCGGTCAAACGGCGCGGAGGTCACTTTGCTGGTGGCATAAGCGCTCACCACAGTGCTCTGGGTGGACAGATCAAAGGCCGAAGCCAATGGCGACCAGCCGGCAGCAAACATCACGGGAACCAGCACTAGGCGGTATGAAAAAGCCATGGGACTCGACAACTGAAAGCGAGCGCCAAGGCTAGCGCAATGCCCGGGCGAGAGCCAGCGTCGAGGCATCCGGGAGCGGCTGGCGCTCCCTTGTTCCGACGGGTTTTCAGATGGCCAGAATGGCCTGGGCCAGTTGTGCGTCTGTCGCAGCGCTCAGTTGTGGCGCTTGCTGGCGGATCTGTGCCAGAGCGCTTTCCAGTTTGACCCCACGAATGGCGCCTTGGCTGGCGACGAAGCTGGCGGCGTCGTCACGGGCGGCGCGCACGACCTTGTTGTCACGCAGGGAGGAGGTGGCATCGGAACTGGCATCGGAGGTGGCTTTCAATGCGCCGACGATCGAGTCGGTCGTCACGATGAGGCTGGACGCATGGGCGTTGGCGGTGAGGGCCAACAGGGCGGCGGCACTCAGCAGGCGAAGACGGGACATGGGG
Organism: Pseudomonas sp. Pse79; assembly: GCF_024519615.1. NCBI lineage: Bacteria > Pseudomonadati > Pseudomonadota > Gammaproteobacteria > Pseudomonadales > Pseudomonadaceae > Pseudomonas > Pseudomonas sp. Pse79. The sequence continues at coordinate 255,174 of NZ_JALJRR010000007.1, forward strand.
TTACTCCTGTAGATGAACAAATAAGGTCGCGCGCAGCGGCCACTGTGAAACGGATGTGGATGCCATTGAGCATCAGACGCCCGTTCTACACGGTTCGCCACGTGGTGACCGGATATTAAGCCGCGGCTTGTCCATTCGAAAAGCGTCTTGACTGTCTAGTCACGCCAGAACGGCTTGGACAGCTCGACCTGGCGCTCACCGGGGCTGATACCCGCGTCGGACAGCTCTCGCGGGTCGAGCTGGGCCAGTTGGTGTCGTTCTCGGGCCTGTTGCCGCCACCTGGCGAGCGTGGCGACGGTGCGGCGTAACAACGTGGTGCGCGGGGTTGGTGGGTGCATGGGGAGCGCCTTACAGGGTCTTTTTTTTGGAAGACCATGTTGAGCGGATCGTTTCGACCGATACAGATACACCGGCACTCAATTGTACTGCTTAATTGTTATAATAATTTAACTGTACTGGTTGATTTGCAAGCGATCTGTTCGGGGCCGAAAACACCCGGGCCCAGACACAACAAAGCCCGCCTCCGGTGACCCGGGGCGGGCTTTGCTTAACGAATCAGGTTGCTGGCTGTGGACCCGGTGGGTCAGGGCCAGCGAGCGCTCATTAGCGCCAGAACGGCTTGCTCAGCTCTTCGTAGCGTTGTGCTTCGCTGATACCGGCGTCAGCCAGCAGACGCGAATCCAGACGAGCCAGTTGATGGCGGCTGGAGATGCGGCGCTGCCACAGCATCAGGTTGGCGATAACGCGCAGAGGCAGGGAAGCCTGGGTGCTTACAGCTTTTTCTTCAAAGAACAGATCGGAACTGAGTGTACGTTCCATGATGACATCCTTCCGCTTGTGGCGGGATTAGGTAGTGGTTTAACTGATGCCAATGATCCTCCTCCCGCGCAAGACTCTCTAGATACAGTTCACCTGTATTGTGAGGGGCCAGTTAACTGTTTATAGCGGCTGTACTGTACGGAAATGGGGCAACTGTACCTGTCCGCACTGAAACAGTGCAAAAATGGCATTTTAGAAGAAGGGTGTGGGATATTTCGGTAGGAAAAGACCGGTACAGCAGTACAGTTTTTTACAGAAAGGAGGGTGGTGCAACCGAGCTGATGAAACTGTGTGCATCAGCTCGGTTGTGTATCGATCAATCCTTGAGCATGTGCCCGGTTTCTTCCAGGTTAATGTGCCAGCTCAGGGCTTCGCGCAGGACGTGAGGGGTGTGGCCACCAATCGCGCAAGCGGCGTTGAAGTATTTGTTCAACGCATCGCGATAGTCCGGATGCACGCAGTTGTCGATGATCACCCGTGCGCGCTCCCGTGGCGCCAGGCCACGCAAGTCGGCGAGGCCCACTTCGGTCACCAGGATGTCGACGTCGTGCTCGGTGTGGTCGACGTGGCTGACCATCGGCACCACGCTGGAAATCGCCCCGGCCTTGGCAATCGACTTGGTCACGAAGATTGCCAGGTGCGCGTTACGCGCGAAGTCGCCCGAGCCGCCGATCCCGTTCATCATCCGCGTCCCGCACACGTGCGTGGAGTTGACGTTGCCGTAGATGTCGAACTCCAGCGCGGTGTTGATCGCGATGATGCCCAGGCGACGAACCACTTCAGGGTGGTTGGAAATTTCTTGCGGGCGCAGCACCAGTTTGTCCTTGTAGTGCTCCAGGTTGCCGAACACGTTGCTGTTGCGCCGCTCCGACAAGGTGATCGAACTGCCGGAGGCGAAGCTCAGCTTGCCGGCGTCAATCAGGTCGAACGTCGAGTCCTGCAGCACTTCCGAATACATGGTCAGGTCTTCGAACGGCGAATCGATCAAGCCACACATCACGGCGTTGGCGATGTTGCCGATCCCGGCCTGCAGCGGGCCGAGCTTGTTGGTCATGCGGCCGGCGTCCACTTCCTGCTTGAGGAAGTTGATCAGGTGGCTGGCGATGCCTTGGGTGTCGGCGTCCGGCGGCGTCACTGTGGAAGGCGAGTCAGCCTTGTTGGTGATCACGATGGCGACGATTTTCTCCGGCGGAATCGGGATCGCGGTGCTGCCAATGCGGTCGTCGACTTTTACCAGCGGGATCGGCGTGCGCGTTGGCCGATAGGTCGGGATGTAGATGTCGTGCAGGCCTTCCAGGTTCGGGTTGTGCGCCATGTTGATCTCGACGATCACTTGCTTGGCGAAAATCGCGAAACTGGCCGAGTTGCCCACGGAAGTGGTCGGCACGATATGGCCTTGTTCGGTGATCGCAACGGCTTCGATCACGGCAATGTCAGGCAGCTTGAGCTGGTTGTTGCGCAGTTGCTCGACGGTTTCCGACAAATGCTGGTCGATGAACATCACCTCGCCGGCATTGATCGCCTTGCGCAGGGTGCTGTCGACCTGGAACGGCATGCGTCGCGACAGTACGCCGGCTTCGGTCAGTTGTTTGTCGAGATCGTTGCCCAGGCTGGCGCCGGTCATCAGGGTGATTTTCAGCGGCGACGTCTTGGCACGTTCGGCCAGAGCTTGAGGGACGGCTTTGGCTTCACCCGCACGGGTAAAGCCGCTCATCCCGACGGTCATGCCGTCCTCGATCAGTGCGGCGGCATCAGCCGCGCTCATGACCTTGTTCAACAGCGAAGGCAAGCGGATACGATCACGGTACATGGATTGTTATCTCGAGATACGGAGGCAAGGTGCGCAGTTTAGTGATTTCAAAAGTTTTCGGCCCGCTACCATGGTCGAATGCCGGGCAGCGATTTAGGGCCTTTGGTCGGTTTTCATGCTGCAATAAAAAACCCTAGCCTACTGCAGGCCAGGGTTTCGGGTATTGCGCTGGCGCAGTGTTACTCGACAGCCTTGACCATGTCTTCGATAACCTTCTTGGCGTCGCCGAAGACCATCATGGTTTTGTCCAGGTAGAACAGCTCGTTGTCCAGGCCGGCATAGCCGCTGGCCATCGAGCGCTTGTTGACGATGATGGTCTTGGCCTTGAACGCCTCGAGGATCGGCATGCCGGCAATCGGCGAGTTCGGATCGTTCTTGGCGGCCGGGTTGACCACGTCGTTCGCGCCGAGCACCAGTACTACGTCAGCCTGGCCGAATTCGGAGTTGATGTCTTCCATCTCGAACACCTGGTCGTAAGGCACTTCGGCCTCGGCCAGCAATACGTTCATGTGTCCGGGCATGCGGCCGGCCACCGGGTGGATCGCGTACTTCACGGTCACGCCACGGTGGGTCAGCTTCTCGGTCAGTTCCTTCAGCGCATGCTGTGCCCGTGCCACTGCCAGGCCATAGCCCGGCACGATGATCACGGTATCGGCGTTGGTCAGCAGGAACGTGGCGTCGTCGGCCGAGCCGGATTTCACCGGGCGCGCTTCTTTCGAGCCGGCCGCCGCACCGGCATCCGGCGCATTGCCGAAACCGCCGAGCAGCACGTTGAAGAAGGAGCGGTTCATCGCCTTGCACATGATGTAGGACAGGATCGCACCGCTGGAGCCCACCAGCGAGCCGGCGATGATCAGCATCGAGTTGTTCAGCGAGAAGCCGATCCCTGCCGCAGCCCAGCCGGAGTAGCTGTTGAGCATCGACACCACTACCGGCATGTCGGCGCCGCCGATCGGGATGATGATCAGCACGCCCAGCACGAACGCCAGGGCCAGCATCAGCGCGAAGGCAGAGAGGTTGCCGGTGAACATGAAGGTCAGGCCGAGCCCCAATGTAGTCAGGCCGAGCACCAGGTTCAGTTTGTGTTGGCCGCCGAACTGTACCGGTGCGCCTTGGAACAGGCGGAACTTGTACTTGCCCGACAGCTTGCCGAAGGCGATCACCGAACCGGAGAAGGTGATGGCGCCGATGGCGGCACCGAGGAACAGTTCCAGGCGGTTACCGGCCGGGATCGCATCGCCCAGGTGTTTGACGATGCCCAGGGATTGCGGTTCGACCACGGCGGCAATGGCGATAAACACCGCGGCCAGGCCGATCATGCTGTGCATGAAGGCGACCAGTTCCGGCATCTTGGTCATTTCCACGCGCTTGGCCATGATCGAGCCGGCGGTGCCGCCGATCAGCAGGCCCACGATCACGTAGCCGATGCCGGCAGTGGCAAGCTCAGCGCCCAGCTTATAGATGAGGCCCACGGTGGTGAGCACCGCCAGCGCCATGCCGAGCATGCCGAACAGGTTGCCGCGCCGCGAAGTGGTCGGATGCGACAGGCCTTTGAGGGCCTGGATGAAACAGATCGACGCGATCAGATAGAGCGTCGTGACAAGATTCATGCTCATTACTTCGGCGCCTCTTCTTTTACTTTCGGGGCTTTCTTCTTGAACATCTCAAGCATCCTGCGAGTCACCAGGAAGCCGCCGAACACGTTGACGGCCGCCAGGGCCACGGCCAGAGTGCCCATGGTCTTGCCCAGCGGAGTCACGGTCAACGCAGCGGCCAGCATGGCGCCGACGATCACGATCGCCGAGATTGCGTTGGTCACCGCCATCAACGGCGTGTGCAGTGCGGGGGTAACGTTCCAGACCACGTGGTAACCGACATAAATCGCCAGCACGAAGATGATCAGGTTGTAGATACCGGGGGAGATAAGCTCTTCCATCGTCTGAATCCCTGCTTAGGCGTTTTTGCGGATGACTTGGCCGTCGCGGCACATCAGGCACGCGGCGACGATGTCGTCTTCGAGGTTGATTTCAAACTGCCCTTCCTTGTTGAAGACCAGCTTCAGGAAGTCCAGCAGGTTGCGCGCATACAGGGCCGATGCGTCGGCGGCGACGGCACCCGCCAGGTTGGTCGGGCCGCAAATGATCACGCCGTTTTCCACCACCACCTGGTCGGCGACGGTCAGCGGGCAGTTGCCGCCCTGGGCTGCGGCAAGGTCGATCACCACTGAGCCCGGCTTCATCTGGGCAACCGTGTCGGCGCTGAGCAGGGTCGGAGCCTTGCGGCCCGGGATCAGGGCGGTGGTGATGACGATGTCGGCCTGCTTGGCGCGTTCGTGGACCGCCAGGGCCTGGCGTTGCATCCAGCTGGTCGGCATCGGGCGTGCGTAACCGCCGACGCCGACGGCGCATTCACGCTCTTCGTCGGTCTCATAAGGCACGTCGACGAACTTGGCGCCGAGGGATTCGATCTGCTCCTTCACGGCCGGGCGCACGTCAGACGCTTCGATCACTGCACCCAGACGTTTCGCCGTGGCGATGGCCTGCAGGCCCGCGACGCCAGCGCCGAGGATCAACACACGCGCGGCTTTTACCGTACCGGCGGCAGTCATCAGCATCGGCATGAAGCGTGGGTAATGATGGGCGGCGAGCAACACGGCCTTGTAACCGGCGATGTTGGCCTGGGACGACAGCACGTCCAGGCTCTGGGCCCGCGAAGTCCGCGGCGCGGCTTCGAGCGCGAAGGCCGTGATGCCCTGCTCGGCCAGCTTGGCGATGGTTTCATTGCTGAACGGATTGAGCATGCCCACCAGCACGGTGCCGCTTTTGATCAGCGTCAGTTCGCTGTCGCTGGGGGCAACCACTTTGAGGATCAGCTCCGCGCCAAATGCATCGCTGGCGCTGCCAATGGTTGCACCTGCCGTTTCATAGGCACTGTCGACGATGCTGGCTTTAATGCCCGCCCCGCTTTGTACAGTGACCTTATGGCCCTGGCCGATCAGCTTCTTGATGGTTTCCGGGGTGGCAGCCACCCGCGTTTCACCGGTCTGGGTTTCGAGAGGAACACCAATGTGCACGTGAAATCTCCTGCATGATCTTTTTGCTTTTGATCTTATTGTAAAAAGGCCAGCGCACCGTGAGTGGCGCATCTGGGGCGGCCGATCAGCACGATCCCGCTGAAATGACAGCGGGGCGCGGCATTTTGCAGGCGAACTTTACGGCCTTCAAGGGATTATGACGGGTGACGAAAAATTAACTACAAGTCACCCTGTGACTGATTGTCGCAATGCCTTGAGATAACTTATTTAAATACAAGTGGTTAAAGGTGTATTTCGGTTTTTTTGTAGTTTCGACCTCGCCGTTGTGAATAGTCGGGCATTAGCCGGTAATAGTCGCTACAAGCCATGAGAATCATGGCTTTTAGCCTCATTTTCGCCGAACAGGTACAGTTTGCTGGAATGCGACATTTATATATATCTGTAGGATTCTATTTTAGCTGACTACATAGTCAACAAATGCCGCTCCGTCCTTAGATTACTGGGGGCTATAGCGCTGGGACTGGTCGATCAGCCAGTCCCTGAAGGCGTGCAGGGAGGCCGATTCGACTTTCCTGTCAGGAATCATCAAGTAATACGCCTTCGAACTGCTCAGTGCTTCAGGGCTCGCGATCACCAGTTGGTGCTCGTCCAGTTCGCGCTGGATGAGGAACGGTGGAATCAGCGCAATGCCCATGTCATGCATGGCCGCCTGGGACAACATCGAGAATAGCTCGTAGCGGGGGCCTGTCATGTCGCGGGGTATGTTCAGTTGTTGCGCGTTGAACCACTGGCGCCAGGCATAGGGCCGCGTGGTCTGCTGCAGCAGCGGCAGTTCTGCGATTTCCTGGGGGCTGAAGTGTGTGCGGCTGCCGAGTAAGCGCGGGCTGCACACCGGGACCGGGTTTTCTCCCATCAGCCGGTGGGATTCGGTACCGGACCAGTCGGCATCGCCGAAATAGATCGCGGCGTCGAATTCGGTGTCGGCAAACAGGAAGGGGCGCGTGCGGTTGGTGAGGTTGACCGTGACTTCCGGGTGCTGGCGCTGAAAGTCCTTGAGGCGAGGGATCAGCCATTGGGTGCCAAAGGTCGGCACCACCGCCAGCTCGATGACGTTCGCGCCCTGCTGTCCCATGACGGACAAGGTGTCGCGCTCCACCGCGTCCAATTGCGTGGCGACACGACGGCTATACGACAGGCCCGCTTCTGTGAGCTTGACCCCACGCCGCGAGCGTCGAAACAGTTCGACACTCAAAAACTCCTCGAGGCTGGCGATCTGTCGGCAAATGGCGCCCTGAGTGATGGAAAGCTCCTGCGCCGCCTTGGTAAAGCTCTCGTGGCGGGCTGCAGCTTCAAAGCTGACAAGGGCGGTGGTGCTGGGGATTTTTCTGCGCATGTACCTTGTTCTCACTTATAAGGCGCGTTTGCGCCCTTCTCGGTCGTTACGGAGTGAGAAATTAGCACAAGCCTATGCAAAAACCTCGTTTGCCCTCTGCGCTTGCCGAGCCTAGTCTGCATCCACGACTTCTGATTTCTTTGCGAGGACTTATTCATGGCTGGCAAGGCAAGCTTCAACTGGATCGATCCACTGCTGCTGGATCAACAGCTCACCGAAGAAGAGCGCATGGTGCGCGACAGTGCTGAGCAATTCGCCCAGGACAAGTTGGCGCCAAGGGTGCTCGAAGCCTTCCGCCATGAAAAGACCGACCCTGCGATCTTCCGTGAGATGGGCGAAACCGGCCTGTTGGGCGCGATGATTCCCGAGCAGTACGGCGGCAGTGGCCTGAATTACGTCAGCTACGGGTTGATTGCGCGTGAGGTCGAGCGAGTCGACTCCGGCTATCGCTCGATGATGAGTGTGCAGTCGTCACTGGTCATGGTGCCGATCAATGAGTTCGGCACCGAAGCGCAAAAACAGAAATACCTGCCGAAACTGGCGTCGGGTGAATGGATCGGATGCTTCGGTCTGACTGAGCCTAACCACGGTTCCGACCCGGGCGCGATGATTACCCGGGCACGCAAGGTGGATGGCGGCTACAGCCTGACCGGCGCCAAGATGTGGATCACCAACAGCCCGATCGCCGATGTGTTCGTGGTGTGGGCCAAGGACGATGCCGGCGATATCCGCGGTTTTGTCCTGGAGAAAGGCTGGAAAGGTCTGAGCGCTCCGGCGATTCACGGCAAGGTCGGCCTGCGGGCTTCCATTACCGGCGAGATCGTCATGGACAACGTGTTCGTGCCCGACGAGAACATCTTCCCGGATGTGCGTGGCTTGAAAGGCCCCTTCACCTGCCTTAACTCCGCTCGTTACGGGATCTCCTGGGGCGCGCTGGGTGCTGCCGAGTTCTGCTGGCATACCGCTCGCCAGTACACCCTTGATCGGCATCAGTTCGGTCGGCCATTGGCGGCGACCCAGCTTATCCAGAAGAAGCTCGCGGACATGCAGACCGAGATCACTCTGGCCTTGCAAGGCTGCCTGCGCCTGGGACGGATGAAGGATGAAGGCACTGCGGCGGTGGAAATTACTTCGATCATGAAGCGCAATTCCTGCGGCAAGTCGCTGGATATCGCACGCATGGCGCGGGATATGTTGGGCGGCAACGGTATCTCCGACGAGTTCGGGGTGGCGCGTCACCTGGTCAACCTGGAGGTGGTGAACACCTATGAAGGTACCCACGATGTACACGCCTTGATTCTGGGGCGCGCGCAAACCGGTCTTCAGGCGTTCTATTAATAGGAGCACGGGCATGGGCGCGCTTTCGCATCTGCGGGTACTGGATTTGTCGCGAGTACTGGCGGGCCCTTGGGCCGGGCAGATCCTCGCGGACCTTGGGGCCGAAGTGATCAAGGTCGAGCGGCCGGGCAATGGTGACGACACGCGTGCCTGGGGGCCTCCCTTCCTCAAGGACGCGTATGGCGAGAACACCAGTGAAGCGGCGTATTACTTGTCGGCCAACCGCAACAAAGAGTCGGTGACCATCGACTTCACGCAGCCGGAGGGGCAGAAGCTGGTGCGTGACCTGGCGGCCAAGTCCGACATCCTGATCGAGAACTTCAAGGTGGGCGGCCTGGCGGCGTATGGGTTGGACTATGCCTCGCTGAAGGAGGTCAACCCGGCGTTGATCTATTGCTCGATCACGGGGTTTGGCCAGACGGGGCCTTATGCGGCGCGTGCGGGCTACGACTTCATGATCCAGGGGTTGGGCGGACTCATGAGCCTGACGGGGCGGCCGGAGGGTGATGAGGGGGCGGGCCCGGTGAAAGTGGGGGTGGCGTTGACTGACATCCTTACGGGGCTCTATTCGGCGGTGGCGATCCTGGCGGCGCTGGCTCATCGCGAGCGTGACGGCGGCGGGCAACATATTGATATGGCGCTGCTGGATGTGCAGGTGGCTTGTCTGGCCAACCAGGCGATGAACTACCTGACGACAGGCGTGCCGCCAAAGCGCTTGGGCAATGCACATCCGAATATCGTGCCTTATCAGGATTTTCCCACGGCCGATGGCGACTTCATCCTGACGGTGGGGAATGACGGGCAGTTCCGTAAGTTTGCGCAGGTGGCAGGTCAGCCGCAGTGGGCGGATGATCCGCGTTTCGCGACCAACAAGGTGCGGGTGGCCAATCGCGCGGAACTGATTCCCTTGATTCGCCAGGCGACGGTGTTCAAGACGACGGCTGAATGGGTGTCGCAACTGGAGCGAGTCGGCGTGCCGTGCGGGCCGATCAATGATCTGGCGCAGGTATTCGCGGATGCCCAGGTCAAGGCGCGCGGGCTGGCGATTGAGTTGCCTCATGCACTGGCGGGGATGGTGCCTCAGGTTGCCAGTCCTATACGGTTATCCAAGACCCCTGTGGAATACCGCAGCGCGCCTCCTTTATTGGGTGAGCATACGGTCAGGGTGTTGCAGGAAGTGCTGGGGTTGATGCCGACGAATGTGGCTGCTTTAAAAGAAGCTGGGGTTATCTGAGTCCTCTCTTCTATATAGAGCGTCATTAAGGGCTCTATATAGAAGAAAGTTGGTTGTTTTTTAGCCAATCCTAACTATTGGATAGATAAGCGAAATTAAAGGTTGACGGCAAATCCTGGACGTCTATAATTCGCCCCACTTCCGGCGCAGTCGAAACGGAAAACTCCTTGGTAAACAAAGAGTTACGCAAGATTCGACAGCGGCCTGCTTAAGTTCATCGAAGCCTGGAAGGAGTTGGTAGAGCGGTGTTGTTTGGCTCTATTAACGTTTCGATCTTCTCGGTCGAAAGCGGAGAAAAAGAGGTGTTGACAGCAGCGTGTAACGCTGTAGAATTCGCCTCCCGCTAACGAGAGATCGGAAGCGCAAGTGGTTGAAGTTACAAAGGAAACTTTGAAAACTTCTTAAAATAATCACTTGACAGCAAATGAGGCTGCTGTAGAATGCGCGCCTCGGTTGAGACGAAAGATCTTAACCAACCGCTCTTTAACAACTGAATCAAGCAATTCGTGTGGGTGCTTGTG
>NZ_JALJRR010000080.1:0-308 GCF_024519615.1 Pseudomonas sp. Pse79
TGGCTAGTCTGCGGTCCGTCACTGCCAAATCAGTGATCGGGTTTAGTCGCCCGGACTCCAAATTCGGTGCAATGGTCCATGCAGTTTATGGTGGCTGTGCGCAGGGCGCCTTTGGGTGCGCCGGAGTTTCCGATTTTGGCCGGTCGACTAACCTGCGTACAGCCGCCACCTTCGTTTAGTCGCGACCGGTTCGGCTCCTTACTCAAAATTCGGAGTTACACCATGAATAAAGTCCTACCCGACCCACCCATCAATCCCACCAAAGACCGCGCTGCCTTCAACCGCGCCATCGACCATTACCTGCCCAC
>NZ_JALJRR010000081.1:0-264 GCF_024519615.1 Pseudomonas sp. Pse79
TCTCGTTGACCAGCGCTTGCAGCCGCCCATAGCTGTCATAGCCGAATTGCACCTGTCGTCCATGGGCGTCGGTGCGCTGGCGTACCCGGCCGCGACGGTTGTGCTGGTAGAGCGTGGTGTGCCCGGCGGGATCGGTATAGCCCACCAACTGACCGCTGGCATCGCGCTGATATTGCTCGGTGCGCCCGTCCGGCAGTTGGCTGTTGAGTAAACGCCCGTTGGCGTCATAGCTGAATTGAGTGCGTTCGCCGAGGGCGTCGGTGA
>NZ_JALJRR010000082.1:0-261 GCF_024519615.1 Pseudomonas sp. Pse79
CGTCTGCCACGCCGTCTACGTCGGTGGCGCTCAGCTTGACCGCGATACCTACGCTTGGATCTTCAGCACCGGTCGCAGTAGTGGTCACAGCCACTGGCGCGTCATTGACCGGGGTCACGGTGATAGTGCCGTTAGCCGGAGCTGAGGTCAGCGGGCTGCCGCCGCCAGCGATACCGCCGTCGGTGGCGGTGTAGGTGAAGTTCGCCGTGCCGTTGAAGTTCGCGTTTGGTTTGAAGTAAACGGTGGCTTCGCCGTTGACGG
>NZ_JALJRR010000083.1:0-261 GCF_024519615.1 Pseudomonas sp. Pse79
TGGAGCAGTGGGCACGAGGGCGACGGGTGGCGCTCTCGGACGATCTCTGCCGCTGTAAATGCGACCCGCCCCCTCGCCTGCTGGCCGACCAGTTCGAGCGGTTTCAGACCCTTACCGCCGAAGACTCCGCGGCACACCGCCGAAGCGCGACCGCATCGGAAGCGCCAGCGCCAACACCCGCGAGAAATCCTACCCTGAGCTCAGCACCTTCCGCTTTCAGCGAAATACTCGAGTCAGCCTGCGAGCGCAATTGGCGCTTCT
>NZ_JALJRR010000084.1:0-254 GCF_024519615.1 Pseudomonas sp. Pse79
GTATCTCTATGAGGACGATGGCTATACGCCGCTGGCCCGGGTTGATGGCGTGGGCGAACACCAGAGCGTGCGCTATTACCACAACGACTTGAGCGGCTTGCCGGAACAGTTGACTGAAACCGACGGGCACAACGTCTGGCGCGCGACTTATCGGGTGTGGGGCAACGCGCTGGAGGAGGTGCGCGAAGCGTATTTTATTGAAGAGCAGAACCTGCGATTTCAGGGGCAGTATCTGGATCGGGAGACGGGGCTGC
>NZ_JALJRR010000085.1:0-246 GCF_024519615.1 Pseudomonas sp. Pse79
AAGTGCTGCGCACCCAAGGCCAACTCAGCACCCGCAGCGAATACGACCGCAGCGGCCGCCTGCGCGCACGCCAGCGCCGCCACGCCAGCCAGCCCTCGTTGATGCCGGCGGCCACACAAAAACACTTCGAGTACGACCCCGCCGACAACCTGATCGGCAAACTCGACCAGCAACCCGCCGCGCAACATCGCCAACTGCTGCACTACGACGCCACCGGCCGCATCATCGCCAGCCAGGACAACCTGC
>NZ_JALJRR010000086.1:0-244 GCF_024519615.1 Pseudomonas sp. Pse79
CGATGGCGGCGGACCAGTCACCGATGCATCGACTGAAAGACAGCGATGGCAAGCTCGCTCCCAATAGCGCTGGAACAGTTACAAATAAGCTGACTGCCACACCGCTATCGGGGGCAAGCCCCCTCCCACACTGAGCCTACGTCTGCCACACAATGGATGAACACCACAGATCCTATGTGGGAGGGGGCTTGCCCCCGATGGCGGCGGACCAGTCACCGATGCATCGACTGAAAGACAGCGATGG
>NZ_JALJRR010000087.1:0-243 GCF_024519615.1 Pseudomonas sp. Pse79
GCCCGACATCATAACGGTCAATGAGGAAAGCATCGAATGGCGGCTGTTGGGGTGAAGCATCTTTCGCGTCGGCGACAAGACAACCGGCGGCGGTACGGCTCTATCGGTCGCGTCGACATTATTAGGGTGGAAAGATCGTGAAGGAACTCGATTGATGCGCCAATTGCTTCTGCTATCAAGCCTGCTGTTGGCCGCCTGTAATAACGGCGATGCCCTTACTGACCTGAACCAGGACCTTCCCAT
>NZ_JALJRR010000088.1:0-242 GCF_024519615.1 Pseudomonas sp. Pse79
GTCGTTGTTGAGGGTCGCGAGGATCGGCGCCGGGTCGGCCAGGCCGGTGGTTTCCAGGATCACCCGCTTGAAGGCCGGGATCTCGCCGCGCTCGCGGCGTTGCAACAGGCTGAGCAATGCGTCTTTGAGTTCGCCGCGAATCGAGCAGCATACGCAGCCGCCGGGCAGCAGCACCGTGTCCGGCGCGACCTCTTCCACCAGCAGGTGGTCGATGCCGACGTCGCCGAACTCATTGATCAGCA
>NZ_JALJRR010000089.1:0-242 GCF_024519615.1 Pseudomonas sp. Pse79
ATCAAAATGTGGGAGGGGGCTTGCCCCCGATGGCGGCTTGTCAGCCAAGACATGCCTGACTGACCCACCGCTATCGGGGGCAAGCCCCCTCCCACAGTTGGTTGCATTTCAAGTCGGGGTTAGGAGAGGCCCAGGGGCTTGGTCGGCAGGTAGTGATCCAACAGGCAAAGCCCTCTTGCTGTGCCGAAACGGGTGTACGCCGATCAAAATGTGGGAGGGGGCTTGCCCCCGATGGCAGTGTG
>NZ_JALJRR010000008.1:0-260016 GCF_024519615.1 Pseudomonas sp. Pse79
CAGCTATAAGGCCGCCTCGCTTTGGCTTTTGATCTTAGGCGAGGCACCGAGTGGTTTTACGGGGCGCCTAAGATCAAGATCAAGAGCAGATCAAGAGCAGAGCAAGGTCTATCTGATCTATGAGATCCAAATGTGGGAGGGGGCTTGCCCCCGATAGCGGTGGGTCAGTCATGCATGTAGTGGCTGACATATTGCTATCGGGGGCAAGCCCCCTCCCACATTTTTGACCCGGTTCGGCTTCCAGGATCAGGTCAGCTATAAGGCCGCCTCGCTTTGGCTTTTGATCTTAGGCGAGGCACCGAGTGGTGGGGCAAGAGCCCTTTGGTTACTTTGGGGCTTTTTGTACGGACCGGAACCATAAGCCGCCGTGACCGCAGCAACGGATATGTACTCATATCCAATCCAAAAAAAATGCCCGGTCAACCTAACTCAACAACACCACCCCCCCCGGCAATTCCGTACACTTCGCCCCATACGCATCACGAATCAACAACGCCACCCCCGCCAACTGCTGCAAACTGAACCGCGCCTGCACCCGGCGCTGGCCCAGTTGTTTGTTCAATAACACCAGCATCCCCGGCCGGTAGCGATTGATCTCGTCCACCACCGTCGCCAGCGTCGCGTTGTTGAACACCAGCACCTGCTCGCGCCAAGCCACCACCGCCTGGGCGTCCACCGTCTCCACCGCGCCGATCCCGGCGGCGCCATAGGTGAGTTGCCGGCCACTCTCCATGTGTACAGTGCGTCCGGCGACATCCACCGACAGCCACCCTTCGATACAGGTGACGCACACGTTGCGATCGGTATGCCGCACATTGAACCGCGCCTGCGCCGCACTGACCCAGCCGGCGCCGGCCTGGACCTTGAGCGGCTGGGCCACATGGGCGAGCACTTCGACTTCGCCTTCGAGTAATTCGATCCCCTGCCCCACCCGGCTGATGCGCGTCTGGGTATTGAGTTCCAGGCTCACGCCGTCGCTCAACAGTACCTGGCGCTGCTCGCCGACCGCGGTGCGATAGTCCGCGGTCAAGCCGGCCAGCCCACCCGGGGCGCCGACGCCCACCATCACCAACGCCGCCGACGCCGCTATCGCGCCGCCGAGGAAGGCTCGCCGGCCAAAATGGCGCGGGGGCTGCGCCTGTTCAACCGCCGTGCCCACTTGCCGCCATAACGTCTTGGCCTGCTCGAACGCCTGGGCATGCTCCGGGCTCTGGGCGCACCACGCTTTCAGGGCCTTGGCATCGGCTACGGTGACCCGGCCCGAGGTCAGCAGAAGCAGCCAGTCGCGGGCTTCATCGTGCAATGGGCTGGCGGGGGTTGCCCGGGCGGTGGAGAGGCTAAAAATGTTCAAGCGCGCAAATACTCACGGATTTATCAGGGACTCAACACTAAGACGGTTTTCCGGCCCCGGGACCGAACCGCTGGATCACTTTTCTTTCCAGGCGCTTGGCACAGTGGCCCAGGGCGGCCTTGATTTCCTTTTCGACCATGCGCGTGGAAATGCCGAAACGTTGGGAGATTTCCAGGTGCGGCGCTTCTTCCAGGCGCGCGGCGATGAGGATCTTGCGACGGCGCGCCGGCAGTTCGTAGAGCGCCTTGACCAGGGACTGGATTTCTTTCTGCCCGCCCACTACCCGCGAGGGGTCCTGGGCTTCGTCGGCGCTTTGCAGCAGCTCTTCGACTTCGCTGCCGGTCAACAGCCGGGCGTCGGCTTCGCGGCGATCGGCGGCGATGTTCAAGGCCATGCGGTACAGGTAGGCATTGGGCTGCGCCAGGTTCGGCGGCATGTCCATGCGATCGACGCGCAGGTAGGTTTCGTGCAGCACATCGTTGGCCAGGTCCTCCGAGCCCAGGCGCTTGCGCAGACGCACCTTGAACTCCTCGTAGGACGCCAGGAACAGGCTGACCATCGTGCTGTGCCCGGAATCTTTCATCCGCCCCAGGCTCCTTTCCCTGCTGTGCATTCCATGCGCGTTCCTGTTGTGTCGGGCATCAAAAGTAAAGTCACCGGCTGGCGCAGCGAGCTCGGCGCCGGGCGTTCGACCCGGGCAGCGCCCAGGCTGCGCACCAGGGCTTCATCGCGTTGTTCATCGCCGGTGGAACTGACCAACCGGCTGTATTCGATCAACCCCTGAGGGCTGACCCAGACCTGCACCAGCGCTCTGAAGCTGCCGGGGTGGGTCAACGGCGAACGGCACAGGCTGGTTTCGATCGCCTGTTGCAACGCCGCGGCATAGCTGTTGTTGATCCGTGCTGCGTTGCGTGCCGATGCACCACGGGTGGCAGGGGGTTGGCTGACCTCGGGCAGTTGCAAGGTGAACGCGTCACTGCGTGCATAGCGCGCCATCAGGCCACTCCCCGTCAGCAACATCGCCAAAGCCTCCTGCGCCGTGAAGCGCCCGCGCACGCTGATGGAGCGCCGGCCCCGCGTCAGTTCACGGTCGACCAGCACCGCCATGCCGGTGGCGCGGCTGTACGCTTGCAGTGCGTGTTCCAGATCTTGTGCCGGCAGGTCCAGTATCAACAGCGGCGGCTCTGCCCTCGCAGGGGTACCCAGCGCCAGCAGCAACAGCAAGGCCAGGGCACCGATGGCGCGCCGCAAGCCCCACTGTTCCCCCCCCGCTCTGCATCGCTGCACGGCCGACGTGTCCTTGAAAACCGTCATCCTGAGGCCAGTTTATGAACCTGATGTTACGGTGATAGCAAAAAAAACATCACGGTGATGGGAAACCCGCTGCACTACACTTTCAAGCCTTATCGGCCCAATTCCCCAGGCCCGCCAGGAGGCCCCATGAAGCGACTCCCCACCCTCGCCAGCTTGTTGCTGTGTACCGCGCTGCCCCTGCTCGCCCACGCCGAAACCGCCGCCAAAGGCTGCACCGAGGTGACGGTGGATGGCTATAAGGCTCCCGACTATGGCTGCCTGGGCCAGCAGATGGGCAACAACGCGGACGCGGCCAAGGCGGCGCAGAAAAACCGCGAGGCGCAGAACGTACCGGTGCAGAAGCGGCCGCCGAATCAGGTGGGACTGTCCACCCCGGCGGCGACCAGCATTCGCATGGGCAATACGTTCGGGACGTCGGTCAAACCGCAACGGCCTTGAACCTCTGACAGGCCATCAAGGCTGAACCGCTCAACCGAGCACGCCCATACAATTCGCTTGGCTGCCCTACCCCCTAATCTCCTGACTTTCCAAAAAGGCGGGAGAGTAGGCATGTACAAAAAAGTGAGAACGGTATCGCTGGCATTGACGCTGTTGACCGGCGCCATGATGAACTGCGCCTTTGCGGCGACGCCAGCGGTCGCCGTGGCACCGCAATATGACACGAGCCATGTGTATGTCGCCCCGGCCGATGTGGACCGTTTCACCCAGAGCTTCCTCGCCACTTTCGGCGGCAGGAGCACGCCCCAGGTGGTGGTGAATGTGCTGCCGGTGCCCAGCAGCACCACCTCGCAGTTGCTGCAGACGCCTGTAGGCACGGTGTCGCTGTTTGGCTTCACCACCCCCATCCCGCATCCGTTCGGCCAGGAGCGCAACGGCTATCTGGTCAAGGACATGGACGCAGCGCTCAAAGCCGCCCGGGACAACGGTGCGGCGGTGATCGTCAGCGACTTTCCCGACCCGATTGGCCGGGACGCGGTGATCCAATGGCCAGGTGGTGTGAACATGCAGCTCTACTGGCACACCAAGACCCCAGACTACGCGGCGTTCCAGACCCTACCGGAAAACCGCGTTTACCTCTCCGCCGATCGCGCCGACACGTTCATCCGGTCGTTCCTGGGCTTCTCCCATGGCAAGGTGCTGGCCGATGACAAGCACGCATCCGCGGTCGATGTGGGCCAGGTCAGCGGCACCTACCGGCGCGTCGAGATCGAATCGCCGTTCGGACGCATGACGGTGCTGGTCACTAACGGCCAACTGCCCTACCCGTTTGGGCATGAAACCACCGGCTACCAAGTGACGGACCTGACCGCCACGCTCGGTAAAGCCACCGGCTCGGGTGCCAAAGTGCTGGTGCCGGCCTTCACCAGTAAAAACCGGCGCAGCGCGCTGGTTGAATTCCCGGGCGGCTATATCGCGGAAATTCACCAGCTCAATACGGTGCACTGAGCCCATGCCAATGACTCGACGCACCGGCTGGGGCCTGGCTGTGCTGTGGCCGCTGCTCGCCAGCAGTGGCCATGCAGACGAGTTGGCCACGCGACCGGCGATCAAGACCAACCGCTGGCAGGAAGACTGGTCCGTACTCAGCGATCCGGCGCTGCGCACGCAGCCACTGGACAGCTTGAAGTACCTCCCGCTGTCCAGCGCCAACCCATTCACCTACCTGTCCCTCGGCGCAACATTGCGCGAGCGCTTCGAGATGAACGATGCCAGCGGTTTTGGCGTACACAATGTGGCCCGTGATAGCTACTTGCTCCAACGCTTCCAGGTCCATGCTGACCTGCACTTGAATGAAAACTGGCGTGTGTTCACCCAACTCGAAGATGTGCGGGCCTACGACAAGACCACGATCGGCGGCGCCGATCAGAACCGCGTGGACCTGCGCCTGGCCTTCGCCGAATACATCAACACCTTCGACGCCGGCACCTTCAAGAGCCGTATCGGCCGCCAGGACTTTGCCTTTGACTTGCAGCGTTTCATCTCGTCGCGGGACGGCCCGAATGTGCGGCAATCCTTTGATGCGCTGTGGGCCGACTGGGAGACCCGTCAGTGGCGCTTTATCGGCATCGCCAGCCAGCCGGTGCAGTATCAGGACGGGCGGCACTTCGACGACACATCCAACAGCGATGCGCGCTTTCATATGCTGCGGGTCGAGCGACTGGTAGGCGGCAAGAATGAACTGTCAGCCTACTACGGCGTGTATGAGCGCAGCGCCGCGCACTATCTGGATGCGGACGGCGATGAAACCCGGCATTTCGTCGACGCACGCCTGGGCGGGGCGGCCCAGGGTTTCGACTGGGACATCGAAGCCATGCTGCAAAGCGGCTCGGTAGGCCACAAGGACATTCGCGCCTGGGCCGGCGGCAGCCGCACCGGATACACCTTCGATAGCCTGGCGTGGAAACCGCGCATCGGCCTGCAATTGGATATTGCCTCGGGCGACCGTAAAGCCGGCGACGGCACCCTCGGCACTTTCAACCCGCTGTTTCCCAATGGCTACTATTTTTCCCTGGCGGGCTATACGGGCTACAGCAACCTGATTCACGTCAAGCCCTCGATCACCGTTCAGCCTGTCGACAAGCTGAGCGTGCAGACCGCCGTCGGCCTGCTCTGGCGGCAGACCACCAGCGACGCGGTCTACACCCAGCCGAACTTGCCGGTCGCCGGCACCGCAGGCCAGGGTGATCGCTGGACCGGCGCTTACGCTCAACTGCGTACCGACTATGTGTTTACGCCAAACCTCAGCGGCGCGGTTGAAGCGGTGCATTACGCAGTCGGCCGGACCTTGCGCGATGCCGGAGGCGACGACAGTAACTATTTGGGGGTAGAGCTCAAGTTCAGTTGGTGAACCCAAGCAAGCACACCCATACAAGCCCGTTGCCCGGTTTGGGGCAATAGTGATCCTGACGTTTTTCGTTCCTCAACCAAGGAGTTTTCCATGAGCACATTCGTTGCCAAAGACGGTACCCAGATCTACTTCAAGGACTGGGGCAGCGGTAAACCCGTGTTATTCAGCCATGGCTGGCCGCTGGATGCCGACATGTGGGAATACCAGATGGAATACCTGAGCAGCCGCGGCTTTCGCACCATCGCGTTTGACCGCCGGGGTTTCGGGCGCTCGGATCAGCCGTGGAGCGGTAACGACTACAACACCTTTGCCGACGATATCGCCCAACTGATCGAACACCTGGACCTCAAGGACGTAACCCTGGTCGGCTTTTCCATGGGTGGCGGCGACGTCGCACGTTACATCGCCCGCCACGGCAGTGCCCGTGTCGCCGGCCTGGTGCTGCTGGGCGCGGTGACGCCGCTGTTCGGTCAGAAACCGGACTACCCGCAGGGTGTGCCCACCGATGTGTTCGACGGTATCAAGGCCGGCCTGCTGAAGGATCGGGCGCAGTTCATTGCTGATTTCAACCTGCCGTTCTTCGGCATCAACAAAGGTCAGAAAGTCTCCGACGGCGTACTGACGCAAACCCTGCAGATCGCCCTGCTGGCATCGCTCAAGTCGACCGTGGATTGCGTCACCGCCTTCTCCGAGACCGACTTCCGCCCGGACATGGCCAAGATCGACGTGCCGACCCTGGTGATCCACGGCGATGGCGACCAGATCGTACCGTTCGAAACCACCGGCAAGGTAGCGGCCGAGATGATCAAGGGTGCCGAGCTGAAGGTCTACAAAGACGCGCCGCACGGGTTTGCAGTGACCCACGCCCAGGCATTGAACGAAGACCTGCTGGCGTTCCTGAACCGCTGAACCGCTTAGATCCCGCTCTCCTTATTTGGCCGGGCTTGCCCGGCCTTTTTTTGCTCAGGCAAAACGCTGACCGAGGGTGAAGCGACCCGGCCCGGCGATCAGCACGCTGGTGAAAATGATCAACAGCAGCCAGCCGAACTGCCCTTCCAGCAACGTCCACTCCGGGTGCACCACCAGCATCGCGATCAACAGCACCGCGAGGATCGGCAGGCAGGCCAGGCGCACCAGCACCCCGGCAATGATCAACAGCGGGCACAGCACTTCGGCGCCAATCGCCAGCAGCAACGTGACGTGGGCGCCGAGGTGAAACGGGTCTTCGATCAGTTTCAATTGCTCGCTGTAATTGAGCAGTTTGGGCATGCCATGCACCCAACACAGGAACAGCGCGCCGCTGACCCGCAGAAACAGCAGACCCACATCCTGATTTCTTGATTCGTTCATAAGCGAGCTGTCCGTGAGATGACTGCCGCCGATTGTGTGCGCAAAGACACCGGCGAGCTTGCAAGCGTGTGCTGACCTCACTCCCCGGTGCCGGCAAACCCCGCGACGATTTCATCGATCACCACCCGCACCCGCGCGGTGTGGCGCAGGTCGGCGTGGGTCACCAGCCAGACGTCGTAAGGCATCGGCCGAGTGCGCTCCGGCCAGAGACGCACCAGCCCGTCGCGTTCGCCGGTACACACCGGCATCTCACCGATACCGATGCCGGCGGCAATGGAACGGCGCACCAGCAGGCCGGAGCTCAGGGTGGCCGCGATGCGGCCGCGGCCCAGGGGTTCGCAGACCAGGGTCATGTCCTTCTGGCTCTGCAGATAGGCGTGGTACACCACCAGATCATGGCCTTCGAACAGGCTGCCGGGCTCCGGTGCGCCGTGGCGATCGATATAAGCCTGGGAGGCAAACAACCCAACCGGCCAACGTGCGATACGCCGCGCGATCAGGTCAGGGCTGTCCGGGCGCATGTTACGCACGGCGATGTCGGTTTCGCGCTTGGCCAGGCTGAGAAACTGGGTGGACGCGTCCAGATGCACGCGCACGTCGGGGTGCTGCTCGTGCAAGCGGGCAATCGCCGGGATCAGGAAATCGATGGCCAACGAGTCGGTGGTACTGACCCGCACGGTGCCGGTCAGGCGTTCGTCCAAGCCTTGTATCTGGCGCTCCAGCTCGAGGGCCGAGCGCTCCATTTTTTCCACGCTGCGCAGGGCGGCTTCGCCGACGGCGGTCAGCGCGTAGCCTTCGGAAGTGCGCAGGAACAGAGTGGCGCTCAAGGACTTTTCCAGCGCGTTGATCCGTCGGCCGACGGTGGCCTGGTCAACCCCCAGCACCCGCGCCGCGCCACGTAAGGTCGACTCGCGGCACACCGCCAGGAAGACCCGTGCATCGTCCCAATTCATGCCCTCTCCTTATGCTGCATATATGCATCGATGCGCCGCATACTCGCAGCGTTATTGCATCATGCAACGGGGCTATGCTGAGCGCCAGAGAAAACCCTCAGGACCGCCGTCATGCCCGACACTCACACCCCGCCCCGCCGCGCACTGTGGTTACCGATCTTCGCCGGCCTGTGCGCCAGCCTGGTCAGCATCGGCCTGGCGCGCTTCGCCTATACCCCGCTGATCCCCTCGCTGATCCAGGCTCACTGGTTTGCCGCCAGTGACGTGGTGTACCTCGGCGCCGCCAACCTGGTGGGCTACCTGGTCGGCGCCCTGATCGGACGGCCCCTCGCCCGGCGCACCTCGAACACGGCCGCCTTGCGGCTGATGATGGTGGCCGTGACCCTGGCGTTCTTTGCCTGTGGCTTTCCCTTGTCGTTGCTCTGGTTCTTCGCCTGGCGCCTGCTGTCGGGCATCGCCGGGGGCGCGATCATGGTGCTGGTGGCGGCGACGGTGTTGCCCCACGTACCCGCGGCGCGTCGGGGCCTGGCCAGCGGCGCGATCTTCCTCGGCATCGGCCTGGGCATTGCAGGCTCCGGGACGATTGTGCCGCCGTTGTTGAGCCTGGGTTTGCAACAGACGTGGTTCGGCCTGGGCCTGTTGGCGCTGGTATTGACGGCAGCGAGCTGGTTCGGCTGGCCTTCGGGCACCCTGCATGAAGCGGCACCGCAAGCCAACGCATCCGTCGCGACCCCGCCGGGCGTATACCTGCTGTTTGGGCAATACGCGTTCATGGCCGCCGGGCTGGTGCCGGCCATGGTGTTCCTGGTGGACTACGTCGCCCGTGGCCTGGGGGCCGGGCCGCACGTCGGGGCGATGATCTGGGTAATGTACGGCCTGGGGGCGATTGTCGGCCCGGTCACGTATGGATTTCTCGCCGACAAGCTCGGTGCGCGCCTGAGCATCCGCCTGGTGCTGGCGGTGCAGGCGATTACGATCGGCCTGCTGCCGGTCTCCAGTTCGTTCACCGCGTTGGCGCTGCTGGCGGTGATCCTCGGTTCGTTCCCGCCGGGTATCGTGCCGCTGGCATTGGCGCGGGTTCATGAGCTGGTGCCCAACCATCACCATCAACAGCTCGCCTGGAGCCGCGCTACGGTATCTTTCGCCACGTTCCAGGCGCTGGCAGGCTTTGCCTACTCGGCGCTGTTCAACGGCAGCGGCGGCCAGCATGCCCTGTTGTTCATGATCGCGGCCGGGGCCATCGTGGTCGCGCTGCTGCTGGAACTGGGCATGATCCTGCTGAACCGCCGCCCGTCAGAGGCGGTCCCAACCCATACGCTCATCGCCACAGGAACTCTCGAATGACGCTCCCGCACGAAATGACCCTGATCGAAATCACCCAGCCCGGCGGCCCCGACGTCCTGCAACCGCGGCGGGTCGCCATACCGGTGGCGGGCCCCGGCGAGATCCTGATCCGTGTGCAGGCGGCCGGGGTCAATCGCCCGGACGCCTTGCAACGCGCCGGTAAATACCCGCTGAAACCCGGCATGAGCCTGATTCCGGGGCTGGAAGTGGCCGGTGAAGTGGTGGCGCTCGGCGACGGCGTCAGCGCATACGCCATTGGCGACAAGGTGTGCGCCCTGACCAATGGCGGCGGCTATGCGCAGTTTTGCGCGGTGCCCGCCAGCCAGGCGTTGCCGATCCCCGAGGGCATGGACTGGATTCAAGCCGCCGCCGTGCCGGAAACGTTCTTCACGGTATGGTCCAACCTGTTCGGCCTCGCCGGCGCGCATAAAGGCCAGCGCGTGTTGATCCACGGCGGCACCAGTGGCATCGGCACCACCGCGCTGATGCTCTGCCGCGAATTCGGTATCGAGGCCTTCGCCACCGCCGGCAGCGCCGACAAATGCGCCGCCATCGCCAAGCTGGGCGCCGAACCGATCAACTACCGCGAGCAGGACTTCGCCGACGTCATCGCGCAGAAGACCGCCGATCAGGGGGTTGATGTAATCCTCGACATCATGGGGGCCTCGTACCTGAACAATAACCTCAAGGCCCTGGCCATGGACGGTCACCTGGTCATGCTCGGCTTTCTCGGCGGCGGCAAGGCGCATGACGTCGACCTGCTGACCATCCTCGGCAAACGCGCGGTGATAACCGGTTCACTGTTGCGCCCCCGCACCCGCGAGGAAAAGGCCGTGATCGCCGAACAGCTGCGCGAACAGGTATGGCCTATGCTGGCCGCCGGGCGTTGCCTGCCGATCATCGACAAGGTCTACGCCTACACCGACGCCGCCCAGGCCCATGCCCGGATGGAAGGTGGGGATCATATCGGCAAGATTGTGTTGCAGGTGGCGTGACGCCTGATGCAGTCACTGTCGGGCCTTGGCAGGGCCCGACAGCTCGCACGAGAAATGACCTATTGGGCATGCACCGGGTAATCGATATAGCCCACTTCATTGCCACCATACATCCCCTCCGCCCGCAGCGGATTCAACGGCCAGCCATTGAAGAGCCGTTGCGGTAAGTCCGGGTTGGCAATGAAGGGCCGCCCGAACGCAATCAGGTCGGCCAACCCCGCGTCGACCAACCGCGCACCGCGCTCGGCGGTGTAACGCCCGGCGTAGATAATCCGCCCGGTGAAGGTGTCACGCACGGCCTGACGGAACGTGTCGGGCAGGTCGGGAGCGTTGTCCCAGTCGGCTTCGGCAATCGAGACATAGGCGATGCCCGCCGCTTGCAGCACCTTGATCGCTTCCAGGTAGGTGTGGTGCGGGTCGTCTTCCACCAGGCCGATGTACACGCGGTCCTGATCGGTGCCGCTGAACAACGGCGAAAAGCGCACGCCCAGGCGTTGCGGGCCGACCACCTGGCTCACAGCCTCGACAATCTCCCGCAAAAAACGCAGACGGTTGTGCAGCGAACCACCGTACTCGTCGTCGCGCTGGTTGGCGTGGGCCGAGATGAACTGGTTGACCAGGTAACCGTTGGCCGCATGGATCTCCACCCCGTCAAACCCGGCGTCCAACGCATTGCGTGCCGCCTGTGCGTAGTGCCCGACCAATGCCTTGACCTCAAGGGTGGTCAAGGCACGGGGCACGGGCGGTTGGACCAGTTCACCCTGGCCAGGCCCGGTGGCGATGAACGCCTTCGCCTGTTCGGCCTGGAGCGCGGACGGTGCGACGGGCGCGGCGCCGTCAGGCTGCAACGCATTGTGGGACACCCGGCCCAC
Organism: Pseudomonas sp. Pse79; assembly: GCF_024519615.1. Lineage (NCBI taxonomy): Bacteria > Pseudomonadati > Pseudomonadota > Gammaproteobacteria > Pseudomonadales > Pseudomonadaceae > Pseudomonas > Pseudomonas sp. Pse79. Next base: position 11,028 of record NZ_JALJRR010000008.1, read on the forward strand.
ATGCCAGAGCTGGGCGAAGATCACCCCGCCTTCGGCATGCACCGCGTCGGTGACGGTGCGCCAACCGTCGATCTGCGCCGGGGTGTAGATGCCCGGCGTCCAGGCGTAACCCTGGCCACGCGGCTCGATCTGGGTGCCCTCGCTGACCATGAAACCGGCCGAGGCGCGTTGACGGTAATACTCGGCCATCAGCTCGGTGGCGACATCGCCGGGTTGCGCGCTGCGTTGACGCGTCAGCGGTGGCAGGACGACGCGGTTGGCCAAGGTGTGATGCCCGAGTTTTATCGGGGTACTTAAAACACTGTGGGTCATTTGAAAGATTCCAAATTCAGGACGAGCGAAACCGTTGGCGGCTCTTGAGAGCCGCCAATCCATGCAGGTTTAAAACCGTTGATTAACTTATGCGGTGAGCTTCAGCAGGGCCTTGGCAACAGCGCTGGAACTGGCAGGGTTCTGCCCGGTGACCAGCAAACCGTCTTCAAGCACAAAGGATTGCCAATCGGCGCCCTTCTCATACTTGCCGCCCAGTGCCTTGAAATCGTTTTCGATCAGGAACGGCACCACATCGGTCAGGCCGACCGCGGCTTCTTCCGCGTTGGAGAAGCCGGTAACACGACGGCCCTTGACCAGCGGCGCGCCATTGACCGCCTTGACGTGGCGCAAGGCACCCGGTGCGTGGCAGACAAAACCGATGGGCTTGCCGGCCCGCTCGAACGCCTCGATCAGGGCGATGGACACCGGCGACTCCGCCAGGTCCCACAGTGGGCCGTGACCACCTGGATAGAACACGGTGTCGAAGTCGGCGGTGTTGATCGTGTCCAGCTTGACGGTGTTGGCCAGGGCCTGCTGCGCGGCCGGGTCGGCGGCAAAGCGGCGGGTCTGTTCGGTCTGCGCATCCGCTTGATCGCTCACCGGGTCCAATGGCGGCTGGCCGCCGGCCGGGGACGCCAGCACCACATCGGCGCCGGCGTCCTTGAACACGTAGTACGGTGCGGCAAATTCTTCGAGCCAGAAACCGGTCTTGCGCCCGGTATCGCCCAGCTGGTCGTGAGAGGTCAGTACCATTAATACTTTCATGTTCCAGTGCCTCGATAGGGTTAAGGTCAGTGTGTGTCAGGGCAACCCAACAGCTGGCGGGTCAGCAGCAGCGCCTGATCAAACGGCGCGGATGTACGGGTGATCTTGCTCATGACGCTGCTCCCCAGCCACAACGCATACAGGCTCCGGGCCAGGCTTTGCGGGGCTTGCGCCACGGTCAGCGAACCGTCTTCGACGCCGCACCCGATCGCGCCGGCAAGCAAGGTGATGGTCCTCGATGTGCCGCGATCCAGGGCCAAGCGCATGGGTTCTGAAAGGTCTGACACTTCCGCACCGAGTTTGACGGCAAGGCATTTGCCCGCGTCGGTGCAGCCGGTCTGGTTGTCGATCCAGCCTTGCCAGTAGCGCATCAACTTGGCGCGCGGGGACAACCCGGGCTGCTCGAACAGTTGCGTCATGCCTTCTACGTAGTGATCGAAGTAGTGGTCGAGCAATACCACACCGAATGCATCTTTGGAGTGGAAGTAGTGATAGAACGAACCTTTGGGCACATCGGCGGCTTGCAGGATTTCGTTCAACCCCACCGCAGAAAACCCTTTGGCGCCGACAATCGATTGCGCCGCGTCGAGAATGGTCTGCCGTGGACGTTTGCTGGCGCTGTGCATGCTTCACTCCGTCCGATTAGACCAGTCGTCTAGTGCATGGGGTGAATGTTAGGAGCCGGGGCGGGCGCCCACAATGTCATATCCGCAAGGATTGCGGACATGCGCCGAACCCGGTTGCCGTTTTCCTGGCACGCGCCGACAATCGCCCCTCCCGCCCGCGTTGGAGTATGGCGATGCATAGCGTTGCGCTGATGGTTTACCCGAACTTCCAGTCCCTGAGCCTCAGCCTGGGCTCGGTGTTCGAGTGCGCGAACCTGCTGCGCGGCGAGCCGGCCTACGAGTTTCACCTGGTGTCGGAAAGCGGCGGCGCGGTGATGACGTCCCAGGGGTTCTCGGTGAACACCACGCCGATCCGGCCGCAGGGCTATGACACCCTGATCGTCAGCGGTTACCTGGAATTTCGCCTGCCGGAGGCCAACCTGCTGGCGCTGGTCAAGGCCGCGTCCGCTCAATCGCGGCGTGTCGCCTCGCTGTGCATGGGCATCTTCGTGCTGGCCGAGGCCGGGTTATTGGCGGGCAAGCGCACCACCACTCACTGGATTCACGCTCCGGCGTTTCGCAAGCGCTACCCGGATATTCAGTTGGAAGAAGACAAACTGTTCATCGTCGACGGCCAGATCTGGACCGGCGCCGGCATGAGCGCCGGGGTCGACCTGGCGCTGGCGATGGTGGAGAACGACCTGGGCAGCGACCTCGCCCGGCGTATCGCGCGCAAGCTGGTGATTGCCCAGCGTCGGGGCAGCGAACAGTCGCAGTTATCGGCGTTGCTGGAATTGGACCCCAAGTCCGACCGCATCCAACTGGCCCTGGCCTATGCCCGCGAGAACCTGACCCACGACCTGTCGGTGGAAGCCCTGGCCGATGTCGCCCGGCTCAGCCCGCGCCAGTTCAGCCGGGTGTTTCGCGAAGAAACCGGGCAGACACCGGCCAAGGCCATCGAATCCCTGCGGGTGGAAGCGGCGCGGGCGATGATGGAAACCAGCCGCCACCCGGTCGAGGTGGTCGCCCGCGAAACCGGCTTCGGCGACCGCGAGCGCATGCGCCAGGCGTTTCTGCGTGCCTTCGGGCAGCCGCCTCAGGCCATGCAGCAGGCTTTTTTCAGCGAGCGCAGCGTTTAGTGCAACGACGCCCGCGTGATCAGGTAACTGGTCAGTTGCGGATCATCGTCCAGCTCGAGGGTCTGCACCGGGCGTGGCAGGTTATCCAGCACGGTGCGCCAGAACGCCTGGGACACTTCATCCTGGTCATAGAAACGCACCAGCCAGTTGGCCGCGCCGCTGCATAGCACCTGGGTGGCGATCGCGCTGCCGATGCCCTTGCGCCGATAGCGCTTGAGGATGAACAGGTCGGCCAGTTCCAGGGCATCGATGCCCGGCAATTCACTGCCTTCGATCAGCAGGAAGCCAGCGATATAACCGTCGACCAGCAGCAGGTTGGCGCTCCACTGCGGGTCGTGCCAATAGCGGTTCAGGTGTTCGTCATGGATGTAGAAACGGCCGTCCGCCTCGACATCTTCCTGCTCCCAGTCCGAGGACTCATAGGCGTAGTACTGGTACAGATTGCGGATCAGCTCGGACGCTTCCGGGCCGGTCTGGATCAATTCGACGGTGGTTTCAGGCATGAGGCTCTCGGTGAAAAAACGCAGGGCGCCATTGTTCACAAAACGCTGCCCCAGTCCAATAGCGGCATGAACCTTTCTACTTGCTGAATCGATTGCAGATAGCTGCCGCCTCGCCCGAACCTTCGAAACATTTCGAATAAACTTCGCCGGCTGCCTCTTTTTTCTCAAGGACATGTACTTTGACCAACGTCTGTTCCGCCGGCCTGGATGTGGGCTTCGCCTCCCTGGATTACCTGCAGATTTTCATCCTGGGCGTGATCCAGGGCATTACCGAATTGTTGCCGGTGTCGTCCACCGCCCATATGCGTGTGGTCCCCGCCCTGCTCGGCTGGCAAGACCCGGGCTCGGCGTTTTCGGCGGCGATGCAACTGGCGGCGCTGGCGGCGGTGGTCAGTTACTTCTGGCGCGATGTGCGCCAGGTGGTCACCGGCAGCATTGGCGCGGTGCGCCAGGGTGACTACAACAATCAGTGGTTCAAGCTGGCGGTGGCGATTGTGCTGGCGACCATTCCGATCTGCATTGCCGGCCTGGCGTTGTCGTCGACCTTGAATGCCTGTAACTCGCCGCTGCGCGGGCTGATGGTGATCGGCATCGCTTGCGTGGTGATGGCAGTGTTGCTGGCGGCCGCCGAACTGCGTGCGCGGCACACGCGGGAGGTGAGCGAAATGCGCCTGCGCGATGCGTTGATCGTCGGTATCGCACAGATTGGCGCCTTGATTCCCGGGGTCTCGCGTTCCGGTTCCACGCTGACCGCCGCGCTGTTCCTCAATTTCAAGCGTGAAGAGGCTGCGCGTTTCTCCTTTCTGCTGGGCCTGCCGGCGATCGCCCTCGCCGGTTTGAAGGAGCTGTGGGTGCTGCTGCACGCCGATATGCCGGTGCATGCCTGGCCGCACTTGCTGTTTGGCCTGGTAGTCGCCAGCGTCTCGGCGTTCTTCGCGATCTGGGGCCTGATGAAGTTCCTGGAGCGGTTCTCCACCTGGCCGTTCGTGATCTACCGCGCGCTGCTGGGGATCTTCCTGATCGTGGCGGTCAGCACCGGGTTGTTGAGCTGAGCCTCATCGACCTCAGCGCTCGAAATCGCGCGCATCGTGCCGCTCCGGCAGTTGCTCTTCGAGCGGCCCGGACACCCGGTTGACCCGCCGTCCACGCTGCACCGCCGGGCGCGCCTCGATTGCATCAGCCCAGCGCAGCACATGTTTGTAATCCTGCACCGAAAGGAACTGCGCCGCGTCATACAGGCGGCCTTTGACCAGGCCACCGTACCAGGGCCAGATGGCGATGTCGGCGATGGTGTAGTCGTCACCGGCAATGTACTCGCTCACGGCCAGGCGCTTGTCGAGCACATCCAGTTGGCGCTTGGTTTCCATGGCAAAGCGGTTGATCGGGTACTCCATCTTGCTCGGCGCATAGGCGTAGAAATGCCCGAAACCACCGCCCAGGTACGGCGCGCTGCCCATCTGCCAGAACAGCCACGACAGGCACTCGGCGCGGGCCGCAGGTTCGGTCGGGAAGAACGCCCCGAATTTCTCCGCCAGGTACTGCAGGATCGCGCCGGACTCGAATACGCGAATCGGCGTGGCGCCGCTGCGGTCGAGCAAGGCGGGGATTTTCGAGTTCGGGTTCACCGCGACAAAGCCGCTGCCGAACTGGTCGCCGTCGCCGATCTTGATCAGCCAGGCGTCGTATTCCGCGCCGGTATGCCCGAGGGCCAGCAGCTCTTCGAGCAGGATCGTGACTTTCTGCCCATTGGGCGTGGCCAGCGAGTACAGCTGCAGCGGGTGCTTGCCGACCGGCAGTACCTTGTCGTGGGTCGCCCCGGCGATGGGCCGGTTGATACTGGCGAATGTGCCGCCACTTTCGGTGTCCCAGGTCCAGACCTTGGGGGGTACGTATTCGGTCATGCTCACGACTCCTGATGTGCTTGAGGTCAACGAATCGACCCAGACTAAACCAAAGGTTGGGGTTGCGTCACAACCCAGCCTTCATCCTTGAGCGCTGGGTGGACACTTATCGGTAACGCCTTTCAATTGCCCCAGGTAGCTGTCCACTTCCTTGAACAACCACTGGGAAAACGCCTGCTGCTTGGTGTGCGAACCTTCGCGGGGCGGCCAGACCAGCCAGTAGGGATACGCGTAGGGCACACTGATATTGCCGAGCCGCACCAGTTCGCCACGGGCGATGGCGTCCTGCACCAGGCTGCGCCGCTCCAGGGCGATGCCCTGCCCCAGGCGCACCGCCTCCAGGATCAGGTTGGAGTCATTGCTGCATAAGCCGGCGCGCTCGCCGGACATCTCGACGCCCGCCGCCTCGCACCATGGCAGCCAGGACTCGGTGCTATGGATGATCGGGCTGTCGACGATCTGCTGTGGTGTCTGCGGCAACTGCCCGTGATTGAAATGAGGCGCGGCCACGGCGATCACTTCATCGTGAAACAACAGCCGCTGCTCCACGCCGTCCCAATCGCCCTCGCCCATGCGGATGCCGATATCGACCGATTCCTGATGCAGGTTGGAAATGCTCAGACTGGCTTGCAAGCGAATGCGGATATGCGGGTACAACGCCTGGAACGTCGGCAGGCGTGGGACCAGCCAGGAGCAGCCGAACGAGGGCAGCACCGCGACCACCAGTTCATCGGTCTTGGGTTGGGCCTGGATCAAGCGCGTGGCTTCGGCGATATCTCCCAGCGCCTTGCGAATCTGCAAGGCGTACAGGCGCCCGTCTTCGCTCACCCGCAGGCCGCGACCTTCGCGCACGAACAGGGCCAGACCGACGAGCTCTTCCAGCACCTTGATCTGCTGGCTGATGGCTGAGTGGGTAACGTGCAGTTCCCTGGCCGCCAAGGTCACGCTGCCCAATCGCGAGGTGGCTTCGAAGCTGCGCAGGCAGGTCAAGGGAGGAAATGCGTTCATGTAAGCTCAGCTAACCTTTTACGGTAAAAATAATCGATATTACAGGACCTACAGCCGCTTTAAAGTTACCTAAATTAACCAATCCTGCCAACTACCCATTACCAAGGAGGCTTTATGAAACTGGTCGGCATGCTGGACTCGCCTTATGTACGCCGCGTGGCCATTTCCCTGGAACTGTACGGGGTGGATTTTGTGCATGAGCCCTTGTCCGTGTTCAGCACCTACAACGCATTCGCGCGGATCAACCCCGTGGTCAAGGCGCCCACCCTGGTGCTGGACGATGGGACCGTGTTGATGGACTCCAGCCTGATCCTGGATTACCTCGAAACCCTCGCGCCAGCTGACAGAAAGTTGCTGGCGCAGCCCCCTGCGGCACGCGCCAAGGACCTGCAGTTGCTCGGGCTGGCCCTGGCGGCCTGTGAGAAAAGCGTGCAGATCGTCTATGAACACAACCTGCGGCCGGCCGAGAAGCAGCATGCGCCGTGGCTCGACCGCGTCAGCGGGCAATTGCTGGCCGCGTATACGCTGCTGGACAAACACCTGAGCCAGGCCGACAGCGAAGCGCTGACCCAAGCCTCGCTGACGGTGGCGGTCGCCTGGTCCTTCAGCCAGTTCACCGTGGCCTCGGTGGTCAAGGCGGATGCGTTCCCCCATGTGCAACGCCACGCCGAACGCCTGGAGCAGCACCCGGCCTTCAAGCGCTACCCCATCGAGTGACCGGAGCTACACCCAACCGCCATCGACAATGAAGTTCTGCGCCGAACACATCGCTGACGCCTGCGAGGCGAGAAACAGCGCCATGCTGGCGATGTGTTCCGGCAATACGCTGCCAGGCAGGCACTGGCTGCGGCTGATCAGTTCCTTGGCGGCGTCGTCGACCCACATCGTCAATTGTTTTTCGGTCATCACCCAGCCCGGCACCAGCGTATTGACGCGGATACGGTCCGGGCCCAGCTCACGCGCCAGCGCCCGCGTCATGCCATGGGCGGCGGCCTTGCTGGCGGCGTACACCGGGTAGCCAGCGGAGGCCATCATCCAGCCAACGGAGCCCAGGTTGATGATCGAACCGCCACCCGCACGTTTCATCATCGGCACCACAGCCTTGGCAGCAAAAAAGGCGTGCTTGAGGTTGACCGCGATCAGCTTGTCGAACGTCTCCGAATCAACTTCCTCCAGGGTATGACGCACGTCGTTGGCGGCATTGTTCACCAACACGGTGATCGGCCCCAGGGCGTATTCGAAGCGCGCAATCGCGGCCTTGTAGGCAATCTCGTCGGTGATATCGCAGTGACCGAACTCGACGGTGTGCCCCTGGGCACTCAACAACGCGGCCAGGCGCTCGCCCTGGCCTTGCGCGCGGTCGACGAACGCCACCTTGGCCCCCTGCCCGGCGAAGGCTCGCACCATGAATTCGCCGATCCCCGAAGCGCCTCCGGAAATCAATACGGTCTTGCCCTTGAGGTCGGGATAAACGGCCTGTTCAGTACTCATATCAAGGTTGCCTCGATCAATTAGTCTTATTTTATTTTACGAAATCGGCGTTTAAGGCTATAAATTTGCGGCCTCACCGACAAAATATCGCACATTAGTAGAACTATTCCACTCAAAACAACAAAAGGAAGTTCGACCATGAAGCACCCTCGATACCTGTTGTCCGGCCTCGCCTTGTCCATGCTGATCGCCAGCGGTGGCGCGCAGGCCGCCGGTCTGTCCAGTGAACACAAACCCTTCGGAAAAACCAACGACGGCACCGCTGTCGAGCAGTACATATTGCGCAACAGCCATGGCATGCAAGCCACGGTCATCACCTATGGCGGCGTGTTGCAGGCGCTGAAAGTGCCGGACAAGCACGGCAAGGTCGAGGACGTGGTGCTCGGCTTCGATGATGTGCAGGGCTATCAGCGCGGGACGGCGTTTTTTGGCGCGACCATTGGCCGCTTCGGCAATCGCCTGGCCGGCGGTGCGTTCGAGCTCGACGGCAAGCGTTATCAGGTGCCGCTCAACGACGGTCCCAATTCGCTGCATGGCGGCGCCCAGGGCTTCGACAAGCGCGTGTGGCAAGCCAAGCCCGTCAAGGACAAGGATTCGGTCGGCGTGACCCTGACCTACCTGTCCAAGGACGGCGAGATGGGCTTTCCCGGCAACCTGACCACCGAAGTCACCTATCGGCTCAACGACAACAACGAATTGCACATCGACTACAAGGCCACCACCGACAAACCGACGGTGCTCAACCTCACCAACCACAGCTATTTCAACCTCGCTGGCGCGGGCAACGGCGACATCCTCAAGCAGGTGGCGACCTTGCACGCCAGCCACTACACGCCGGTGAATGCCACCTTGATTCCCACCGGTGAAGTGGCACCGGTCAAGGGCACGCCGATGGACTTTCTCCAGCCCACCGCCATCGGCCAGCACATCAAGGACGCGCATCCGCAACTCAAATTCGCCGAGCCGAAACAGGGCGGGTTTGACTTCAACTGGGCGCTGGATACCCAAGGCGACATCAAGCAACTCGCCGCCGACGTGTACGACCCCGCCTCCGGCCGCCGTTTGCAGCTCTACACCACGGAACCTGGGGTGCAGTTCTATACCAGCAACTTCCTCGATGGCTCGGTGAAGGGCAAGGCAGGCAAAACCTACCTGCATTGGAGCGGTTTCACACTGGAGACCCAGCACTTTCCCGATGCGCCGAACCAACCGACGTTTGCCTCGACACGCTTGGACCCCGGGCAGACCTACACCCAGCGCACCCTCTTCAAGTTTTCCGCCGATTGAGGATGGCGGCGGGCTTGCCGGCGACCGAAACGCTGTCGCCGGCAAGCCGGCGTCCGGCGCTAATGTGATGCAAATAGTCCCCAAAACCGTGCTTGGCTGCTATTGTGCCGCGCTTTGAAAAGCCGCCTACCAGCAAGGAATTGGACGTTGAACACTGACGAAAAAATGACCGGGGACCTGTTCGAGGTGGATAAGCGTCTGTCACTCAAACCCGTGGTGGACTTCAACGCCTACCTGCGCAACGCATTCGGCGACGGCCCCTGCACCTGCGTGCGCTGTGCTGCCGCTGGCGGGGAGGAAACCGGCTATGAGTTCCAGCACACCTTCAACCTCGACACCAAACCCACCCACCGCCGCTTTGCCTCGACGGCCGGCAGCGATGTGCTGTTGATGTTGAAAAAGGCGTGGCTGTCGTACACCAAGGCGGAGTTGCCGCTCAGTGGTGTGCTGGCATTGCCGACGGTGAAGGAGTTTGTCGAGCCACAGCTGCACAAGCGCCTCGCCCCGTTGTTTCTGGCCAGTGGGTTGGCCAAGGATGTCGAGGGCGAACTGCGCATCCAACCGCAGGCCATGGCCTGATCCCTCCCTTTGAGCCGCCCTTGAATGTGCGGCTCAGGCGTCGGGGTGATAAATCGAACCGTTGAGTGAGCACAGTAGCGAGCGTCCTACCCAGGGACGCCGCTGTCCCTACGCCAATCCTGCCTATTTCGGCTTTTTCCTTGCGCAAGTTTCATCAGTGGGATCAGCATGGCCCACGATGAATAGCCGCTTGATCGAATAACGCGCCTTCACCACCAAAGCCGAACACCGTCGCACCGAGACGGGCATCCTGCGCGTGACGATGTCGCCCGACTGCCGCCGCGCAGGGTTGGCGCAGCGAAAGCACAGCTCAGGTTTTGCGTTGATCACAAGGAGTTCTGGATGGCCGCACCAAGCAAGAAGATGAGCCTGTTGGGCCTGACCACCCTGGTAGCGATCAACATGATGGGCTCGGGGATCATCATGTTGCCGGCCAGCATGGCGCAACTGGGCGCGATTTCGCTGCTGTCGTGGGTCGTCACTGCGCTCGGTTCGATGGCGATCGCCTACGGCTTCGCTCAATGCGGGCTGTTCTGTACCCGCAGCGGCGGGATGTCGGCGTATACCGAGGAGGCCCACGGCAAGTCGGGGTTTTTCCTGTGTTCGTTTCTGTATTTTCTGTCGCTGATCATTGCCAATGTGGCGATTGCGATTTCGGCGGTGGGTTATTTGTCGTCATTCATTCCGTGGCTGGGCAGCGGGCCGGGACCGTTGTTCGTCGGCAGCCTGGCGCTGATCTGGCTGACCACCGTGGCCAACTTCGGCGGCCCGCGCATCACCGGGCGCATCGGAGTGGTCACGGTATGGGGCGTGATCATTCCAGTGGCGGGGCTCTGCGTGATCGGTTGGTTCTATTTCAAGCCCGAGGTGTTCACGGCCGCCTGGAACCCACACCAACGGCACCTGTGGGACGCCGTCAGTGCGAGTATTCCTCTGACCCTGTGGGCGTTTCTTGGCATGGAGTCGGCCGCCCAGGGCTACGACGCGGTGGAGAACCCCAACCGCACCGTGCCCCTGGCCTGCCTGCTCGGCACGCTTGGGGTGGCGGTGGTGTACGTGCTGTCGACTGCGGTGATCCAGGGCATCGTGCCCAATGCCGAACTGGCGGCGTCCTCCGCACCGTTCGCACTGGTTTACGCACAGATGTTCAGCCCCTGGGTCGGCAAGCTGATCATGGCGTTGGCGGTGGTGGCCTGTATCGGCTCGTTACTGGGCTGGCAATTCACCCTGGCGCAAACGGCCAAGATGTCGGCGGACCAACGCCTGTTTCCGCGGTTTTTCAGCCGCATCAGCGCCGCGAATGCACCGGTGCTGGGGCTGCTGGCGTGTGCCGCGCTGCAAAGCCTGATTGCCTTGTCGACCATCTCGCCCAGCGCCAGCGCGCAGTTCAGCAAACTGGTGAACCTGGCGGTGGTGACCAACCTGCTGCCCTACGTGACCGCCCTCACCGGCCTGCTGGTGATGATGTACAAGGCACACGCCAGCGCGACGGTGCAGGCGCGCAATACGCTGGTGGTGCTGGTGGCCGTGGGGTATTCGCTGTATGCGATTTATGCCTGCGGTGAAGAGGCGGTATTTGGCGCGATGCTGGTGCTGGCGTTCGGGTATCTGTTGTATGGCTTTCTGGCCAAACGGTTTGTCGGGGAACCGGCAGACTCCCCTGGCAGATGAAGATCAAAATGTGGGAGGGGGTTTGCCCCCGATTGCGCCAGTCGATACATGCATTGACTGAACCACCGCTATCGGGGGCAAGCCCCCTCCTACAGTGTTTACCGCGTTTGCCTGAACTGATTATTTACGCGCCGCCTCCCACTGCTTGAGCAGGTCGCCGTAGGCCACGGTTTCGCCTTTGGGTTTCTCGTTGGCCAGTTTCGGCTTCGGCGCGCCGGGCTGGTCGAACCAGTATTGGGCGTCACGTTCCGGGTTCATTTTCGGACCGCACACCGGTTGCACTTTGGAGCGCTCCAGGCGCGTCATGATCGCGTCTTGCTCCTTGGCCAGGTTGTCGAGCGCCTGTTGCGGGGTTTTCTCGCCGCTGGCCGCCGCCGCAATGTTGCTCCACCACAGTTGCGCCAGGCGTGGATAGTCCGGCACGTTGGTGCCGGTCGGGGTCCACTCGACCCGGGCCGGGCTGCGGTAGAACTCCACCAGGCCGCCAAGCTTCGGCGCCAGGTCGGTCATGGCCTGGGAATTGATGTCCGACTCACGGATCGGCGTCAGGCCGACGATGGTTTTCTTCAGTGACACGGTTTTCGAGGTGACGAACTGCGCGTACAGCCAGGCCGCAAGTTTCTGCTTCTCAGGCGTCGACTTGAGGAAGGTCCAGGAACCCACGTCCTGATAACCCTTCTTCATGCCCTTTTCCCAATAAGGCCCGACGGGCGACGGCGCCATACGCCATTTCGGCGTGCCGTCGGCGTTGACCACGGGCAGGCCCGGCTTGGTCATGTCGGCCGTGAACGCGGTGTACCAGAAGATCTGCTGGGCGATGTTGCCCTGGGACGGCACCGGGCCGGATTCGGAGAAGGTCATGCCGGCCGCTTCCGGCGGTGCGTAGGCTTTCATCCAGTCCACGTATTTCTGCGTGGCGAACACGGCGGCCGGGCCGTTGGTGTCGCCGCCCCGGGTGACGCTGGAGCCCACCGGGTGGCAGTCCTCGACGCGAATGCCCCACTCGTCCACCGGCAAACCGTTGGGCAAACCCTTGTCGCCGCCACCAGCCATGGAGAACCAGGCATCGGTGAAGCGCCAGCCGAGGGACGGGTCTTTCTTGCCGTAGTCCATGTGCCCATAGATGCGCTTGCCGTCGATTTGCTTGACGTCCTCGCTGAAGAACTTGGCGATGTCTTCATAGGCCGACCAGTTCACCGGCACGCCGAGGTCGTAGCCGTATTTTTCCTTGAACTTGGCTTTCAGCTCCGGCCGCTCGAACCAGTCAGCGCGGAACCAGTACAGGTTGGCGAATTGCTGGTCGGGTAACTGGTAGATCTTGCCGTCCGGCGCGGTGGTGAAGGAGATACCGATAAAGTCCTTGATATCCAGGGTCGGCGAGGTGAAGTCCTTGCCTTCGTTGGCCATCAGGTCGGTGATGGATTCGGTTTTGCCGTAGCGAAAGTGCGTACCGATCAGGTCGGAATCGTTGACCCAGCCGTCATAGATGTTCTTGTCGGACTGCATCTGGGTTTGCAGCTTTTCTACCACATCGCCTTCCTGCAGCAGGTCGTGGGTCAGCTTGATACCGGTGATTTCACTGAAGGCCTTGGCCAGCACCTTGGATTCGTACTCATGGGTGGTGAGGGTTTCCGACACCACGTTGATCTTCATCCCACGGAACGGTTCGGCGGCCTTGATGAACCACTTGAGTTCCTCGAGCTGCTGGTCGGCCGTGAGGGTCGACGGCTTGAACTCGCTGCCGATCCATTTTTTCGCCGCATCTTCATACGCATCGGCCCAGGCCGTGGCACTCAAACCGCTGAGGGCCAGTACGGCGGCCAATGAAATGCTATGTCGCAGCTTATTGTTTTTATCGAACATAGAGACCTCCTGGTTGATTTCAAAAGGGACTACAAACGCCACACACCCCTTGTAGGAGCGAGCTTGCTCGCGAAAAACGCCCAGACACCGCGCACGCCCAGAAACGCCGCGTTATCGTTGACGAATTTCGCGAGCAAGCTCGCTCCTACAGGGAATAGAGGCATCCGCACTAGCCCCAACGCATCACACACAACAGCCATACAAGGGAGAGCGCGGACGCCACCCAGATGCTCCAGTCGGTTACGCCGATCACCAGCAGGTGCAGGTAGGCGCTACCGAGAAGACCGATAAACAAACGATCACCACGGGTGGTGCTGATCGGCAGAAACCCGCGCCGAGGGATACTCGGCGCGCGCAATTCCCAAGTGGTCATGCCCGCCAGAATCAGGGCGATACCGCCAAAGAACAGCGCAGTGGGGGTGGTCCAGGCCATCCATTCCATCATCGACTCCTCAGACCCGGCCGAGGGCAAAGCCCTTGGCCACGTGGTTGCGTACAAACCAGATCACCAGCATGCCGGGCAGGATGGTCAACACCCCCGCCGCCGCCAGTACGCCCCAGTCGATCCCCGACGCCGAGACGGTGCGGGTCATCACCGCGGCGATGGGCTTGGCGTTGACCGAAGTCAGGGTGCGCGCCAGCAGCAGTTCGACCCAGGAAAACATGAAGCAGAAAAACGCCGTCACGCCGATACCGGAGCCGATCAATGGGATAAAAATCTTCACAAAGAACTTGGGGAAGGAGTAGCCGTCGATGTAGGCGGTTTCGTCGATTTCCTTGGGCACACCCGACATGAAGCCTTCAAGAATCCACACCGCCAATGGCACGTTGAACAGGCAGTGCGCCAGGGCCACCGCGATATGCGTGTCGAACAGGCCGATGGACGAATACAGCTGGAAAAACGGCAACAGAAACACCGCCGGCGGCGCCATGCGGTTGGTCAGCAGCCAGAAAAACAGGTGCTTGTCGCCCAGGAAGCGATAGCGCGAGAACGCATACGCCGCCGGCAGCGCCACGCTCAAGGAGATCAGCGTGTTCAGGCTCACGTAGTACAGCGAGTTGAGATAGCCGGTGTACCAACTCGGGTCAGTGAAGATCACCTTGTAGTTGGCCAGGGTGAAATCCTGCGGAAACAGCGTCAGCCCACCGAGGATTTCGGTATTACTTTTGAAGGACATGTTCAGCAGCCAGTAGATCGGCACCAGCAGGAACAGGATGTAGATCAGCAGCGGTATGACTTTGCGCTTGCTCATGTTGGTGGCCTCAGCGGTTGGCGTCGGAATGGGTCATGGCGGTGTAGAACAGCCAGGACACCAACAGGATGATCAGGAAGTACACCAGGGAAAACGCCGCGGCCGGGCCCAGGTCGAATTGGCCGACAGCCATCTGGGTCAGCGTCTGGCTGAGGAACGTGGTGGCGTTACCCGGCCCGCCACCGGTCAGTACGAAGGGCTCGGTGTAGATCATGAAACTGTCCATGAAGCGCAGCATCACCGCGATCAGCAGCACACTTTTCATCTTCGGCAGCTGGATATGTCGGAAAACCGCCCAGGCCGACGCCCGATCGATACGCGCCGCCTGGTAGTACACATCTGGAATAGCGCGCAGCCCCGAGTAGCACAGCAGCGCCACCAGGGAGGTCCAGTGCCAGACATCCATCACCAGCACCGTGACCCAGGCGTCCATGGTGTTGGCCGCATAGTTGTAGCTGATGCCCATCGCATTGAGGGTGGAACCGAGCAACCCGATATCGGCGCGGCCGAAAATCTGCCAGATGGTGCCCACCACGTTCCACGGAATCAGCAACGGAATGGCGAGGATGATCAGCACCAGCGACGACCAGCGGCCCTTGGTGGGCATGGTCAGGGCGATGGCGATGCCCAGCGGGATTTCGATCAGCAGCACGCACGCCGAGTAGATGAACTGGCGCAGCAGCGAGTCGTGCAGACGCGGGTCGAGCAGCACCTGTTTGTACCAGTCGGCGCCGACGAAATAGCGGCTGGACTGGTCGAAAATGTCCTGCACCGAGTAGTTGACCACCGTCATCATCGGGATCACCGCACTGAATGCCACCAGCAGGAACACCGGCAACACTAACCACCAGGCCTTGTTGTTCTGCACCTTGTTCATGGCCGCACCTCCAGCAGGTAATCGTCGGCGTAGAGCATCAGCCACTGCGCGGGGAAGCTGATAGAGGCGGTGCCTTCGGGCACCGGTTTGTCTTCGGCCAGGCGCACTTTCAGGGTGGCGCCGTCCAGGCTCAGGGTCAGGATCTTGTAGGTGCCGAGGTCTTCAATATGGGTGACGTCGGCTTGCAGTGCGTCGGGGTTATGCTCATCCCACACATGAATGAATTCCGGGCGGATGCCCACCTGCAAGGTCGTGTAGGGCGTGTCGGCGAGGCGTTGCTGCACGGCCTCGGACAACCGCAGATGGGTGTCGGCAAAGCGCACTCCGCCGGCCTCAGCCTGCACTTCGATCAGATTCATCCCAGGGCTGCCGATGAAATAGCCGACAAACGTATGGCTCGGCCGCTCGAACAACTCCCGCGGCGTGCCGAATTGCACAATTTGCCCGCCGTACATCACCGCGATCTTGTCGGCGAAGGTCGAGGCTTCCAACTGGTCGTGGGTCACATAGACCATGGTGATATTGAACTGCTCGTGGATCTGCTTGAGCTTGCGTCGCAGTTTCCATTTGAGGTGCGGGTCGATCACCGTCAGCGGTTCATCGAACAGGATCGCCGAGACGTCGTCGCGCACCAGGCCCCGGCCCATGGAGACTTTCTGTTTTTCGTCGGCGGTGAGGTTGCGTGCCTTTTTGCTCAGCAGGCTTTGCAGGTCGAGGACTTCGGCAATTTCCTGCACCTTGCTGTGAATTTTCGCCTCGGCCATGCCCTGGTTACGCAACGGGAAAGCCAGGTTGTCGAACACCGTCATGGTGTCGTACACCACCGGGAACTGGAACACCTGGGCGATGTTGCGTTTTTCCGGGGTCAGCTCGTTGACCACTTTATGGTCGAACAGCACGTGCCCTTCGGACGGGCTGAGCAGGCCGGAGATGATATTGAGCAGGGTTGATTTGCCGCAGCCCGAAGGCCCGAGCAAGGCGTAGGCGCCGCCCTGCTCCCATACGTGGTTCATTTCCCGAATGGCGTAGTCCTCGGGACCTGTCGGCGTAGGGCTGTAGCTGTGCGCCAGGTTCTGCAAATGGATCTCAGCCATCAGGCAACCCTCGCGACACGGCGTCCGGGGGCCTGGACCAAGCGGCCCTGGCCATCGAACACAAACAGTTTATGGGTGGGGATATACACACGGATCGGCGCGTCGACGTCGTACTCATGCACCCCCGGCAAGTGCAGCACCAGCAGGAAATGCTCGCTGCGCACATGCAGGAAGGTTTCCGAGCCGCTGATCTCGGCGACTTCCACGGTCACCGCCAGTTCGAGGTCGTCGTCGTTGCTGGGCACCAGGCTGATATGGCTGGGGCGCACGCCAAAGCGGAACTCGCCCTCGCCGATGGGACGCAGGTCAACATTGAGTGGGAAGTGTACGAAATTGGCGAAGCTCACTTCATTGCCGCGGATGCTGCCCGGCATCAGGTTGATCGGCGGTTCGGAAAACAACTCGGCGGCCAATACGGTCTGCGGCTGGTGATAGACCTCGGCCGCCTTGCCGCTCTGGATCACCCGGCCTTCGTGGAGGATGGTGGTGGTGCCGCCGAGTGCCAGCGCTTCGTTGGGCTCGGTGGTGGCGTAAATCGCAATGGTGTGGCGGGCCTTGAACAGCTCGCGCATTTCCTGACGCAGCTCTTCGCGCAGTTTGTAGTCCAGATTCACCAACGGCTCATCGAACAGGATCAGTTCGGCATCCTTCACCAACGCGCGGGCCATCGCCGTGCGTTGCTGCTGGCCGCCGGACAGCTCCAGCGGGTGGCGCTTGAGGAACTTCTCGATGCGCAGCATCTTCGCGGTTTCCAGCACCTTGCTCTGGATCAGCTCGTTGGACACACCGGCCTGGCGCAACGGCGAGGCGATGTTCTCGAACACGGTCATGGTCGGGTAGTTGATGAACTGTTGATACACCATCGACACGTTGCGCAGGCGCACCGGTTTAGCGGTGACATCCACGCCGTTCATCAGGATGCGACCGCTGTCGGGCTTGTCCAGGCCGGCCATCAGGCGCATCAGGCTGGTCTTGCCGGACAGGGTGCGACCGAGCAGCACATTGAAGGAGCCGGCCTCGAAACGCAGGTTGGCGTCGTCGATCCAGGTCTGGCCTTCGATGACGCGGGAGACATGTTCCAGGGTCAATGACATGACACGCCCTTTTTTATTATTGGAATGAATCTGGCCAGTGGTCACAGCGAGTTTCGTGCCAACCGCAGCAGGTGCTTGATCCACAAGGAAATGCCCTGAAAGCGAGGTTCGGGAGCGAACAAAAATGAACAATTCGGACTGAACAACTGAACACTCCGCGGGTTGACAATGAACAGTTCTGAACAACACTGTTTGAACCCGATTGACTGAACAACGCAGAACACATGTGGGAGGGGCGGTGCGACGATTCGACTTGCCCCCTCCCACATTGACCGGGTGACATCCGTTAGATTGCGCAAGACCCAAAAACAATAAAAAGAAGGTCTCCATGGCCGAACCGCTGACTCACGACACCCTCATCCAGGAGTCCTGGCGCCGCTGCCGCGCATTCGGCCTGGACCACCAGAGCCCACCCAGCTTTGACCAACTGCCCGCCGAGGGCATCAGCCAATTGCTGGAGAGCCAGCATTCCCTGGTGCAGACCACCCACCAGGAAGTGTTGCCTTACTACGAGAACATCCTGAGCAACTCCAACTGCCTGATCATGCTGGCCGACAACCAGGGCCAGGTTTTGACGTCGTGGGGCACCCAGCGCTTTATCGACCCCAAGTTGGCCCGTGGTTTCAGCCCCGGCGCCAGTTGGATGGAGCGTTCCAGCGGCACCAATGCCATCGGCACCGCGCTGGCCTGTGCCCAGGCGGTGCATATCGAACACGATGAACACTTCCTCAAGGCCAACCGCTTCATGACCGGTTCGGCGGCGCCGATCTTCGACGCCCAGCGCGAAATCATCGCAGTGCTGGACGTGTCCAGCGACAGCTACCTGCCGCCCTCCCACACCCTGGGCATGGTCAAGATGATGAGCCAGACCGTGGAAAACCGGCTGATCCTCAACCTGTTTCGCGGCGAGCATTTCCAGCTGACCTTCAACACCGGGCTGAACAACCTCGACAGCCAATGGGCGGGCTTGCTGATCTTTGATGAAAGCGGCCAGGTGTTATCGGCCAACCGCCGCGCCGACAACCTGCTGGGCATCAGCCTGTCGCGGGTGATGATCGACCGCTTGTTCAAGGTGTCGATGCTGGAGTTACTGAATCAGCCGGAGGGTTTGCCGTTCTCCTTGCAGGCGGCCGGCCGCAATCGTTTCCAGTGTTTATTGAAGCGGCCCAAGCAGATGCCGGTACACGCGCGGGTTTTCAGCGAACCGGCGCCGCCGCAAGCCGCACCGATCAGCCTCAAGACCCTGCATTTTGGCGATGTGCGCGTGGAAAAAGCCGTGCGCCAGGCCGAACGCCTGCTGGAAAAGGACATTCCGCTGCTGATCCACGGTGAAACCGGCGTGGGCAAAGAGGTATTCGTCAAAGCCCTGCACCAGGCCAGTTCGCGCAGCCAACAGGCATTTATCGCGGTGAACTGTGCGGCGATTCCCGCTGAGCTGGTGGAATCGGAACTGTTCGGCTACGAAAAAGGCGCCTTCACCGGCGCCAATCAAAAAGGCAGCGTCGGCCTGATCCGCAAGGCCGACAAGGGCACGCTGTTTCTCGACGAGATCGGTGATATGCCACTGCCGACCCAGGCCCGCTTGCTGCGGGTCTTACAGGAACGCTGCGTGCAACCGGTGGGCAGCAGCGAGTTGTTCCCGGTGGATTTGCGCATCATCTCCGCCACCAACCATGTGCTACGCGAGCAGGTGCAAGCCGGGCGCTTCCGTGAGGATTTGTACTACCGCATTGGCGGGCTGACCCTGGAGTTGCCACCACTGCGCGAGCGCACTGACAAGCAGGCGTTGTTCCAACAACTGTGGCAGCAACACCGCGAACCGAAGCAATGGGCCGGGCTGAGCGCCGAGGTGCTGGCGTTGTTCGAGCAGCACCCGTGGCCGGGCAATTTGCGCCAGGTCAGCAGTGTGTTGCAGGTGGCGTTGGCCATGGCCGAGGAGCAGCCGATCCGCCCGGAGCATCTGCCGGACGACTTCTTCGTCGATCTGAACGTGACGGCGCCGCTGCCCGACAGCGCGCCTCTGGAGGACAGCATTGACCTGACGCGGCGCTTGAAAGCGGCAGGCGGGAATATTTCCCACCTGGCGCGGGAACTCGGCGTGAGCCGCAACACCCTGTACAAGCGCCTGCGCCAAGGCAATGACTGAAACCCGGGCAGCAAGCGACGCTGCCCTCAGGCTTGAAACCGCCTCGCCCGCACGCGACACTGCGCCGCTCCATCACGAGGACACCGCCGATGACCGCAACCGCCGCCACCGTTTCTGCACGGGAGGCTTATCAAGTGCTCAAGGATATGGCCCTGGAAACGCGGGTCATCAGCGCCTGCGCGGCAGCGGATGACACGGTGAGCGTGGAAACCGACGGCTGGCGGATGGTGCTGCTGACCCAAGGTGCGGTGCTGGTGGGGTGCCAGCACTGCCGCTCACCCGACGGGCGGCATGGCTCATTGGACAGCTGGCAACGCTATGGCACCAACCCAGTGGCATTGATGAGTACGTGGGAGCACGCGCAAGTCGAACGCCTGTTGTCGGTGTCTCAGCGCCAGCTCCACGACACGCCGGTGTAGATGCCCCGACCGTCCCCGGGCGTGGAGCGGGCGGCGTCCAGGCCATTGTCGTCATAACCCGGGGTGACGGTGTTGGCATAGCGGCGGTTGGTCAGGTTGCGCAGGTCGACCCAGGCTTGCCAGTCCTGCTGCGGGGCGTCGTAGCCGAACGTGGCGCCGAGTAAGGTATAGGCCGCCGCGTAGTAGGAATTGGCGTAATCCACCGCCACCCGCGAGGAATGCTCGGTGTTGAGGCTGGTGTAGAAACCGGTCGGATGGCTGTAGCGCAACTGTGCCTGGTAGTAGTGCTTGGGAATGCCCGGCAAGGTGTTGTCGCCGAAGCGGTCGTCGTTGCGGTAGTGGAAGTCGCTGAAGGTGTAGGCCTGGCGCAGGGCGAGCTTACCGCTGCCGCCGCCGTCCCACAGCGGGCTGAGCAGGCTCAGTTCGACACCTTGGTGAACCGTGGGGCTGGCGTTGGCCTCGGCGAGGATCGCGTTGGTGGTGGGGGTCTGGGCCTGGGTTTCAACGGTGAGCAACTCGTGGCGCACTTCCGAGCGGTACAGTGCCAGGTCCCATTGGCCGAACCACGCGTCACCACGGCCGCCGACTTCCAGGGTGGTGGCGGTCTGGTTTTTCAAACTCACGCCTTCGCGTTGCAGGCCGGTGGCCGGGCCGCTGCCCGGCCCGAAGTATTTGTTGGAACCCCAGATCATCGACCAGGCATGCGGCGGCTCGACCGAGCGGCTCAGGTTGCCGTACACCTGCAATTGCGGGGTGAAGTCATAGCGCAGGCCGATGCGCGGCGCATAGTCCCAGTCATGTTGACTGAGCGGCGCCTGGCCGTCGGGATAGGTCACCTGGGTTTCGCGGCGGGTGTAGATCGCGGCCAGGCCGGTGGTCAGCCACAGGTCCGGGACCAGTTCCAGGTCGTTGCCGATATGCAGCACGGTGTCGGAACCCAGGTAGCTGTAGTCGCGGGTCTTGGTGCCGGGG
Source organism: Pseudomonas sp. Pse79 (assembly GCF_024519615.1). Taxonomy (NCBI): domain Bacteria; kingdom Pseudomonadati; phylum Pseudomonadota; class Gammaproteobacteria; order Pseudomonadales; family Pseudomonadaceae; genus Pseudomonas; species Pseudomonas sp. Pse79. The sequence goes on from NZ_JALJRR010000008.1 coordinate 32,007, forward strand.
GCATAGCCTGCGGTATTACCGACAGGAATTCGCACGTATTCCGACGCGCCATTGTTGGGCATCGCCTGGGTGGTGCGCAGGCCGATCGTGGTTTTACTGTCGTGACCGAACAGGGTGTCCTGGCGAATGTAGTTCAGCGTGCCGCTGATATCGGTGTAGGCGACTTTCAGGCGATTGGTGCCCTCGCGCAGGTCCATCGGGTAGTCGTGATAGGCCAGGCCGACTTCGAGCCGTGCGTTGTCGTCGAGCTGCAACGTGGTCTTGTTGGCGATCCAGGTGGAGCCCGGTTGCAGGCGTTTTGAATCGCGGGCGGCGTTGAGGCTGTTGGCGGCACGCGGATCATGGCTGATCTGGTAGCGCGTGAGCTTGCCTGGCGTGTCGTTGGTGGTTTCGCGGTAGCGAAAGTAAAAGCGCGTCTCCAGGTTCGGGTTGAAACGGTAGCCGAAGTTGGCCGCGACGCCCTTGCCCGTGCCGGCGCTCTGCTGCTGATAGCCGTCGGATTCGGAATCGGTGAGGCTGATGTAATAGTCGGCATCCCCCAGCACCTGGCCCGAACTGATCTCGCGCTGGGCGTAGCCACGGCTGCCCGCTTCGTAGCGCACTTGCAGCTTGGGCGCGTCGTAGCCGGTGTGGGTCACGTAATTGACCGCCCCACCCAGGGCCAGCGCGCCCCGGTCAAAACCGTTGGCACCGCGCAGCACCTCGACGCGGCTTTGCCACAAGGGGTCCTTGAGTTCATAGGGCGTACCGCCGGGGCCCGTCAGCGGCAAGCCGTCGAGCGTCTCGTACAACCCGGAAGCATGGGCGCCGGGGCTGCGGTTGAGGCCCGAGCCACGGATCGAGAGTTTGACGCCTTCATTATTCGCCGCCTTGGCGTACACCCCGGCCTGATACTTGAACACGTCCTCGTTGGTGCTCACCCGCCCCTGTTGCACGCTGCCCATGTCGATGTAATTGGTGCCGCCGGGCACGCGCTTGAGCTGCGCCTGCGCCACTTCAGCCGCGCTGGCTTCGCTGGTGGTGACTTCGACCGGCGCCAGTTGCAGGTCTTCGGCCTGCACAAGGGAACTGAGGGTCAGGGCAGCAAAAAGCAGCGGGGGTTGGCGCAGCAACATGGGGCGGGTCCTTGGAATGCGGGGGCGTGAAGGCCAGGCCTGGCACGCGAACTGTGATGGGAAGACCGGGACGCTCGCCAGGTCACGCCTTATTCACGGCGCAGAGCCTTCCCGGCCCCTGAAAAAACTACCTGTCTCCTAGCCCGCGGCGGACGCCAGCGCGCGCATGAAGTCATCCGCCTCCGACCCCGCCGGAAAGCGGAACCCGTACATTTCGTCGGTCGTCAGAATGCTGTTGAGGGCGTCGCGAAATTGCGCCTCAGTCGGCGACTCCTGCAGCAGTTTGTGTGCCGGTAACAACAGCTCGGCAGAGACGCCTTGCGCACTCGCGGCGTCAATCACCGCAAACAGGATAAATCGCAGGCGGATTTCGCGATCCGTGGGCCAAACCGTTTTTCGCTTACCCAAGGTAGGGCCTCATATTTAAGAAAAGTCCGAGGCTATTGCCGACAGATGGGCGTTTCAAGCAGTGCAGTGCAAGATAGGGCACTTCCTACAGAGGAAACGGAAACACCGCACTCAACGGCCCTAACGCTCACTGCACCGGCAGAAAATTCATCAGCAACAGGCTTTGCGCGTAATTGACGCCAATGCGTCGATAGCGCTCATCGAGCATCTGGGTCAGCAGGTCGAGCCGCGCGACGATCTTGCCGAACTCGACGGCGAAACTGAGGTTGCTGCCCTCCTCCGAGATCTCGTTGGAAAACAGCAGCAGCACGCCATTGGCATCCTGACGCTGACTGAGCAGCCAGGTGGCCTTTTCGATATTGCGCGCCGCGTTGCTGACGAATTGCGGGTTGATCGTGTCAGAGATATAGAACCGGGTGCGCCCGCCATGTGCAGTCACCAGCATGCTGCCAATCGCATAGATAAACGCCCCGACCCGATCGCCGCGAAACTCGGGGCTCAAGGAGTAACTCAGGGCCGCCAGATCGCGACGATCCCCCAGGGCGGGCAGCGGTTGACGGTTTTCGATGGCCGAACGGATTTCCCGCGCCGCGCTCACCGCGTCCAGGTAACCCGACTGCCGCCACTGGTTGGGGTTGCGCAGGTACAGCTTGTTCATCAGCAAATACAGGCTTTGCAGGTTATCGCGCATGCCGAGGGTGGCCATGCGGTCGACGCTGGTCTGGAGAAACTCATCAGGCTTGCCATTGCTGAATTGCCTGGCGATATCGCGCCCCTGTTGCTGGCTGCAGGCGGTGGTGCAGAGCAGAAACACGAGGACGAGCCAGCGCGGGCGGTTCATCCATCGGCAGGTAAGAGGCGGGAACGTATGATCCATCGGCACCAGGTCTAGTTCTTATGTCCACACGCAGTATGAGTATGGCTGGGATAGAGATAGATCCGAAAAATCCGAAAAAGTGCAGGATTGGGCAACAGAACATCCGGAAGGTCATGAGAAATGCCCAGCGCATGTCAGTGGGTTTCGCAACAAAGCGACCTCAGGGCCGGTCGGCACCCGAATCAGCACAAGCGCGTAACGATCCGCAGGTTCAGGCTGCCAAAACGGGAACCTCAACCTTGTAGGGCAAGCGTCGGACATAGCCTCCCGCCGACAAAGAACGCGTTATACAAACAAAAACGCCAGCTTCAGCAGAGCTGAAACTGGCCGTCAATGCGTTGCGTCTTCCGGGCTTGACCGGTGATCGTCCGCTTAGAAAATCGAGATTGGGTAATCCACGATCAGACGGGTTTCGTTGTAATCCCCTTCCGCCTGATCAGCGTTACCGCGGTGCCAGGCTTGACGCACGCGCATCGACAAGTCTTTGACCGGGCCGCTCTGCACCACGTATTTGGCTTCAAAGTTGGTTTCATGGTGCTTGCCGTCAGCACCATAACCATAGGCACGGTAGGCGCTGCCGACCTGCATGTGCGTGCCGTCGATATTGTCACCGTTGAGGTAGCGCGTCATAAAACTCAGCCCTGGCACGCCATAAGTCGCCATGTTCAAGTCATAACGGGCCTGCCAGGACTTTTCGCCTGGGCCGTTAAAGTCAGAATATTGAACCGAGTTGGCCAGGAAGATGGAGTCGGCCAGATCACCCGACTTGTTATTACCCACGGCCACATAGTCGAACGGCGTGTCGCCGTGAACCTTCTGGAACGCCAGTGTGACGGTATGAGCACTCAGGAACGAATACGCCGCCGCCAACGACCAAGTGGTGTTGTTGATGGAGCCGGCTTTGGACTGGCCGGAATCGGTGGTGCGGTAGATGTTGAAGTCCAGGTTCAATGATTGATCGGCAGTGAACGGAATCGTGTAGTTGGCATTACCGTAGTATTGATGCCAGACGTCCTTGAGGTCCGAGGCAAACACGCTCATGGACAAGTTATCGGTCAGCGTGTACTTGCCACCGAGGTAGTCAATGCTCTTGGCCGGTATGTTGGCATAACCGGCATACAATTCGTGGCTATTGTTGGTCGTGGTCGGACCGTTACTGCTGGTGAAGTGCCCGGCGTCGAAGTTCAACCCTTCAATTTCGCTGCTCAACAGGTTGAAGCCAGTCGCTGTTTGAGGCGTGGCGCGAGTACCCGCCGTGGCCAGGACCGGGTTGTTGGGCTGCAAGTTGCCATAATGCAGTTCAGTCTTGGAGAACCGTGCCTTGATCGACGCGCCTGCACTGCTGAAGTCATTCTCCGGCCGGCCGTTGCTGTCGACCGGCAAGTTGCCAGAGCCTGCATTGCCTTTGCCACCGTCCAGCTTCACGCCCCAGTATCCGTAAGCATCTACACCAAAACCGATGGTGCCTTGGGTGAAACCGGAGGAGAAGTTGCCTTGTATCACCTGCAACCAGTCCTGTTTGTCGCCCGCCGAATTCTTACCGTCACGATCAAAATAAAAGTTACGAAGCAGCAGGTTCAAACTACTGCCTTCAACAAACCCCTTGGCAGTCGCTTGGTCCTCCACACCCGCGGCTGACGCTAGTTGACTAGCACCCAGCGAGACCGTCAGCGCCACCAAATTCCACTTAAAAGACATTGTTTGTTCCCCTGTTTTTAATAGAGCTGCCTCGTCTCTCAACGCACAGTCAGCAGGGTCTCCCCTGAAGTCAGGCGGTCAAAAGCGAAGAGTCATAAGTCGATGGCAGATGAGAAGGTTTCTAAGTCGCAACGCATTGACTGCGCAGCGCAAGGTACCGTTTTATAACGGTTTATTTTTAGTACAGGGCAGAGCCTAAGGTGAAAAACTTATAACACTTTCCCGCCGATGGAATGACCTCGTTTCCCGTGAAAGTAATTTTCCATTTCTGTAACAATTCAGGTTTATACAAGAAAGCCGGATGCGTGAAATGAGCTGGACATCGATGTTTCGCATACATCTAAAGTCCCAACTGCACGATGAACACGGCACGCTCTGAGCCTGGAGATCCGCAAAGGGCAGAACTGATTCCGGCGTTCTTGGGGCTCCCTTATCGAGAGCGGCGAATGCCGCAATATTTAAAGCAACGTTGTGCTAGCGTACCTGTAGGACGGATTACATGATGGTCTTAGACGCATGCCTCGAGGTCGATACGACTACAAGCCTCGAGACAGGACATCACATTGCTATAGAGCCAGCCTGCAGGTATCGCAGCGCCATGGGGGTACAGAACCTGATGACACACATTGCCCCATTGCCCCCCCTTGATTCGAGTCACGATCACCCACTCATAACGGCCGCGCTGTGAACGCTGAGCTACCTCATTCAGGTTCGCAGACGCCGCTTGAGGGTTTGTGCGAGGCGCAGGTGCAGCAACGTCTGGCGCAGGACGGGCCGAACGAACTCCCCGCCTCCCGCCGACGCAGCGCCTTGCGCCTGATGTGTGACGTGGCCTTCGAGCCGATGTTTCTCCTGCTGGTCGCGTGCGGCGCTTTGTACATGGTGCTGGGCGATGTCCAGGAAGCCCTGATGTTGCTGGGCTTTGTCTTCGTCGTGATGAGCATCAGCTTTGTCCAACAGCGGCGCAGTGAACGCTCCCTGAATGCATTGCGGGACCTCTCCAGCCCAAGGGCTAAAGTGCTAAGGGAAGGTAAAGAGTGCAGCGTTCCCGCGCGGGACCTGGTCGTTGGCGATGTTGTAATGCTGGCTGAAGGCGATCGCGTACCCGCTGACCTGCAACTGACAACATGCGCCAACCTATCAATTGATGAGTCCTTGCTGACCGGAGAATCCATGCCAGTCAGCAAGCTGGTCGCGCCGCAGTCTCATACACTTGGTGATCCAGCGCCGCCGCCAACGGATGCGGCCCTAGCGCAGGCATTTTCAGGCACATTGGTCACGTGCGGCACCGCCCAGGGACGTGTCACCGCCACCGGCGAGCGCAGCGCGCTGGGCCGGATTGGCCAGTCACTGGCAGACATCGAGGTGGAACCCACCCCGACACAACAGCAAACGCGTCGTGTGGTCAAGCGGGTCGCTGTCATAGGCCTGGCGCTGGCGGCGGCGCTCGCTATCGCTTTCGGGCTGCTGCGCGGTGACTGGCTGCATGGGATGCTGGCGGGCCTGACGCTGGCGATGGCAATCCTACCGGAGGAATTGCCGGTTGTACTGACGCTCTTTCTAGGCCTCGGCGCCTGGCGACTCGCCCGTGAGAAGGTGTTAGCGCGTAGCATCCCTGCCGTCGAATTGCTCGGTGCGACCACCGTCTTATGCGTCGACAAGACCGGTACGCTGACGGCTAACAGAATGACGGTCAGGCGCCTTTGGTCCGAGGAGGCTGAGTATGAAGTCGCCAGGGACGGTACTGACGGCGGCATGCCTTTGCAGGAGGCACTCCATGGTGTGCTTGAGTACGCGGTTCTCGCCAGCCACCGCCATGCTTTCGACCCGATGGAGTCGGCCATCGGCGAGACCGGGCAGAGCCTGCTGGCGCTCACCGAGCACCTTCACGCCGACTGGACGCTGATCGACGACTATCCCTTGTCACCCCAGATGCTGGCAATGTCGCGGGTCTGGCAATCACCGAATCAACGAGAGCGACTCATTGCCGCAAAGGGAGCGCCCGAGGCAATCGTCGATTTGTGCCATATGGATCCCGTTCGCAGCGCGCGCATTGCGGCTCAGGTGCTGGCGATGGCGGCAGACGGGCTTCGCGTTCTCGGCGTCGCACAGGCGACCTTCGCCGCCGAGGTATTGCCCGGTTTACAGCACGACTTCGACTTCAGGTTTCTAGGATTGGTCGGGCTCGAAGATCCGATTCGTCCAGATGTGCCGCAGGCTATTGCCGAGTGCCGAGCCGCAGGCATCCGTGTGGTGATGATGACGGGCGACCACCCGGCCACAGCGATGTCGGTCGCCAGGCAGGCCGGGCTGGGCACCGATGCGCCGGTGATCACTGGAACCGAACTGTCCACACTGAACGATTCTGAGCTGGCCGCACGACTGATCACGACGCAGATCTTCTGCCGTGTTCAGCCAGAGCAGAAACTGCGCCTGGTACGCGCGTTCCGTGCACAGGGTGATGTCGTCGCCATGACCGGCGACGGTGTCAACGACGCGCCTGCACTGAAGGCAGCCGATATTGGCGTTGCGATGGGTGCGCGTGGCACCGAGGTCGCACGCGAGGCGGCCGCGCTGGTTTTGCTCAATGATGATTTCGAGTCGTTGGTGACCGCCGTGCGCTATGGCCGCCGCATTTTCGCCAACTTGCGCAAGGCGATTGTGTTTGTGGTGGCCGTACACGTGCCGATCGTCGGCCTATCGATGCTTCCAGTGCTTTTCGGCTGGCCGATGGTGCTGATGCCGGCGCACATTTTGTTCTTGCAACTGATCATCGACCCCGCCTGCTCGGTCGTGTTCGAGGCCGAACCGCTTGAGCCGGATGCGATGAAGGCTCCTCCACGTCGAAAGGAGCAACAGTTGTTCGACAGCGCAGTGATGATACGCGGCCTCTGCCAGGGCATTGGCTTACTGATACTGCTTCTCGCGACGTATGCGGGTATGAGGTTCTTTGCGCCGGTAGCGTCTGAGCAAGATGAGCTTGCGAGAACACTGACCTTCGTCGTCCTGGCGCTGGCCAACCTCGCCCTGATCCATACCAATAAGTCATGGGGCCGCACGCGCTGGGTGGGGCCTGGCGCGTTTGGCACCCAGCTCAGTTGGATCGCTTTCGCAACGTTGGCCATGTTGGCGATAGCGCTGTTTTTTCCGCCGGTTACCCAGCTGTTCTCATTCGTGACACCCGCGCCAGTACTGCTACTTTTCGCATTTGGCATCGTCGCGCTGAGCGTAATGTGGTTCGAAGTCGTGAAATGGCTAATACGAATGAGGAGCGAGCATAGCGACTGAGCGAAGCCTTTCGTGCTGATCCTCGAGTTCGCCAGAGGCTGCACGTGTAGCAACCCAGGCGAGGTTTGTTCAGCAGTTAATCGCTTAGATTGGCTCCCAGCTTTGGAAAAGCAAACCGGATCAGCAGCGCAACATCGGGTGCTCCGCCCCTCGAACATTATCGGGTAACGCGGCGAGTGGACTCGTCACGTTGGCGAACCTCTTACTCGGGTCAACGCCTTCATAAAAGGTGTACGTCAGGATTCGAACCCTGGAATCGCCAGTAACGTTCACCGGCTTCCAGGAATCCAAAGTAACTTTTTAAAACAATACGTTAGACTCTAATAATTACCGCACCAAGGCACTTTTGAATGCGTTGGAGCCCGCGCCGATCATGGGGCGCATAAGGTTGCAGAAATCATTCCGCCCTCCCCCGCGTGCTGCCGATCGAACACTATCGCCAATAGTCGTAGTGAAACATCCGGGGACCGCTGATAATCTGCGACCACGTTCGCCAGCCGTTTAGGGATGGAGGCGAAAATAGAAGCCCTGGAGCCGCGAACCTCCGGGGCTTTGCTTTTTTGGCGCAGGCTGACACCCAACTCTTCTGGGCATTTTTCCTTTGGCCCTAAATTGTTCAGGGCGCTGGGCGAAATCCCTTTTCAGTACCGACATGGCCGAAATCGGAATGGTTGTGATGTGCCTTGATCTTTCCCGATAGGCACGTTCGATTGCACCCGCCGGATTGTTTGGCTGTCATGGATTTGGTGTGTTTGTGCATTGGCGTAGCCGTGAAGCAAGCCTACGATCAGCCCCTGAGGCAGCCGACCTTGCGATTGCTCATGGTCGCGTTTAGCGCGGATACAATAACGCCCGCGTGGCGGCGGGCGTTTGGCATAGATCGTCGAAGCGTTATCGCCTTAATCGAAGGCGCCGTTGAGGACTTCGTAGATTATGCCGGAAGCAATTGCGACCAGTATCAAGTCCGTGCCTGCCTGCTGCCATTCGTAGCCGTCGTAATGTGGAAGTCTGCCCAGCAATCGACCATCAAGCTTCTTGGCGATGCCTGGAGGAAGAGGCTTCCCTCTGGCGAGGTTCTTTTGTATTCCGGGTGGCAGTGAAGGGCCTGGGCTCCAGTAGTCACGGTAGCCGCCGAGCACTCCCAATACGCTGCTCCGGTCAATGCTTGGCCCGCGAGACCAGTCGTCTCCGCTGGAACCTTTCCCCTTATTACCCTGGTTGCCATGACCTTGACCACCTTGTGAGTTGCCTTTTCCATTGCCTTGACCTTTCCCATTGCCAGGGTCTGCGAGTGCAGCCACCGAGCCAACGGCCAAAGTAAGGCAGATAGCAGCTACAAGCGTGCGTGATCTAAACATGACGGTCTTCTCCGGAAGGGAATGCTCCCTGAAATGTAGACGGTATTGAAGGTTTTAGTTCCGTAATACCCATCCCACTCGCTGCATCCGTTAACGGAGCGTGGCGCCCAACGATAACCGCCGATTAGGCCCCCTCCAGGTTAAAAAACTGCGGAATCAGGTGCTGCTTTCGATTTCACCAATCGTCGATGCCTTACACCCAGCACTGCCAAACACGTACATACATTCCCCTTGTATTTGATAGCTTAAAGCCATCAAGCGGCATGCCTCATGCGCAGAGCCACCTTGGACAAGACGTGGACGTCTGGCAATCATCACTCATTGGTGAATTGTTTCTATCAGGGAAGAGGATCTGAAGCGGGTGACCGCCACCCCATCCTCCATAGCCAAATGCTCAGGCATGCACGCGCGCCTATGGCTGACCCTGCCCGACCAAAGCGTTAAGCATTGGTGCCTTCCCAGGAATCTGTTTTGCGACCAACAGTCGTTGCCCAGGAGCACCCTCAGGAAATGGATTCCGGAAACCATTCAATAGACGGGGCGAACTCCGAAAAGCCAAACGAGTAGGAACTTAAATATGGAGATTTATAGTATGTCAGCTCAAGAAAACTACGTTGGTGTTGGCGGATGGACTGCTTACCACGAACTGACTCCAAAGGACCATGCTGTATTCAAAGAAGCCTTGGAAGGCTTTGTGGGGGTGCAATACACCCCTGAGACGGTTGCAACCCAGGTCGTCGCCGGCACAAACTATCGCTATCACGCAAAAGCACAGCAGCCTGGTTCGCCAGCAATCTGGGCAGCAATCGTAGAAATCTACGCCCCCCTCAAAGGTAAGCCGCACATCACCCAGATCATTCGCATCTAAGCGCGCTTAACACCCTTCGGGTCACGCGAGGATTGCGGGACTCGAAGGCTGATCGCGCGCCCTTGCTTGTGCTGCGCTTCTGGCTTCTCCCTCCCCTGGAGCCGCAAGCATGACGATTGATGGTATGCGTCCGGCCAAGTCATCTACCCAGCCCTGCAAAGCCAAGGCCTGATGTCCTCTTAATTAGTAGGTGAACACCTTCGCCTGCGAAAACTGGCGCAGAATAGTAGTCTCGTACAGTGCCCTTCCATCATTGCATTGCTGTAGCCGAGTCAGCTCTGCATCAGATGACCCCGCAACATGGCCAGCAACGGATAGGCCGGACGACCACCGTCACCCTTGGATAATGCGGCTCGATCAAGGCAATCAAACCCTTCCAGGGCATAACCCGATCCATCTCAATCAGGAAGCGCTCGCGGCGGGTCTGCTTACGTTTGCCGGCGTACTCGCGCATCCGCGAAGGTCGTCTGCTTCATCGGAAAACTCGACGGGTGGCAGTTGGGTATTTTTGCCAAATCTGGAAGTCTTCTTCAGAGTTTCCTAATTGATTTTAAAGGGTGTTAACAGATCCTCCGTTTGAAAAAATAGATCTTGTACAGCCAGCAGAACTTGCAAATTTTCTCCTCATCAAATTTCAACGTGAGGTGCGGAGGAAGAGCTTCACGATGATGTCAGCCATATGCTAGGATTTGTATGCGTATAGGCTCTTATTTCGAACAGCGCTTACAACCGGGCATTCATATTCCTTATGGAGATAAGTATGGCTACTATTACCGGTGACAGCGGCTACAACGTTTTGTCGGCTACTGAAGCTTCGTATATCGAGTCCTCATTACACAGTTTGGCTTTGGCGTAACTTGCCAGCGGTAGACCTTGTTTAAACAGAAGGAGATTTATTTTATGGATATTTCCAAAGGCATACGTTTAACGACAAACATGTCGCGCAGCATTGCAGACCTGAATCTGCCGCAAGTGAAACTGCCTGCTAATTTCGCTCATACCTTAGAGAATGTGGCTGAAGATCTTCGTAAAGCGGAAGCGGTAGGACGAGGCGAAGGTCGCCTTGTTGCTGATAACTCACCCGAGAATGCAGTTCAAACTGTTGTAAAGAATAACCAGCTTGTTGCCACAATTTATAAATCCGGCGTAGTAGAAATTTCCAATCAGTTCGCTGAAAATTTAAGAAACTTGAGCCTTCCTGATTCAGGAGCGATTCGCGCCACAATGATAGCAGAGGCTGTGGGTGGGGAGGTTTTAGACGTACGCTCTCTTTCTTCGCAATCTCGGTTTTCAACAACCGTATAGATAAAAAAGAGGGGTGGTCAGGCACGAGAAGCCATCAACGCATTGGTATGGTCGATCTGGCTCTGCATTTGTATGTCTTACTGTGTAGCCTTAGAGGCGACCTTCAGAGCCGCGTCGAGATCCTGCTCAGCGATGGAAAGAATGATCCATAGATTCTCCATCTCGTAATGATGATCCTTGGATACCGCAGCCATTTTGAGCAGATTCTGTTTATTGATTTCCTCAATTTCGGCGCGGTGCTCCTGGCTTAGGGCGTTCTGACGAACCACGCTCGAACCGAGGGTCGCTGCGACCTCTGCTCTCGCTTTTTTGCTCTCGATTAACGTTAGTACCAGTACACCGGTCACGATCAGAAGCGCACCGATCACGAACACCCAGCCAGCAGAATAACCACCAGTCCCGCTACAACACTTCGCATGTCGTTCCCTCTTTGGTTTGGCGGGACTGTAGCACCTGACCGCAGAAAGCAAAAAGCCCAGCGCGAGGCTGGGCTCAAAGCAACTAATCTGCAAGAGACTAAGCGTCTGGAACTTCTTTATCGAGTGCAAGCTTTGGATCAGCCACCTCTACCCAGCCCTTCTTCAAATACTCATCTGCCACAATTCTACGTATCAAAAAACAGTAGATGATTGGCAGTCCAGCAATAGGTATAGCTGCCCATGGCGGGCCTGCAAACAGCCCCAACCCTATAGCAATACCCCAGATTAATAAATGGCGCCAAAGGCCGGCGAAGCAAAGATAGAGTGGGCCTAGGAACAATATTGCCAGAACCTGAAACGCATCGACTTCTTCAACCTTGCCATTGTCTAGACTTTTGAAGTATCGGGTCATTGCACTCTCCGTGTGGGGGTTAATTCGGAAAAATAGCACTGGGAAAGCCAGATGCAAAGAGCCCTGCGTGGGGCTGGGCTCTTCTGTTGTGAGTTCAGCCCTTCTTCAGTGCGATGAAAGCACCGCCGATTCCAAAAACAGCACTGTAGCCGGCCCCGCACGGAACGTCGGGTTGTACTTGGCTGCCTCAAGCATATGCGGAGCGAGATCATGGGCATCAAGCGCTTCTTTTGATGCCCACTTCTCGATCAATACAAAGCTATCGCTGTTTCCGACTACAGGGTGGATATCATATTGAATGCACCCTTGCTCAGCCCTGACCAAAGGAGCGAGTTTTTCAAAAGCCGCGAGCTGGTCCGAGCCTCGACCTGGCTGGGTATTGATGATGACGACAAGCCGAACTTCATCAGACATAGGTAACACGCCGCATACTAAAGAGGGGAAAACACAGTACGCTACAACCAAGTACAGATGCAAAAAGCCCAGCGATGAGCTGGGCCTAACTGGTTCAACTAGGCTCCGGTCACGGGAACTCTGCCAGCGTTGCAGTAAGGTAGTTGAATTTTTGATTTAGACTTATCGGTGGACTTCACCGTCCCATAGGCGGTTGCTAATGTGGACACCGCGTCCACTGCCATCTTCAGTCCGGGTGTCGAATCGGCGCCCACCTTTGCCAAGCTACCGTTATCGTTTAGGTCTACCGAGAATTTAGAGGTTTCGAGCCATCCAGCCTCGTAACGGATATAGCTTTCCTGGGCCGCCGGGATTAGCTTCGTTTCAGTGACTTGGACCGCAAAGCAGCCAGTGTTTTCGTCGCCGCCGGCGTAACGTAGCATCTCACCTTCTTTATTCAGGATTTTGTCCTGAATGTAATGCTCCTTTACCTGAACTAGCCGAAAAAAAGGAACCCCCTCACAACCATTCTTGCAGTCAGATTGCTCATACGTGACAATTTTCCCTGAGCATCCTGCCAGCACTGCTATCACTGAAAAAATCATAAACCGTTTCATGCCCACTTCCTCCCCTATATGGCTTATTGCCACAACAAGATCGTAGCGGGCGCTAGCGGAAGCGCCATTTTTCTACGATCTCACCTGCTGAGAGATGGCTTGCGAGAAAGCTATCGAACAAGGAGATCCGATGCTCGCTGCAAAGATCGGCGGGTTTCAATTCCGAGATATCCGACCCAAGGCGGCGTCTGAAATTGTGGATATCGGCGATGCGAGCCTGCTATTGGGGCATAGCAATCAGGAAATCACAAAGCGCGTTTATAGGAGACTCGGCGCCACCGCGAAGCCGTCAAAATAGAAAAGTTATGGAACGCTTCCATAATAGTTCTGGAACGCCGAGCAAATTAAGATCGGAAGTGTCCAAACCCCAGAAACGCAAAAGCCCCGCATCAGCGGGGCTTTCGTGTAAATCTTGGCGGGAAACCAGGGATTCGAACCCTGGGAACGCTATTAACGTTCGCCGGTTTTCAAGACCGGTGCATTCAACCACTCTGCCAATTTCCCTTTTGCATCACAGGATTATAGCAGCCCATCCTGTCTCAGCGGGCGCCATAATACCCGAATGAAACACACTGTCAAACTCTCGCCATCGCTTGTTACAGAGCGTCTGTTATGATCTTTGCGACTGAACGTTTCAAAACCGAAGGAGTGTCGCCATGCGCGAACAGAATTACGCAGTGAATGGTAACGCGCAGGCTGAGCAGCTTGAAGTCAGCCGCGTCTTGCGCAACACCTATGGCTTGCTCGCCCTTACCCTCGCATTCAGCGGCGTAATGGCGTTCATGGCGCAGCAGATGCACGTCGGCTACCCGAATGTCTTTGTCGTGTTGATCGGCTTCTACGGTCTGTTCTTCCTGACCAACAAGCTGCGTGACTCGGCCTGGGGACTGGTGTCGGCGTTTGCCTTGACCGGTTTCATGGGCTTTATCCTCGGCCCGATCCTTAACCGTTACCTCGGCATGGCCGGCGGCGCGGAAGTGGTCAGCTCGGCGTTTGCCATGACAGCCCTGGTGTTTGGTGGTTTGTCGGCGTATGTGCTGATCACCCGCAAGGACATGAGTTTCCTGGGTGGCTTCATCACCGCCGGCTTCTTCGTGTTGCTGGGGGCAGTGGTCGCTGGCATGTTCTTCCAGATCAGCGGTCTGCAGTTGGCGATCAGCGCAGGTTTTGTGCTGTTCTCCTCCGTGTGCATCCTGTTCCAGACCAGCGCCATCATCCACGGCGGTGAGCGCAACTACATCATGGCGACCATCAGCCTGTATGTGTCGATCTACAACCTGTTCATCAGCCTGTTGCAGATCTTCGGCATCATGAGCCGCGACGACTGATTGCCAGCAGTACAAAAAATGCCCCGTATCGCAAGATACGGGGCATTTTTGTTTCAGGGCGCTTTGTTCAGGGCTCAGTACTGGTTGGGCTCCATCTCCAGATCGACCTTGAAACGCTGGGCAATATCCTGCTGGATACGTAGCGCCAGGTTGGCAATGTCATGCCCGGTGGCGCCGCCGTAGTTGACCAGCACCAATGCCTGCATCTTATGCACGCCGGCATCTCCATCACGAAAGCCCTTCCAACCGGCCTTGTCGATCAACCAGCCGGCAGCGAGTTTCATCTGCCCGTCGGCCTGGGGATAGGCCACCAAGTCCGGATACAAGCCCTGCAGCTCGGCGGCCAGCGCCTGGGACACCAATGGGTTTTTGAAGAAGCTGCCGGCATTGCCCAGTTCTGCGGGGTCCGGCAGTTTTTCCCGACGGATGCCGCAGATCGCCCGGCTGACATCGCTCGGGGTGGCGTCGGTAATCCCCTGCCCGGCCAGGCGCTGTTGCACGGGGCCGTAGTCGAGCTTGAGGTGGCTGACGCGGCTCAGGGCAAACCGCACCCGCAGGATCAGCCACCGTCCGGTTTCGTGTTTGAACAGGCTGTCCCGGTAGGCGAAGTTGCATTCTTCCAGGCTGAAATCACGTAACTCGCCGGTCTGGCGATCCAGGGCCGTCAAGCCGGCGAACACATCCTTGATCTCCACACCGTAGGCGCCGATGTTTTGCATCGGTGCGGCGCCCACGGTGCCGGGGATCAGGCTGAGGTTTTCGAGGCCGCAGAAGCCATGTTCCAGGGTCCACAGTACGAACGGGTGCCAGGCTTCGCCCGCTTCGGCCTCGACCACCACATGCTGGCCGTCATCCTGTAGCACCCGAATACCCTGGGTCGCCATGCGCAATACCAAGGCCGGAATATCCCGGGTCAGCAGCAGGTTGCTGCCACCACCGATCACCAGCAGCGGTACTGCCTGGGCGGCGGCATAGGCCAGGGCCTCGCGAACATCCGCGTCGCTGTGGGCCTCGGCGAAGAGCTGGGCACGCACGTCGATGCCGAAGCTGTTGAATGGCTTGAGCGATACCTGCGCAAGCACTTGCAAGGTCATAACCGCCCCTTCAATTCGATCACCAATAAATCACAGGCTCGTTCAATCAGGTCCAGGACCCGCTCAAAGCCTTGTTCGCCTTCGTAGTAAGGGTCTGGCACCTCGTCCACTTCAGAGTCGTAGCGGCGCAGGAACAGGTCGAGCTCGGCCTTGCCCTGCCCCGGCTGCATCGCTTTGAGGTTACGCAGGTTGCTGTGGTCCATGGCCAGGATCAGGTCGTAACGCGCAAAGTCGGCGCGGGAGACCTGCTGCGCACGCTGGGCCGACAGATCGTAACCGCGCTGCCGCGCTGCCTGTTGGCTGCGTGAGTCCGGTGGGTTGCCGATATGCCATTCCCCCGTGCCGGCGGACGCTACGTCGACCTGGCCAGCCAAACCCGCTTCGCGCAATTTATGGCGCAATACGCCTTCAGCGGTGGGCGAGCGGCAGATGTTGCCCAGGCAGACAAACAGAACCTCCATCAGGCCCCCAGCAGGCGGCGGACGCGCTCGAGGTCTTCGTGGGTGTCAACACCCGCAGGCGGTGCTTCCAGAGCATCGCCGACATGGATACGCACGCCGTGCCACAGGGCACGCAGTTGTTCCAGGGATTCGGTGTTTTCCAGCCAGCACGGGCCCCAACTGACGAAGTCATGCAGGAAACCGGCACGGTAGGCATAGATACCGATGTGACGGCGGTACGGCACGCCTTCTGGCAACCGGTCAGGATGCCTGGCAAAAGCATCCCGCGCCCAGGGCAACGTCGAGCGGCTGAATGTCAGCGCCAGGCCGTTGATGTCGCTGACCACTTTGACCACGTTCGGGTTGAACAGCGTTTCAATGTCTTCGATGGGCTCGGCCAGGGTCGCCATGCGCGCTTCGCCATGGGCCGCCAGGTTCGCGGCCACCTGGTCGATCACGCGCGGCGGGATCAACGGCTCGTCACCTTGCACATTGACCACGATGGCATCAGGCGCCAGGCCAAGTTGTGTGGCCACTTCGGCCAGGCGGTCGGTGCCGGAATTATGGTCTTCGCGGGTCAGTACCGCTTCGGCACCGAAGGTTTTGCACGCATCGATAATGCGCGGATCATCGGTGGCCACCACCACGCGTTCGGCGCTGCTTTTGCAGGCCTGTTCCCACACCAGCTGAATCATCGGCTTGTTGCCGATCAGTTGCAGCGGTTTACCCGGCAAGCGGGTCGAGGCGTAGCGCGATGGAATGACAACGGTAAAGGCTGTAGTCATTTATCCAGGCGCTCGTCGGTGGTCAGCGTGCGGGCTTCGCTTTCCAGCATCACCGGGATGCCATCACGGATCGGGTAAGCCAGGCCGGCGCCTTTGCTGATCAGTTCGGTCTTGTCCGCGCTGAGCTTGAGTGGGCCTTTGCAGATCGGGCAAGCGAGGATGTCGAGCAGTTTGGTGTCCATGAGTGTTTCCTGGAATGAAGCGTTTAAGGCAAGAGACGGGCGGGCAACAGACGCATCAGTTGCATGTCGAACCAGGCGACAAACGCTGGCGACGGCACCGCATCCACCGCAAGGTACCACCAGTCGGACTGGGCAAAGGCGCGGCACTTCACCGCGTCCTTCTCGGTCATGACCAGCGGCAATGATGGCGTGAAATTCAAGACTTCCGCGCTGTAGGACGCATGGTCAGCAAAAGCATGGGGTATCGGTTGCCAGTGTAGCGTTTCAAGGGTGTTGAAGAAACGTTGCGGGTTGCCGATACCGGCGACCGCATGCACCTGCTGGCCCGCCGGGAAGTAATCGACCGGCTGGCGTTCGCCGGTTTGCAAGTTGACCAACGCCGTGGGCAGCAGACGAAAGGCGAAACCATCTTCGCGATCGGCCGCGGCGCCATTATAGAGCAGCGCATCCACGCTCTTCAGGCGCTCCGCCGGTTCGCGCAACGGCCCGGCAGGCAGGCAGCGGCGATTGCCCAGGCCCCGGGCGGCGTCGATCAGCACCAGCTCAAGGTCGCGAGCCAGGCGGTAATGCTGCAGGCCGTCGTCGGAGAGGATCAGGTCCAGGGTTTCGCTGGCCAGCAGCGTCTTCACTGCGCGGCTGCGATCGGGGTCGATCATCAAGGGGACGCCGCAGCGCTGCACGATCAGCAAGGGTTCATCGCCAGCCACTTCAGCAGCGTGGCCGGCCTCGACCCGCCACGGCAACTGCGGTGGCTTCGCGCCATACCCGCGACTGACCACGCCCACACGCAAACCTCTGCGCTGACAATGCTCGATCACCCACAGGATCAACGGCGTCTTGCCAGTCCCGCCCACGGTGATATTGCCGACCACCACCACCGGCACCGGCGATTGGTAGATCTCGCCCTCGCCCGCCAGGAAGCGCGCGCGCTTGCGCTGCACCACCGCGCGATACAGCGACTCCAGCGGCCGCAGCAACGTCAGCGCCGGATGGCCTTCGTACCAGGCCTTGAGCAAGCGATCGGACATGGCCATCAGGGTTGGCTCACCGCCTCGACGGTGCTCATGCGCAAGTGGCTGAACCCCAGCTTGCCGGCAGCGTCCATCGCGGTAATGACAGCCTGGTGCTGGGTCTTGCCATCAGCACTGATCGACAGCGGCATCTTGGTATCGCCACCGGACTCTTTCTGCAGGGCTTCCATCAGGCTGTTGAGGTCGTTCTTCTCGAGCAACTGGTTATTCACCGAAAACACGCCGTCGGCACTGATGGCGATATCCAGTTGCTTGACTTCCTGGTCCTCGGCCGGCGAGCCGCTGACCGCTTCCGGCAAATCGACCCGCAGCTGGGTCTGCCGCGTAAAGGTGGTGGTCACGACAAAAAACAGCAGCAGGATAAACACCACGTCGATCAGCGACGCGAGGTTGATATCAACATTTTCCCGTTGCTTGCGGCGAAATTTCACGCTTTGTCCCCGACCAAGTCCACGTCACGGTCGCCCTGCACCACTTCCACCAGTTTGATGGCTTCCTGCTCCATGCCGACCACCAACTCATCGATCCGGCGTTGCAGGAAACGGTGGAAGAACACCGAGGGAATACCGACCATCAGGCCCGCTGCCGTGGTGATCAGGGCCTTGGAGATACCACCGGCCAGCACCGCGGCGTTGGTGCTCATGCCCGAGCCCATGAACGAGCTGAAAATATCGATCATGCCCAGTACCGTGCCCAGCAGGCCGAGCAACGGTGCCATGGCGGCGATGGTGCCGAGGGCGTTGATATAACGCTCCAGCTCATGGATGACCCGCGCGGCGGCCTCTTCGATGCACTCTTTCATGATCTCGCGACCATGCTTGGAGTTGGCCAGCCCGGCCGCGAGGATTTCACCCAGGGGTGAATTGGCACGCAGTTCCTTGAGTTTCTGCTTGTCGAGCTGCTTGTTCTTGATCCAGCCCCAGACCTGCCCCAGCAGATGCTCGGGTGTGACACGGCTGGCGCGCAAGGTCCACAGGCGTTCGGCAACGATGCCGAGTGCGGCGATGGAGCTCAAGATGATCGGCAACATCATCCAGCCGCCGGATTTGACCAATTCCCACACAGTGAATGTCCCCTCGAAAAAGTGCGCCACTTTACCATATAGGTCAGGCAGCGGGGCTCGTCGACCCACGACCCGCCGATCACAGGCTTCGGCCATTGGTAACGTGCGGTTACGGTAGCGCTTCTCGCCAGAAGCGGCGTTGACTGCGCGCAACAATCGGTGGCGCGAAGGCGCCCAATCGCAAACGTACCGCGCCCTGTTCGGCGCTGTCATACACCTGCGCTCCCAACGCTTGATAGCGCTCCACCACCTGTGGATGAGGATGACCGAACGCATTGCCGCGCCCTCGGGAAATCAGCACCGACTTCGGCGCCAGCCGCTGCAGAAACGGCCAGGATGACGAACTGCGGCTACCATGGTGAGGGGCTTGCAGCCAATCGGTCGGCACCGCCAGGGCCGAGGCCAGAAACGCCTGCTCTGCGGCGCGATCGATATCGCCGGTGAGCAGCAGGCGCTCGCCATTGGCCTGTACGTGCAATACACAGGATTTCGGGTTGCCATCAACTGCGTCTGGCCATTGCCACAATTCAAAGGACACGCCGTCCCACGCCCATTGTTCACCGCTGATACAAGGCTGAGTGTCGAGAAGCGCCGGCAACCCTTCGGTTTCACCACCGACGACCCGTTTGATCGGCAGTCCACGGGCGACAGCCGCCGCACCGCCGGCATGATCGGCATCGGCATGGCTCAGTAACATCATGTCCAGAGCGTCTACCCCGAGCCTCTTCAGCGACGGCAACACCACCCGCGCGCCGAGATCGACCGCCCCGGAGCGCGGGCCGGCATCGTAGAGCAAGGTGTGATGGCGGGTGCGCAGGATCAACGCCAGCCCCTGCCCGACATCCAGCTGCAGTACGTCCACCTGCCCGTGGGGCACCGGCTCGCGCGGCGGGAACACCGCCAACAACAGCATCGGCCAGCCGAGCAACCGAAACGGCACACCCTTGGGCAGCAACAGCAACACTGCACCGACCAGGCTAACCAGCCAATAGCCCATGGGCACCTCGGCCGGTATCCACGCGGGCAATTGCCCCGCCAGCAGCGCCAGGGCGTTGAACAAGCCGTCCAGCGCCCCACCCGCCAGCCACAACAAGCCCGCGCCCACGAACGGCACCGCCAGCAATGCCGTCCCGAGCAGGGCCAGGGGCAACACCACCAGGCTGATCCACGGCACCGCAAATAGATTGGCCAGCGGCGCACTGAGGCTGATGGGCAAACCCAGCACCAGTAACACCGGGAAAAGACCGATGGCTATCAACCATTGCGGACGGGTCCATGCCTGCCAAGCACTCCAGCGTCCTAACCGACCGCCGAACGTCAGCCCCAGTACCGCCACGGCCGCAAAGGACAACCAGAACCCCGGCTGCAAGCTGGCCAAGGGTTCAAGGACGAGCACACCATTGAACGCCAGCAACAGCGGCCACCAGATGCCCAGATGACGGAAACGCAAACGCCACAGCAACACCAGCCCCACCATTACACAGGCGCGCTGCACCGGCACGCCGAACCCCGCCAGCAGGCCGTACCCCAACGCCGCGGTAAACGCCAGGCCACATGCCCACGGCAGCCACGGCCAGGTGCGCGGCCAGCAGCCGTAGCGCGCCAGAGCGGCGACGAGCGCGTAGATCAACCCCGCCAACAGGCCAATGTGCTGGCCGGAAATGACCAGCAAATGCACCGTGCCGGTGTCCTGCAAGACACGCCAGTCGTCGGCCGTCAGCCCGGAGCCGTCTCCCAGCACCAGGGCCGCCAGCCCCGCCTCGCGCCCTTGGGCGTCCACCGCCATCAAGCGCTGACGGACCGCGTCGCGCCAAGCATTGCGGGCCGGCGCCAGGCGTTCGCCGTCCTTTACCGAGCCGGTGGCGCCGATGCGCTGGGCGAGCAGCCAGGCTTCATGGTCGACGCCATGGAAGTTGAGCAGGCCCGACGGACGTTTAAGCGTCACCGCGAGGCGCCAACGCTCACCGCTGCGTACCGGTGGGCCACCGTGCCAGTACAGCCGAATGCGCGCGGGCAAGCGGGCGTTGCGCGACCGGCTGTCGCTCAGTTCGAAACGCACGCCGCTGTCAGTCTGCTGCGGCAACCCGCTCACACGCCCCTCCAGCCAACGCGTCTGGCCGTCGAGCATCGGACGCAAGCGGTCATCCAGCGCCCACTGCGCGCTCACACATGCCCAACACAAGCCGAACAGGAAAAACGCCAGCGGATAAGTACGAAACGGCAGCGACATCAACGCCACCACTGCCAGGGCCAACAGCATCCCGGCAGGCGGCAGTGCGGGTAGAAATCGCAGCGCAAGCAGCCCGAGTGCAAGCGCGAACATCCCTGTCCTCATGGATCATTCCTTTGACGTGATCCATTCAGTCTTAGCTGGCCCCCGGCCGCAGCCTATGATGTTTTGTCACAAAGTCTGAATTTTCTGTTTATAGAATGCGCGCATACTTGCCCCTCGACTTGATCTGGACCCCTTATGCCCCGGCGCTTATTCAAACGGTACATGCCCGACCCCACCAGTATCAGGGAACACAAGTCATTACAGTTTCTGGGCACCTTGCTGCATGACCCGAACCTCTGGCATCTGAATCGGCACTCGGTAGCCCGCGCCATGGCGGTAGGCCTGTTCGCGGCGTTTATCCCGATCCCCTTGCAGATGCTCTTGGCGGCGGTGCTGGCGATCACGGTGCGGGGCAATATGCCGATTGCCATCAGCCTGGTGTGGCTGACTAACCCGATCACCATGCCAGTGGTGTTCCTGTGTACCTACATGACCGGCGCCTGGCTGATGAACGTGCCGGCGCGCAGCCTGCCCGACGACCTGACGTGGGAGTGGATCAGCGGTCAGTTGAGCACGCTGTGGCAGCCGTTCCTGCTCGGCTCGCTGGTACTCGGTGTGGTGTTGGGCGCGCTGGCCTATTGCCTGACCATGGGTTACTGGCGCTGGTGGGTCGCGCACCAATGGAATAAACGCAAACTGCGTCGCGCTTGAGCCCTAGGCTGCGCACAAACGCAGATGCACACGCAAGCCCTGGCCGGTATTCTCCGCCCACAAGCTGCCGTCCTGACGTTGCACCGCATTGCGCGCGATGCTCAACCCCAGCCCGAAGCCACCGTCGCCAGGCCGTGAGCCGTCCAGGCGGATGAACGGCGCGAAGATCCGTTCCAGATCGCGTTCATCAATACCCCCGCCCTGATCCTCCAGCCATAGGTGCCAATATGCGCCATCACGGCGCCCATCGAGGCTGACGACACCGCCCGCAGGTGAATGCCGTATGGCGTTGCGCAGGATATTTTCCAGCGCCTGGGCCAGGGCGTTCAGATTGCCGCGTACCCAACAATCCGGCCCCAGCCGGCATGGCAGCCGCGAGGCTGGCCAATCGCTTTCGAAACAGGCGTTGTCCTTGAGCATGTCCCACAACGCCTGAACCTGAATGTCTTCGACAGGCAGCGGCGTCCGCTCGGTGTCCAACCAGGCCAATTGCAGGCTGTCCTCGACCAGACGCTGCATGACGTCGATCTCCCGCCCCAGCCGTTCACGCAGTTGCGCCAGATCCTGCTCGCTGTCACAGGCCACGCGCAAACGGCTGAGGGGGGTGCGCAGTTCATGGGACATGTCCCGCAACAGCTGTTGCTGCAATACCACCGTGCCCTGCAACCGCTCGGACATATGGTCAAACGCCCGCCCCAGCTCGCCCAATTCATCCTGGCGGCTGGTGGCATCGTGGGACAGCCGCGTGTTCAATTGATCGGCACGCCAGGCGTTGGCCTGCTCGCGCAGTTGATTGAGCGGCATGATCAGCAGCCGGTACAGGCCGATGCACAACAACAGGGTAAACAGACCGGGAATCACGCCATTGGTCACCACCCGCCAGAACAGTTGGTAGCGCCCCGGCATAAAGCGCTGGGGCAACTCGATCACCAGCGAGCCGACACTGGGGTCCAGGGGAAACGGGATTTTCAACCATGGCAGGCCTTTGGCGTGGCGGCTGACCGGCCAGTCCAGGCCGCGCAGAAAAGTCAGGCGCTGGCTTTCCTTGTCGGTCAACGGCGTGCTGGCGAGGGATTGCAGGTCGTTGCCGATCACGCCGATCCAGGTGCGCTCACGCGCAGCCATCAGTTGCAACCAGGCGTCCACACCGTCAGCGCCCTGGGTACTCCAGGCCAACTCCGCTCCCGCCGCATAACCGCTGAGAATCTCGCGGGAGGTGTCGGACAGATAAGCGTTCTGCTGCTCCATGTACCGGCCCCAGGACCAACTGAGCCAGATCATCAACAAGCAGAAAGCAATCAGCAGGCAGGCCAACTTCCAGAATAACGAGTGCCTGCCCGGCAGACGTTTCAAGCCCCCCTCAAAGGCCGTCATCGTGACCGCTCAACACATAGCCCTTACCCCAGACGGTACGCACTTCACGCTCGCTATAGCCGATGCTCTTGAGTTTGCGGCGAATCTGGCTGATATGCATATCGAGGCTGCGGTCATGGGGCGCATAACCGCGCTGCAGCACGTGCTGATAAAGGAAGGCTTTGCTCAGCACTTCCTCGCCGTTGTTGTGCAAGGTCTGCAGCAGGCGGTACTCGCTGCGGGTCAGCCCGGCCCACTGCTGCTGGTAGAAGACGTCGGACAGTTCATCGTCAAAGCGCAGGCTCCGGGCGTCGTCGCGCACGGGCGGCAAACTCAGCGGCGGACGGCGATCCAGGGCCACCCGGCGCAGGATGGCTTCAATACGCACGCGCAACTCGATCATGCTGAACGGCTTGGGCAGGTAATCGTCCGCACCCAGGCGAAAGCCGTTCACGCGATCGGCTTCGGCGCCCAGGGCCGACACCAGGATCACCGGGACCGCATGGCTCTGGCGCAGATGCGTGAGGATCGACAGCCCGTCCAGCCCCGACAGCAGAATATCCATCAACACCACGTCGAAGACGTGCTCGCGGGCCATCTGCAGGCCTTGCTGGCCGTTCCGGCACCACGTGACCTGAAAGCCACAGCGCCCCAGATGCTCGTGGACATAGGCGCCCAGCACGGGGTCATCTTCGATGGTCAGGATACTGGGTAGACCAACTTCCACGGGATTCATTAGCGCCTGCAAGTAATTCTCAATCACTGATTATTCAAGATTCCTCCGCGCCAGGCAATCGCCACGTCGCGCCAAATGGCCCGAAGATTGCCTGCTGTCATTAATTTGCAAGATTCCACGCCGCGCAAATGGCTACACTGCGCAGGGGTGCGGGCCGGATGCCTGCACGGGCGATCGATCACAACGTGGTAGCAGGAGAGTGGCGTGCTTAGAAGAATGGGGATAAAAGGCCGCGTACTGTTGCTGACCTTATTACCGACCAGTCTGATGGCCTTGTTGTTGGGCGGCTATTTCACCTGGATGCAGCTCTCGGAGTTGCAATCCCAGTTGCTGCAACGTGGCGAAATGATCGCCGAGCAGTTGGCCCCACTGGTGGCTCCGGCGCTGAGCAGCAAGAACGCCGACCTGCTCGAACGCATCGCCACCCAATCCCTGGAACAACAGGACGTGCGCGCCGTTTCCTTCCTTGCGCCGGACCGCTCGTCGATGGCCCACGCCGGCCCGACCATGCTCAACCAGCCGCCGGTGGGTAACAGCTCGCACCTGTTGCAGCGCACCGGTAACGACGCCACGCGCTATCTGCTGCCGGTGTTTGGCCGTCATCGCAACCTTGCCGGCGAGTTGATTCCCGATGAATCCGACCGCTTGCTTGGCTGGGTCGAGGTGGAACTGTCCCACAACGGCATGTTGCTGCGCGGTTATCGCAGCCTGTTCGCCAGCCTGCTGCTGATCGCCATCGGCCTGATCTGCACGGCGACCTTGGCCCTGCGCATCAGCCGCACCATCAATTCGCCGATCGGCCAGATCAAGCAAGCCGTGGCCCAACTCAAGGACGGCAACCTGGAAACCCGCTTGCCGGCGCTGGGCAGCCAGGAGCTGGACCAACTTGCCTCAGGCATCAACCGCATGGCCGAGACCCTGCAGAACGCCCGGGAAGAACTGCAGCACAGCATCGACCAGGCCACCGAAGACGTGCGCCAGAACCTGGAAACCATCGAGATCCAGAACATCGAGCTGGACCTGGCGCGCAAGGAAGCCCTGGAGGCCAGTCGCATCAAGTCGGAGTTCCTGGCGAATATGAGCCACGAAATCCGCACCCCGCTCAACGGCATCCTCGGTTTCACCCATCTGCTGCAAAAAAGCGAGCTGACACCGCGCCAGCTGGATTACCTGGGCACCATCGAAAAGTCCGCCGATAACCTGCTGGGCATCATCAACGAGATCCTCGATTTCTCGAAAATCGAAGCCGGCAAGCTGGTACTCGACAGCGTGCCCTTCAACCTGCGTGACCTGCTGCAAGACACCCTGACCATCCTCGCCCCCGCCGCCCATGCCAAACAGCTGGAACTGGTGAGCCTGGTGTACCGCGACACGCCGCTGGCATTGGTGGGTGACCCGCTGCGCCTCAAGCAGATCCTGACCAACCTGATCAGCAATGCGATCAAGTTCACCCGCGAAGGCACCATCGTGGCCCGGGCGATGATCGAGGATGAACAGGAAGACAGTGTGCAACTGCGCATCAGCGTGCAGGACACCGGCATCGGCCTGTCCAACCAGGACGTGCGTGCGCTGTTCCAGGCGTTCAGCCAGGCCGACAACTCGCTGTCGCGCCAACCGGGCGGCACCGGCCTGGGCCTGGTGATTTCCAAGCGCTTGATCGAGCAGATGGGCGGCGAAATCGGCGTCGACAGCACACCGGGCGAAGGCTCGGAATTCTGGATCAGCCTGAACCTGCCCAAGACCCGCGACGACGTCGAAGACCTGCCCTGCGCGCCGCTGCTCGGCCGCCGCGTGGCCGTGCTGGAAAACCACGAACTGGCGCGCCAGGCTTTGCAACACCAGCTCGAAGACTGTGGCCTGGATGTCACGCCGTTCAATACCCTGGAAAGCCTGACCAACGGCATCACCGGCGCGCATCAGACCGAACAGGCGATCGACCTGGCGGTACTCGGCGTCACCGCCAATGACCTCCCGCCCGAGCGCCTCAACCAGCATCTGTGGGACCTCGAACACCTGGGCTGCAAGGTGCTGGTGCTGTGCCCGACCACCGAGCAAATGCTGTTCAGCCCGTCGGTGCCCAACCCCAACAGCCAGTTGCAGGCCAAGCCCGCGTGTACGCGCAAGCTGCGCCGCGCCCTGACCGACCTGATCAGCCCGCGCCCCACGCGCTGCGAACCGGGTGAACCGTTGTCCAGCCGCGCGCCGCGGGTGCTCTGCGTGGATGACAACCCGGCGAACCTGTTGCTGGTGCAAACCCTGCTGGAAGACATGGGCGCCAAGGTCCAGGCCGTGGAAAGCGGCTATGCGGCCATCAATGCCGTCCAGCAGGAAACCTTCGACCTGGTGCTGATGGACGTGCAGATGCCCGGCATGGACGGTCGTCAAAGCACCGAGGCGATTCGCCAGTGGGAAAGCGAGCGCCACGGCACACCGCTGCCAGTGGTGGCCCTCACCGCCCACGCCATGGCCAACGAAAAGCGTGCGCTGCTGCAAAGCGGCATGGACGACTACCTGACCAAACCCATCAGCGAGCGGCAATTGGCCCAGGTGGTGCTGAAATGGACCGGCCTGGCCCTGCGCAACCAAGGGCCGGAGCGCCCGACCGAAGGCCTCGGCCCAGGCGTGCGATTGCTGGTGCTGGACCACGAGGAAGGACTGCGGCTGGCCGCGGGCAAGGCGGACCTGGCGGCGGACATGCTCGCCATGTTGCTCGCCTCCCTCGAAGCCGACCGCCTGGCCATTACCCTCGCCCGGGAGGCCAATGACAACCATGCCTTGATCGAACGCGTCCATCGCCTGCATGGCGCCACCCGCTACTGCGGCGTACCGCAACTGCGCGCCGCCTGCCAACGCGCCGAAACCCTGCTCAAGCAGGACGACGCCAAGGCCATGGCCGCGCTGGACGAGCTGGACATGGCCATTGCCCGGTTGGCCAGTGAAGCGCGGGTCAGCGCCTGAGATTTTTTTACAACGCCGGGCCCGTTCCCACAGGGTCCGCGTTACCAAAACGTACATTGCAGGGAGCTATTTCATGCGCGTCATTCTTTTCAGCAGCCAGACCTACGACCGCGACAGTTTTCTCGGCGTGCCGCTGCCGCCCGGCGTGGAACTGCAATTCCAGCCCGCCCGGCTCACCCTCGACACCGTGGCCCTGGCCGAACGCCACGAAGTGGTCTGCGCGTTTATCAACGATGACCTCAGCGCGCCCGTGCTGGAGCACCTGGCCACGGGCGGCACCCGCTTGATCGCGCTGCGCTCGGCCGGTTACAACCATGTCGACCTCGCCGCCGCCAAGCGCCTGGGCCTGACCATCGTGCGTGTGCCCGCCTACTCGCCCCATGCCGTCGCCGAACACGCCGTGGCGCTGATTCTCGCCCTGAACCGGCGCCTGCACCGTGCCTACAACCGCACCCGCGAGGGCGATTTCAGCCTGCATGGCCTGACCGGCTTCGACCTTGTCGGCAAGACCGTCGGCGTGGTCGGCACCGGGCAGATCGGCGCCACCTTCGCCAAGATCATGGCCGGTTTCGGCTGCCACCTGCTGGCCTACGACCCGTTCCCCAACCCGCTGGTCCAAGCGCTCGGTGCGCGCTATGTGAGCCTGCCCGAGCTGCTGGCCGAAGCGCAGATCATCAGCCTGCACTGCCCGCTCACCACCGACAGCAAGCACCTGATCAACGCCCGCTCCCTGGCGCAGATGCAGCCCGGCGCGATGCTGATCAACACCGGGCGCGGTGGCCTGGTGGACACCCCCGCGCTGATCGAAGCGCTCAAGGACGGCCAACTCGGCTACCTGGGGCTGGATGTGTATGAAGAAGAAGCCCAGCTGTTTTTCGAGGACCGCTCCGACCTGCCCCTGCAGGACGACGTGCTCGCGCGCCTGCTGACGTTCCCCAACGTGATCATCACCGCGCACCAGGCATTTCTCACCCGCGAGGCCCTGGCGGCGATCGCCGAGACCACCCTGGCCAACATTGCGGCCTGGGCCGATGGCCGGGCGCAGAATCGTGTCGACGGATGATCAGCGGTCACATACCAGGCGCATGATCCGCAGGCGCGCGTGCTAGGATGCCGCGCCTATTTGGAGGAACCATGGCCGAACACGATTTCCGCTTCAGCTTGCTGAGCCCGCAACACACCCTGATCGAATGCCGCGCCCTGGTGCCGGGCCGCTATCAGGTCACCGGCAACGGTGGTTCGATCAAGCATGGCGACGTACTGATCGTCACCCTGCGCGGCAGTAAAACCCTGTCGATGCGCCTCACCGTCGAAGGCGACGCGCGCTACTCCATCCGCCCGGCGGGTCAGTGGGTCGCCATGGCCCAAGGGCCGAAGTTCGGCGAGCTGGAGATTCACACCTGGAACGTCAACTGCGACAGCTGCGAGGCCGTGCTGGAGTTTGAATTCGCGGTGGAGACCAAGCTGACCAAGGAACCGCTGCAACCGGCCGCCAATGCGCGCATTGCCGAGTTGGGCTGGGCCAGCGAAGGCGCCAAGCACCGCTGCCCGAAATGCCAGAAGGCCGCGCAATGAAAGGCCTGCTTCTGCTGGCCGCCGTCGGCGCGAGCCTGATGGGCTGCGCTGGCGATGCGGCAAAGCTCGAGCGGGATCACAGCTACGTGGTGGAATGGATCGGTGAGCGGCCGCTGATGGATTACGCGCACCTGAGTGTCACCTTGGGCGCCGATGGGCGCGCCTACGGCAACGGCGGGTGCAACCACTGGTTCGCGCCGTACACCGTGGAGGGCGACAAACTCAGCTTCGGCAAGATCGGCAGTACGCGCAAACTCTGCGGCGACGCCCTGATGGAGCAGGAACACCGCTTCTTCCAGGCCCTGCAAGGCGTTGAGCGCTGGGACATCTCGCCGATCGAGCAGACCCGCTTCTGGCCGGCCGAAGGCAAGCCTATTCGCCTGTGGCTGGAAGAAGGCTGATAGCAGGCTCAATGGGATCTAACTGTGGGAGGGGGCTTGCTCCCGATTGCGCTATGTCAGTACCGAATATGTTGGCTGACACACCGCCATCGGGAGCAAGCCCCCTCCCACATGTTCAACCGCGCAGGGCCTTGAGCTTGGCCAGCACGCCTTGTGCCGTCTGTTCGCCCATCAACTGCTCACGCACCTTGCCCTTGTCGTCGATAATGTAAGTCACCGGCAACGCTTCGCTGCGTGGAATATCAAAGATCCCGTCCGGGTTCTGCGCCAGCACGGTGAACTTGATGCCCAGCTTGTCACTGGCTTCCTTCAGTTCCGCGCCCTGCACATTGTCGAAATTGACCCCGAACACGCCGACGTTCTGCCCTTTGAGCTGTTCAGCCAAGGCATTGAGCTCCGGGATTTCCGTGCGGCACGGGCCACACCATTCCGCCCAGTAGTTGACCACCAGCCATTGCTTGTCCAGGCGTTCGGCCGCCACTTTCTGGCCATATTGGTCAACGCCGTAGTCATTACCGCAGCCGCTGAGCAGCAGGGTTGTGATGATCGCCAATGCACCGATCAGTCGCCTTGTCATGGGGTAATCCTTCGCAAAAATGAACGTTGGCTGCGACGGATCGCCTCTTACGGTTTAAGGACCGGGCGCAGCGCAGGTAGAATACCCGCCACCTTACGCAAGATGCGACCCGCACATGACCGATCTGACGCTTTATCACAACCCGCGCTGCTCGAAATCCCGCGGAGCGCTCGAACTGCTGGAAGCACGCGGCCTCGCGCCGACGGTGGTGCGCTACCTGGAAACCCCGCTGAATGCCGCGCAACTGAAGACCCTGCTGGGCAAACTGGGGATCAGCGCACGCCAATTGCTGCGCACCGGCGAAGAGGAATACAAAATCCTCAACCTGGCAGACGCGACGCTCAGCGAAACACAGCTGATCGCCGCCATCGCCGAGCACCCCAAGTTGATGGAACGTCCGATCCTCGAAACCCCCGACAAAGCCATCATCGGCCGCCCACCGGAGAGCGTGCTGGAGATCCTGCCGTGAGTGCGCCGTATGTGCTGGTGTTGTATTACAGCCGCAACGGCTCGGTCAGCGAAATGGCCCGGCACATTGCCCGAGGCATCGAACAAGGCGGGATGGAAGCGCGCCTGCGCACCGTACCGGCGATCTCCAGCGAGTGCGAAGCCGTAGCGCCGAGCATTCCGGCCGAAGGCGCGCTGTACGCCAGCCTGGATGATCTGAAGAACTGTTCAGGCCTGGCCCTGGGCAGCCCGACCCGCTTCGGCAATATGGCCGCGCCATTGAAGTACTTTATCGACGGCACCAGTAACCTGTGGCTGACTGGCGCCCTGGTCGGCAAACCGGCCGGGGTGTTCACCTCCACCGCCAGCCTGCACGGCGGCCAGGAGACCACGCTGATGTCGATGCTGCTGCCGCTGCTGCACCACGGCATGCTGATCACCGGCCTGCCCTACAGCGAACAAGCGCTGCTCGACACCCAGGGTGGCGGTACGCCTTATGGCGCCAGCCACCATGCTGGCCCCGACGGCAAGCGCCTGCTGGATCAACATGAAATCGCCCTGTGCAAGGCCCTCGGCCTGCGCCTGGCGAAAACCGCTGCGTTGCTGGAGAACGACCGTGGCCAAAAAACCTAAGATCCTGCCACCCCAGGCGTGGCTGGAGCCGCGGGTCAAAGTCGCACGCGCCCTGAGCCTGCTGGCGTTTTTCGGCCTGGTGGGCTTGCTCTGCGTGTATTACCTGTTCGTCGCCGACCTGCACGGCGCACGGCCGTGGGTGATCCTGCTGATCGAACTGGTGCCGCTGCTGGTGCTGGCGCCGGGGATACTGATCGGCAGCGCACGCGGGCATTCATGGATGTGCTTTGTGGTGAACCTGTATTTCATCAAGGGCGCACTGGCGGCGTATGACCCGAACCGCCAGTGGTTCGGCGTGCTGGAAATGCTGGCGAGCCTGGCGCTGTTCTGTACGGCGTTGCTGTATGTGCGCTGGCGGTTCCAGTTGGATCGGCGCTTGGCCGGCGAGGGTCAGCCGGCCTGACCCGCCATCATCGCGGACAAGCCCACAGTTGAAATGCAGTTTCCTGTGGGAGTGGGCTTGCCCACGATGGCATCACCTCGGTCTCAATGATTGACCGTATACGCCAGCATCATCGACAACTGACACATCGGCCGCCCGCTCTCGGCATGCCACTGGTTGAACGCCCCCTGCACCGTCGCCAGATCGCGCAGGCTGGTGGGGGCCTTGTCGACGATCTTCTGCGCGTGCAGGGCCGCGACCACGTCATCGCTCGGCACGAACGTATCCTTGCCCACCATGCGCAGGAAGCGCGGCGCCGACAGCCCGCCCAACTGGTGGCCGTGCTTGCTCAGGTATTTCCACAAACCGACGATATCGGTCACCGGCCAGTCGGCGATAAACGCGCCGAAACTACCCTTCTCCTGGGCGATATCCAGGATCATCTGCGCGTTGCGCGGCACACTCTTGAGCTTGCCCAGGTGGCGGATGATGCGCGTGTCCTGCATCAAGCGCTCCAGGTGCTCGGCGCCCATCAGCACGACTTTTTCCGGGTCGAAGCCAAAGAACACCTGCTCGAATGCAGGCCATTTGGCATCCACCACGCTGTGCTTGAGCCCGGCGCGGAAAACCCGCAGCGCCAGGGTCGACAGGTAGCGATCATCACTGATCTGGCGTAATTGCGCCGGCGTCTTGGGCACAGGCAGACGGGCTTCCAGTTCGGCCGCCGAACCGAAGCGGTTCAGACAATATTCGTGCAGCCACTTGTAATCGCGCATGCCCTCTCCTGGGGATTGAAATGAAAACGGCGCCTGTGAGCGCCGTCGTTCAGAGCGTTGAGAAACGTCAGAGGTTCACCACGTTGACGAAGCGCGAAGCGGCGTTCTCGTCGATACGCAGGCTGGTGAAGTCGAACAGGTTACGGTCGGCCAACTGCGACGGGATCACGTTCTGCAAGCTGCGGAAGATACTCTCGGTACGCCCTGGGGTCTTGCGTTCCCAGTCCTGGAGCATCTCCTTGACCACCTGGCGCTGCAGGTTTTCCTGGGAGCCGCACAGGTTGCACGGGATGATCGGGAATTGCTTGAAGTCGGAGTAGGCCTGGATGTCCTTCTCGTTGCAATACGCCAGCGGGCGAATCACCACGTTGCGTCCATCATCGGCGCGCAGCTTGGGCGGCATGGCCTTGAGGGAGCCGTTGAAGAACATGTTGAGGAAGAATGTCTCGACGATATCGTCGCGGTGATGCCCCAGGGCCATCTTGGTCGCACCGATCTCATCGGCAAACGTGTAGAGCGTGCCACGGCGCAGGCGCGAACACAGCGAGCAGGTGGTCTTGCCCTCCGGGATCAGTTCCTTGACCACCGAATAGGTGTCTTTTTCGACGATGTGGTACTCGATGCCCAGTGTCTTGAGGTAGGCCGGCAGCACGTCTTCGGGGAAGCCCGGTTGTTTCTGGTCCATGTTGACGGCAACGATCTCGAACTTGATCGGCGCAACCTTTTGCAGGTGCAGCAGCACGTCGAGCATGGTGTAGCTGTCTTTGCCGCCGGAGAGGCAGACCATGACCTTGTCGCCGTCCTCGATCATGTTGAAATCGGCGACCGCTTCACCGGCCAGGCGACGCAGGCGTTTTTGCAGTTTGTTCTGGTTGACCGTAAGAGTGCCCATGGCGCTTGGATCCGCTAGAGGTGTGTGACGAAAAGCGCGGTATTTTACCGGTAAGGTTGACCAAGTTCCAATGTGGGAGGGAGCAAACCTCCTCCCCCACTTGAGTGCATTGCCAACGACAGACCGCGCCGCGATTAAGCCCACTGTTTACAGCGCAATTTGCTCTAAAGCCCTACGGTTTTTCCGGTCATCACTTCCTATACTGCGACTTGAGGTCGCACATAACTATCCAGACCTTTCAGGCCATCTGGCCCGTGGGCGCTCCGATGGGGGGCGATGGTAATAACGACAGGAGTGACTGGCATGATCCATCACGTCGTGGGGCTTTTTACCCATCCCGACCAGGAATGGCGGGAAATTCGTGGCGATAAAGAAGAAAGCGTCAGCCACATGTACCTCACTCACACCTTGATTCTCGCGGCGATCCCCGCCGTATCAGCCTTTATCGGCACCACCCAGGTCGGCTGGGTCATCGGCAGTCGCTCCCCGGTCATGCTGACCCAGGAAAGCGCCTTGTGGATGACCATCATGTCGTACCTGGCGATGCTCGGCGGCGTAGCGGTCATGGGCGCCTTCATTCACTGGATGGCGCGCACCTACGACGCCAGCCCCAGCATGGCGCGTTGTGTCGCCTTTGCCACCTACACCGCGACACCGTTGTTCATCGGCGGGCTGGCGGCGCTCTACCCGCACATGTGGCTGGGGATGGTCGTCGGCACGGCGGCGATCTGTTACACGGTGTACCTGCTGTATGTGGGGTTGCCGACGTTCATGAGCATCGATCCGGACGAAGGCTTTCTGTTTTCCAGCTCGGTGCTGGCCGTGGGCCTGGTCGTGCTGGTGGCAATCATGGCGTTCACCGTGATCGTCTGGGGCCTGGGCGTTGGCCCGATCTATACCAACTAAGCGGTTTCACCCAGCAGGCAAGGCCACCGCAAGGTGGCTTTGTGCGTCATGCATGACCATTCGGCGCCTGACCGATTCGGAAACACCCGCCTTTGCGGCATACTGGCCACCTCTGGAGAGATGTACAGCATGCCCGAGCAACTCAATACCCGCGTCGAAGATTGTTTCCTGCTAGCCGAATCCTTTTTCAAACGAAGCTTCAAACGCCCCCAGGTCAGCCTCAAGTTGCGGGGCCAGAAAGCCGGTGTCGCGCATTTGCACGAAAACCTGCTGCGCTTCAACCCACAGTTGTACCGCGAAAACAGCCAACACTTCCTGAAACAGACCGTGGCCCATGAAGTGGCGCACCTGATCGCCCACCAATTGTTTGGCGAGCGCATCCAGCCCCATGGCGAGGAATGGCAACTGATCATGCGCGGCGTGTATGAACTGCCGCCAGACCGTTGCCACACCTATGAGATCAAGCGCCGCCAGGTGACCCGCTATATCTACCGCTGCCCGTGTGCCAACAGCGACTTCCCGTTTTCGTCACAGCGCCATGGACTGGTGAGGCAGGGGCGGCGTTATCTGTGCAGGCGCTGTCGGCAGACGTTGGTGTTTACCGGGGAAACTCGCGTCGAGTGAAATATGCGGTGTGTGTGAGGGCCTCATCGGGGGCAAGCCCCCTCCCACATTTTGACCCTGTTCACAGAGCTAATTGTGGGAGGGGGCTTGCCCCCGATGAGGCCCGCCCAGTCACTACACAATCACCTTGGCAGCACGCAACGCGCTGATGCGCTGTGAGCTCAAGCCCAACTCCATCAGCACTTCATCACTGTGCGCGCCCACCGCGGCCCCGATATGCCGGGGGGCTGGCAACCCTTCGGAGAACTTCAGCGGGCAAGCCATCTGCGCCTGGGTCGAGCCGTCGGGCCGCGGCACCTGGGTGACCAGTTCCCGCGCCTTCAACTGCGGATGCTCCACGGCTTCGCTCAGGCTCAGCACCGGTTCGACGCACGCATCGACCCCGGCAAACAACTCGCACAATTCCTCGAAGCTGCGCTTCTCGAACTCAACCTGCAGCGCCTGCTTGAGCGCCTTTTGCCGCTCAGGCTCGGGCGACAAACCTTGTGCCGCCAGTTCCGGTCGCCCCAACGCGGCGCACAATTGCTGCATGAATGCCGGTTCCAGACTGCCGACCGACATCCAGCGCCCATCGCGGGAACGGTAATAATCGTAGAAACTGCCGCCATTGAGCACATGGGTCTCCCACCCCGGCTCCACGCCACAGGCCAGGTAGCCAGCGCCGGCCATGGCATTCAAGCTGAACGAGCAGTCGGTCATGCTCACATCCAGGTATTGGCCAACGCCGCTCTGTTGCCGCGCAATCACCGCCGCGAGCAGGCCCACCACCGCGTGCAGCGAGCCACCGGCGACATCCGCCAATTGCACGCCCAACGGCAGCGGCCCGCTGTCCCGCCGCCCGGTATGGCTGGCCACTCCGGCCAACGCCAGGTAGTTGATGTCGTGCCCGGCGCGGTCCTTGTAGGGGCCGGTCTGACCGTACCCGGTGATCGACACATAAATCAGCCGCGGGTTGATCGCCTTCAACGCCGCATACCCCAGGCCCAGGCGCTCCATCACCCCGGGGCGAAACTGTTCGAGCACGATGTCGTAGCCCTTGACCAGTTCGCGCACAATCTCCAGCGCCTCGGCCTGCTTCAGATCCAGGGCGAGGCTGCGCTTATTGCGATTGAGGTAAGCATGGCTGGCCGAGGTGCCCTGATCGTGGGGCGGCAGCACGCGCAGCAGGTCCATGCGCGTGGGCGATTCGATGCGCAGCACCTCGGCGCCCATGTCCGCCAGCATCAGCGACGCAAACGGGCCGGGCAGCAAGGTGGAAAAATCCAGTACTTTAAGGGACGCCAAAGGACCTGACATGGAGACTCCGTTTCCGATTCGACTGGCGACAGCGTAGTCAGCCTTCAGCGCCGACGGCAATCGTCAGAACGATCATCGGCAGTGACCGTTTTGATCACGGCGGGCTTTTTCCCGGCGGCGGCCTTATCATTGGCCCACGTTTGCTTGCAGGGGGTTCCATGAAATTTGCGATAGCACTGTTTTCCGCCGCCCATGCGCCCTCCTCGCGTCGCGCCTTGCTGTTCGCCCAGGCGGCGCTGGCCGGCGGGCACGAGATTGTGCGCCTGTTTTTTTATCAGGACGGCGTCTACAGTGCCTCCAACACCATCGTTGCGCCACAGGATGAGCAAGACATCGCTCGCCAATGGCGTGAGTTTGTCAGCGCGCATCAGTTGGACGCCGTGGTGTGCATCGCCGCCGCCCTCCGCCGTGGCGTGCTCGACAGCGAAGAAGCCACGCGTTACCAGCGCAGCGCGGTGAACCTGGAGGCGCCATGGGAGCTGTCGGGCCTTGGGCAATTGCACGACGCGACCCAGGCCGCCGACCGCCTGATCTGTTTTGGAGGGCCGTGACATGTCCAAATCCTTGCTGGTGATCAGCCGCCAGGCACCGTGGTCCGGGCCGAGCGCGCGGGAAGCCCTGGATATCGTATTGGCCGGCGGCGCGTTCGATCTGCCCATCGGCCTGTTGTTCCTGGATGACGGCGTGTTCCAACTGGCGCCGCACCAGGACGCCAAGGCCGTGCAGCAAAAAGACCTCGGCGCCAACCTGCAGGCACTGGGGCTGTTCGGTATCGACGAGGTGTTTGCCTGCGGCCACAGCCTGGCTGCGCGCGGGCTGACGCACCCGGTCAATGCACAGGCGCTGAACGACGAACAGATTTCCCAGTTGATTGACCGTTACGACCAGGTGATAACCCTCTGATGTCGACTTTACATGTGGTGTCCCACTCCCCGTTTACCGATAGCCGCCTCGACAGCTGCCTGCGCGTCTGTGGCAGCGACGATGCGATCCTGCTCTGTGGCGACGGCGCCTACGGGCTGCGTCACCCGGCGCTGCTGACCAAAGGCGTGAAGGTCTTTGTGCTGGCCGAAGACAGCCTGGCGCGCAACCTGCCGCTGCCCGACTGGGCCGACTGCGTGGATTACCCAGGTTTCGTGCAGCTGTCGATCGACTACGACAAGGTCAACACCTGGCTATGAACACCCTGACCGTGGGCGCGCGCACCCTCGAACTGGACAAGGACGGCTACCTCGTCGACCTGAACGAGTGGTCGGCCGACGTGGCCAACGCCCTCGCCGCCGCCGAAGCCCTCGAGCTGACCCCGGCGCATTGGGAAATCCTCGAGCTGCTGCGCCAGTTTTATCAAGAGTTCCAGCTGTCCCCCGCCACACGCCCGCTGATCAAGTACACCGCCTTGAAGCTGGGCGCGGACAAGGGCAACAGCCTGCACCTCAACAAACTGTTCAACGGCACTCCCGCCAAACTCGCCGCCAAGCTGGCCGGCCTGCCCAGACCGACGAATTGCTTATGACCGACTTTGCTCCGCTGACCCTCGAAACCCCTGCCGAGCACCCGTTTGCGCCGTTCGTGCGTATCCTGGGCAAAGGCAAGCGCGGTGCGCGCAACCTGACCCGCGAAGAAGCCCGCGAAGCCATGGGCATGCTGCTTGACGAAAAAGTCGAAGACACCCAGCTCGGTGCCTTCCTCATGCTGCTGCGCCACAAAGAGGAAAGCCCGGAAGAACTCGCCGGTTTCACCGAAGCGGTGCGCGAGCGCCTTCACGCCCCGGCGCTGAAGGTGGATATCGACTGGCCGACCTATGCCGGCAAAAAGCGCCACCTGCCGTGGTTCCTGCTGGCCGCCAAGTGCCTGGCGCAGAACGGTGTACGCATCCTCATGCATGGCGGCGGCGCCCACACGGCCGGCCGGCTGTACACCGAGCAATTGCTGGAAGGTCTACAGATCCCGCTGTGCCGCAATTGGCAGCAGGTCGAGACGGCCTTCGAGCACGGCAACCTGGCATTCATCCCGCTGGGCGACTGGGCCCCGCAACTGCAACGCATGATCGACCTGCGCAACACCCTGGGCCTGCGCTCGCCGATCCACTCCCTGGCACGCCTGCTCAACCCGCTGAATGCACGCTGCGGCCTGCAAAGCATCTTCCATCCCGGCTACCAGGGCGTACACCGCGATGCCAGCGGCCTGCTCGGCGACACGGTGATTGTGGTCAAGGGCGATGGCGGCGAAATCGAGATCAACCCCGACACGATCAGCCACCTCTACGGCAGCACCGGTGGCGAAAGCTGGGACGAAGAATGGCCCGCCCTCGCCGCCCAGCGCCATGTCAAACCGGCCAGCCTGGAGCCCGAACAGTTGAAAGCGCTGTGGCGCGGCGAGGTCGAGGACAGCTACCCGCAACTCGCCTTGATCGCCACCATGGCCCTGGCCTTGCGCGGCCTCGGTCATCCGCAGGAGCAAGCGTTCGAATTGGCCCAGCAATACTGGGACGCACGGGATAAATCGATTTAATCGATCATTCCCCCGCAATCTTTGCGCTTTTAGTTCGAACTCATCCCTTTAGACTGGACTCCAACGCTTATTAGCCAAGGAGCCAGTCATGGGTTTGCTGATTGAAGGACGCTGGCACGACCAGTGGTACGAAAGTAGCGCGGATGGCGCGTTCCAGCGGGAACAGGCACAACGCCGCCACTGGGTGACCGCTGACGGCCAGCCCGGCCCCAGCGGCGAAGGTGGCTTCAAGGCCGAAGCCGGTCGTTACCACCTGTATGTGTCGCTCGCCTGCCCGTGGGCCCATCGCACGCTGATCCTGCGCAAACTCAAGGGGCTGGAAGGTCTGATCGACGTGTCCGTGGTCAGCTGGCTGATGCTGGAAAACGGCTGGACCTTCGACAAGGCCCGCGGCTCCAGCGGCGACTCGCTGGATGGCTTCGCGTTCATGCACCAGCGCTACACCGCCGACACGGTCGATTACACCGGGCGCGTCACGGTGCCGGTGCTGTGGGACAAACAACTCAAGCGCATCGTCAGCAATGAATCAGCGGAGATCATCCGCATGTTCAACAGCGCGTTCAACGGGCTGACCGGCAACACCCTGGACTTCTACCCCGAGGCTCTGCGCCCGCGCATCGATGCGCTGAACGAACGCATCTACCCCGCCGTGAACAACGGCGTGTACCGCGCAGGCTTCGCCACCTCGCAGCAGGCCTATGAGCGTGCGTTCGATGATGTGTTTGCCGAACTGGACCACTTGGAACAGCACCTGGGCGAGCATCGCTACCTGGCCGGTGAGTACCTGACCGAGGCGGATGTACGGCTGTTTACCACGCTGATTCGATTTGATGCGGTGTATTACAGCCACTTCAAATGCAACCTGCGGCGGATTGCCGATTATCCGAATCTGTCGAATTGGTTGCGGGAAATCTATCAATGGCCGGGAGTGGCCGAGACGGTGGACTTTGCGCACATCAAGGGGCATTACTATGCCAGCCACCGCACCATCAATCCGACGGGGATTGTGCCCAAGGGGCCGTTGCAGGTGTTTGATGCCGAGCATGATCGCGGGCGGTTGAGCGCTAAGGGCGTCTGGCGCTGATCCAGAGGATGGGTTGGATCTAATGGCCTCATCGGGGGCAAGCCCCCTCCCACATTGGAATGCATTCCAAAATGTGGGAGGGGGCTTGCCCCCGATGCATTCAGGCTCAGACCTGGGCCTGGGCGCCTTCAAACCATTTGAGCTTCTCGCGCAGCACCACCACTTCACCCACGATCACCAGCGTCGGCGCATGCACTTCATGCTCCGCCACCAGGCGCGGCAGGTCGGCCAGGGTGCCGGTGAACACGCGCTGGTTGGACGTGGTGCCCTGCTGGATCAACGCCGCTGGCGTGTCCGCCGAACGTCCATGCTTGATCAGCTGTTCGCAGATGATCGGCAAACCGATCAAGCCCATATAGAACACCAGGGTCTGCGACGGGCCCACCAGATCACCCCAAGGCAGGTCCGAGGTGCCGTTCTTCAGGTGACCGGTGATAAAGCGTACCGATTGCGCATAGTCACGGTGGGTCAGCGGAATCCCGGCATACGCCGCGCAGCCGCTGGCCGCCGTGATCCCCGGCACCACCTGGAACGGAATGCCATGGGCCGCCAGCTCTTCGATCTCTTCGCCGCCACGGCCAAAGATGAATGGATCGCCGCCCTTGAGGCGCAGCACGCGCTTGCCTTGCTTGGCCAGGTCGACCAATTGCTGGTTGATCTGGTCCTGGGGCACGGCGTGATCGGCGCGACGCTTGCCCACGTAGACGCGCTCGGCATCACGACGGCACAGCTCAAGAATCGCTGGGGCCACCAGACGGTCGTAGAGCACCACATCGGCTTGCTGCATCAAACGCAAGGCGCGGAAGGTCAACAGGTCCGGATCGCCGGGGCCGGCGCCCACCAGGTAGACTTCGCCCGGGGCATAAGGCGGCGCGCCGTTGACCTTTTCGATCAGCAAACGCTCGGCTTCATCGCCCTGCCCGGCCAGTTGCCGGTCGGCAATCGGGCCCTGGAAGACTTCTTCCCAGAACGCACGGCGCTGCTGCACGTCCGGGTACAAACGCTTGACCTGGGCCCGAAAGCGCGCCGCCAGCCCGGCCAACTGGCCATACGTGGACGGAATCCAGGTTTCCAGCTTGGCCCGGATCAAGCGCGCCAATACCGGCGCATCGCCGCCGCTGGACACCGCGATCACCAAGGGCGAACGGTCGACAATCGCCGGGAAGATCACGCTGCACAGGGCTGGCGCATCCACCACGTTGACCGGTACGCAACGGCGCTTGGCATCACTGGACACTTGCGCGTTCAGTGGTTCGTCGTCCGTTGCGGCGATGATCAGGGTGCAACCGTCAAGGTCGGTCTCCTGATAACCGCGCACGATCAGTTCCCCGCCACTGCCCAGCACCAGTTCACGCAACTGGTCTTCGATCTGGGGAGCAACCACCCGCAGCAGCGCGCCGGCGTCGGCCAGCAGGCGGGACTTGCGCAAGGCAATCTCCCCGCCACCGACGACCAACACACGACTGCCGCGCAGGTTATGAAACAGCGGCAGAAATTCCATTTAGCCGATGACCTCGATGCCCGCCATGTACGGCTTGAGCACATCCGGCACACGGATCGAACCGTCGGCCTGCTGGTAGTTTTCGAGCACGGCCACCAGGGTACGGCCTACGGCCAGGCCCGAACCGTTGAGGGTATGCACCAGTTCCGGCTTGCCGGTTTCCGGGTTGCGGAAACGCGCCTGCATGCGACGGGCCTGGAAATCACCGCAGTTGGAGCACGACGAGATCTCGCGGTATTTATCCTGGCTCGGCACCCACACTTCGAGGTCGTAGGTCTTCACGGCGCTGAACCCCATGTCGCCGGTACACAGCGCCAGCACGCGGTACGGCAGCTCCAACAGTTGCAGCACGCGTTCGGCGTTGGCGGTCAGGCCTTCGAGGGCTTCCATGGAGGTCGACGGCTCGACAACCTGCACCATCTCGACTTTGTCGAACTGGTGCTGGCGGATCATGCCGCGGGTGTCGCGCCCCGATGCACCGGCTTCACTGCGAAAGCACGGCGTGTGGGCGACGAGCTTGAGCGGCAGGTGCTTGGCGTCGAGGATCTCGCCGGCGACGATGTTGGTCAGCGACACTTCGGCGGTCGGGATCAGGTACAGGTCGGCTTCGCCATCGCGGCTGATCTTGAACAGGTCTTCCTCGAACTTCGGCAACTGGCCGGTGCCCTGCAGGGCCGGCGCCTGAACCAGATACGGGGTGTAGGCCTCTTCGTAGCCGTGCTCGCCGGTGTGCAGGTTGATCATGAACTGCGCCAGGGCGCGATGCAGGCGGGCAATCGGGCCACGCAGCAAGGCAAAGCGCGCACCGGATAGCTTGGCGGCGGTTTCGAAATCCAGGCCGCCGTTCAGTTCGCCCAGGGCGACGTGGTCCTTGATCGCGAAATCAAAGGCCTTTGGCGTGCCCCAGCGGCGCACTTCGACGTTGCCGTCTTCGTCCGCACCGACCGGCACCGACTCGTGCGGCAGGTTCGGAATGCCCAGCAGGATCGAATCCAGCTCGCCCTGGATCTTGTCCAGTTCGAGTTTGCCGTCGGACAGCTCGGTGCCCATGCGCTCGACATCCGCCATCAACGGCGCGATGTCTTCACCGCGCTGCTTGGCTTGCCCGATGGACTTGGAACGCGCATTACGCTCAGCCTGCAGTGCTTCGGTGCGGGTCTGGACGGTCTTGCGCTGTTCTTCCAGCGCTTCGATGCGCGCAACATCCAAGGCAAAGCCACGGGATGCCAGGCGGTCCGCTACGTCCTGAAGGTTGCTACGTAACAGTTTGGAATCGAGCATGTCGGTCTCTCGTTTATCAAAGTTTGGTCAAGGACAGGCCGGCCCAGGTGGCGAGCAGCCCGCCGAACACGCTGATGCCCAGGTACCCGAAGGCGACCAGGGCCTGCCCGCTTTCCAGCAGGCGCACCGTATCCAGTGAAAAGGATGAAAAGGTCGTCAGACCGCCTACAAAGCCGACAATCAAGCCGGCACGAATTTCAATCGGCACTTCCGGGCGCAACAGGAACCAACCGTACAACAGCCCGATGATCAGGCAGCCGACCAGGTTGACCGCCAGAGTCGCCGTATAAAAATACCTCGGCCAGTTGGCGTTAACCCAATTACCAGTGGCGAAACGCAATAATGTACCAGCGATGCCGGCAACGGACACGGCAAGAATCGTCTTGAGCACTACTTTCTCCGCTGTTTGGGGCTGAGACGGTCGAGTTGAGCGAGGTGATTGAGCTTTTCACCGATCTTCAGCTCCAGGCCACGGGGCACCGGCTGGTAGAACGGCTGCGGCTCGAGCGCGTCAGGGAAGTAATCTTCGCCGGCGGCATAGGCGTCCGGCTCATCGTGGGCGTAGCGGTATTCATCGCCGTAACCCAGTTGTTTCATCAATTTGGTCGGCGCATTGCGCAGGTGCAGCGGCACTTCGAGGGAGCCATGTTCGGCCGCAGCGCGCAGTGCCGATTTGAAGCCCATGTACACCGCGTTGCTTTTCGGCGCGCAGGCCAGGTAGGTAATGGCCTGGGCCACCGCCAGCTCGCCTTCGGGGCTGCCCAGGCGCTCCTGCACTTCCCACGCAGCGAGGCACAGGCTCAAGGCGCGCGGGTCGGCGTTGCCGATGTCTTCGCTGGCCATACGCACCACGCGGCGCGCGAGGTAGAGCGGGTCGCAGCCACCGTCGATCATGCGCGCGAACCAGTACAACGCGCCGTCGGGGTTGGAGCCGCGCACCGATTTGTGCAGCGCCGAAATCTGATCGTAGAACGCTTCGCCACCCTTGTCGAAACGCCGGCGCGTGTCGCCGAGCAGGCTTTGCAGGAGTTCGACGCCAATCTCGCTGCCGTCCTCGGCCAGGTCGGAGGCGTTCTCCAGCAGGTTCAGAAAGCGCCGCCCATCGCCGTCGGCGGCGCTGAACAGGATCTTGAAGCCTTCATCGCTGAGGCTCAACTGGCGCTTGCCCAAGCCCTTGTCTTCGCTCAAGGCGCGCTGCAGCAGCTTTTGCATCGCCGCTTCATCCAGGCTCTTGAGCACATACACCCGCGCCCGCGAGAGCAAGGCGTTGTTCAATTCGAAGGACGGGTTCTCGGTGGTTGCACCGATAAAAATCAGCGTGCCGTCTTCGACATACGGCAAGAACGCGTCCTGCTGCGACTTGTTGAAGCGATGCACTTCGTCGACGAACAAGATGGTGCGCTTGCCGTATTGCCCGGCCTGCTGCTTGGCCACTTCCACGGCCTGGCGGATCTCTTTGACCCCAGCCAGCACCGCCGAGACCGTTTCGAAGTGGGCATCCGAGACTTTCGCCAACAGCCGCGCCAGCGTGGTTTTACCCACCCCCGGCGGCCCCCAGAAAATCATCGAGTGCAGCGCACCCTGCTCCAGGGCTTCGCGCAAAGGCTTGCCGCGAGCGAGCAGGTGTTCCTGACCGACGTACTCATCCAGGTTGGTCGAACGCAAGCGTGCGGCCAGGGGTTGAGCGATCGGGTCACTTCGAAACAGGTCCATGGGCAGCGTTTGAAACCTCTAGGCAGGTTATTCCTGGATCACGTCGGCACCCTTGGGGATGTCGAACTTGAACGTGGACGCGGGCACCGGCACGTTGGCCTTGACCCCGGTGAACAGGATATCGGTGCGCTGGCCGACGCTGTCGATCAGGCGCATGTTATTGATCACGCCGTTACCGAACGAAAGGTGCAGGCTGTCGAACAGCGTGTCCTTGGATTTCGGCTTGAGGGTGAATTCGATCACGTTGCTGGTTTGCTTGGAGGTGATCTCGAAGCTGTCGTTGATCTTCGACACATCGCCCGACAGCAACAGCGCCGGGGTCTGGTTCAAGCGCGGATCGAGCTTTTTGATGGTCGCCTGTTCCAGGTCCGGGTCCCACAGCGTGACTTTCTGGCCATCGGAAACGATGGTCTGCTCGGCCTTCCCTTCCGTGTGCCAGTAAAACAGCCCAGGGCGCTGCACGGCCATTTCACCGGCGGTTTCCTGCAACTGGGTGCCGCCGGCATCCAGGGTCAGCTGGGAGAAGCGCGCGGTCAGGGTCTTGGATTTGTCCAGCAGGTTGGTCAGGCTGGCGACGGAGGCCGGATCAGCGTGAGCCGAAACAGCAGTCAGGGCCAGTGCCGGCAACAACAGCATGCGGATAAGACGCATGGGAGTCCTCATTGAGTCGTTAGGGCGCGCCGCGTGCTGCCACGCGGCGCGTGATCAGTCGCGCATCTGCCCGGGGGCGATGACTTCGCGCGAGCCGTTGGTGTTCATTGCGGTGACGACGCCGGCATTTTCCATGGCTTCGATCATGCGGGCGGCGCGGTTGTAGCCGATTTTCAGCTTGCGCTGCACGGCGGAGATCGAGGCGCGACGGCTTTCCAACACGAAGGCCACCGCTTCGTCGTACAGCGCGTCGGTTTCGGCATCATCGTCGCCACCGCTGCTGCCGCCGTCGAAGCCGCTGCCGGCTTCTTCAACACCGGCGAGGATGTCGTCGTTGTATTCCGGCGCACCGCGCAGTTTCCAGGCTTCCACCACGCGATGCACTTCATCGTCGGAAACGAACGCACCATGCACGCGAATCGGCAGGCTGGTGCCCGGCGGCATGTAGAGCATGTCACCGTGGCCCAGCAATTGTTCGGCGCCGCCCTGGTCGATGATGGTCCGCGAGTCGATCTTGCTCGACACCTGGAACGCCATGCGCGTCGGGATGTTGGCCTTGATCAGA
Organism: Pseudomonas sp. Pse79; assembly: GCF_024519615.1. Lineage (NCBI taxonomy): Bacteria > Pseudomonadati > Pseudomonadota > Gammaproteobacteria > Pseudomonadales > Pseudomonadaceae > Pseudomonas > Pseudomonas sp. Pse79. The sequence continues at coordinate 76,536 of NZ_JALJRR010000008.1, forward strand.
CCGGTGATCACATCCACCGACGGCCGCTGGGTCGCGAGGATCAAGTGGATACCGGCAGCACGCGCCTTCTGTGCGATACGTGCGATCAACTCTTCAACCTTCTTGCCGACGATCATCATCATGTCGGCAAATTCGTCGACCACCACGACGATGGTCGGCAACTTGGTCAGCAATGGCGCTTCGTCGTGGATGCTTTCGCGCTTGTACAGCGGGTCGGTCAGCGGCGTGCCGGCGTCCTGGGCTTCCTTGACCTTGGCATTGAAGCCCGACAGGTTGCGCACGCCCATCTTCGCCATCAGCTTGTAGCGCCGCTCCATCTCGGCAACGCTCCACCGCAGGGCGTTGGCGGCGTCCTTCATGTCGGTGACCACCGGGCAGAGCAAGTGCGGAATGCCTTCGTAGATCGACAATTCGAGCATCTTCGGGTCGATCATGATCAGCTTGGCGTCTTCCGGGCCGGACTTGAACAGGATCGACAGGATCATCGCGTTGACCCCCACCGACTTACCCGAACCGGTGGTACCGGCCACCAGCAGGTGAGGCATTTTCGCCAGGTCGGTGATTACCGGCTTGCCGCCGATGTCATGGCCCAGGGCCAGGGTGACCGGCGATTTGAAGTTGTCGTATTCCGGGGTCGACAGCACCTCGGAGAAGCGCACGATCTGGCGGTCTTCGTTGGGAATCTCGATGCCCACGGTGGTTTTGCCGGGGATCACTTCCACCACCCGCACGCTGGTCACGGCCAGGGAGCGGGCGAGGTCTTTGGCCAGGTTGGAGATTCGGCTGACCTTGACCCCGGCCGCTGGCTGGATTTCGTAACGGGTAATCACCGGGCCGGGGTGGATCGAGTCCACCGAGACTTCGACGCCGAATTCCTTGAGTTTGATTTCCAGCAGATGGCCGACGGCCGCCAGGGACTCCGGGGAATAGTTGAGCTGTTTCTTCTCGGCCGGGTCGAGAATCGAGATCGGCGGCAGCGTGCCTTCGACCGCGCTGTCGACAAACAACGGCGCCTGTTTTTCTTTCTGCACGCGATGGCTCGGCTCGGGAGCCTTGGGCGGTGCCGGGGCAATCACCGGCGGCACCTGTTTCTCGCGCTCCGACATGTGCTTGCTCAGGGCTTGTTCGCGTTCGATCAGGCGTTCCTTGACCTTGGCCTGTTCACGCCGGTCCGGCGTGCTCGGGGCCACGACCTCGTTGACGCGGGTGTCCACCTCGCGCAATTGGGCCACCATGCGCTTGCGCTCCACCCGGGCCGCCCACCAGCGGTTGGCGGCGCCCTGGAACAGCTCCAGCAGGTCGAGGGTGATTTTGCCGGTCACGTCCATCACCTTGAACCACGACAGGTCGGTGAACACGGTGAGGCCGAACAGGAACAGCGCGATAAACATCAGGGTGCTGCCCTGGATATTCAGGGTCTTGCGGGCCAGGTCGCCGAGGCTCTCACCCAGCGCGCCGCCAGCACCCGCCGGCAGGCCGGTCGGCGCATGGAAATGGATATGCGCCAGCGCCGCGCCGGACAGCACCAGGAACACCAGGCCGATCAGGCGCCAGGAAAACAGCCAGCCACTCCACTGCCACGGCTCATGACGCTGGCGGAAGATCTGCCAGGTCTTGATCGCCAGCAGCAACGGGAAGATGTACGCGAAATAACCCAGCACCATGAACAGGATATCGGCGCTGTAGGAACCGGCGGGGCCACCGAAGTTCTGCACGTCATCGATCTTGCTGTTGTGGCTCCAGCCCGGATCGTCCTTGCCATAGGTGAGCAAGGCCATCATCAGGAACAGGCACAGCGCGCCGATGGCGATCAGCGCACCTTCCTTGAGCCGATAATGCAGGTGCTGACGCCAGGCCGGCACGACTGTTTTTTGTGTCGCGGTGGATTTCTTCAAAACGGGTCTTTTCCTGCGCCTTTAGCGCGTCCATCTGTTGAATGACTGCACACTGCCGCCCAATCCGAGCAGCCGAAAAATAAACGAACGCCGTTAAATCTACCTTTAACACCGAGCGATTGACGAGTGAAACGGCGATAACGCCAGAATGCCCGCATTGTACGGGTTTGTGTCCGCGATGCCACGCCCTTGCCCCTTGCGCGGCAGCCTGGACAATTCAAGTGTCACACACTGTTCAATTTGAGCATGCATTGTCTTTGCTGACAAAGGCTTATGCGCTGTTTTTAGCAATCCAGGCAAGCTTGGCAATTGGCCTGCATGGGGCAGCCCCGAATACGACCACGTCTCTGCGAGAGAGTTGCAGAAACACCCGCTCATGCTAATCCACAGCAATGCCCGATTCGGGCTGGCCCCCTGACGCCGGGTCGACAATAATCAACCCTCCGGGCAGGCCCGACGCCTGCCACTCCCCTCCCCTTCCGTAAGCCTGGATGCCATGCTGACCTGGTTACAACGCGACACCCTGACCTTCCCGCCGCTGGCCAAAGCCATGCGCGAACCCAATGGCCTGCTCGCCGCCGGTGGCGACCTGTCGGCCGAGCGACTGATCCAGGCCTATCGCCACGGCTGCTTTCCGTGGTTCTCGCAGGGCCAGCCGATTCTCTGGTGGTCGCCGGACCCTCGCACGGTGATTTTCCCCGACGAACTGCACGTATCCCGCAGCCTGGGCAAATTATTGCGCCAGCAGCGCTATCGCGTGACCTTCGACCAGGACTTCGCTGCGGTCATCCAGGCCTGCGCCGCGCCTCGCGCCTATGCAGATGGCACCTGGATCACCGAAGGCATCCAGAGCGCCTACCAGGAGCTGCACGCGCGGGGTTACGCGCACTCGGTCGAGGTCTGGGACAATGGTGAACTGGTGGGCGGCCTGTATGGGCTGGCGATGGGCCGGCTGTTTTTTGGCGAATCCATGTTCAGCCGCGCCGATAACGCCTCGAAGTTCGGCTTTGCCACGCTGACCCGGCAGCTGCTGGCATGGGGTTTTGTGCTGATCGACTGCCAGATGCCCAACGATCACCTGCACAGCCTGGGCGCCCGCGCCATACCGCGCAGCGAGTTCGCCGGCTTCCTGCGCGACTATCTGGACCAACCCAACGCTGGACCGTGGGTTTCCTAGGCGACTTCCTCGCACCTGGCTTACACTTATTTCAAAGCTTATCCGAGGGTTGATCATGACCGAGCTGGCGCGCTTGAAGTTTTATGCCACTCAAGCCCACTCTTGCAGCTATCTGCCCGACGAACAGGCCACTACGCTGTTCCTCGACCCCAGCCAGCCGATGGACGTGCATGTGTATGCCGACCTTTCGGAAATGGGCTTTCGGCGCAGCGGCGATCACCTGTACCGACCGCACTGCCAAAACTGCAATGCCTGCGTGCCGGCACGCATTCCCGTGGCGCAGTTTGTGCCGGACCGCAACCAGAAGCGCATCCTCAAGCGCAACGCCGACCTGACGGTCACGGCGGCCAACCCCAGGTTCAGCGAAGAATACTTCGATCTTTACCAGCGCTACATCGAACAACGCCACGCCGACGGTGACATGTTCCCACCCAGTCGCGACCAGTTTTCCACCTTCCTGGTGCGTGAACTGCCTTTCTCACGCTTCTACGAATTCCGACTCGACGGGCGCCTGCTGGCCGTCGCCGTGACCGATTTGCTGCCCAACGGCCTGTCGGCGGTGTACACCTTCTATGAACCCGACGAAGAGCGGCGCAGCCTGGGACGCTTCGCGATCCTCTGGCAAATCAGCGAAGCCCGGCGCCTGGAACTGGAGGCGGTGTACCTTGGATACTGGATCAAAAACTGCAAAAAGATGAACTACAAGACCCAATATCGGCCGATTGAACTGCTGATTAATCAAAGATGGGTCACGCTTAACTAGAACCTCTTGGCTTAAACACCCTTTTTCGGGCACAATGCACGCCGCTTTTGCCTGGCGCAGTTGCACCGGGCCATTCACTGGATACCGAGGGCTTTACTGCATGTCGAAAGAAGACAGCTTCGAAATGGAAGGCACTGTCGTCGACACCCTGCCCAACACCATGTTTCGTGTGGAGTTGGAAAATGGGCACGTCGTAACCGCGCATATCTCCGGCAAGATGCGCAAGAACTACATTCGTATTCTTACCGGTGACAAAGTGCGCGTCGAGCTGACGCCCTATGACTTGAGCAAAGGGCGCATCACTTACCGCGCCCGCTAATCAAGTCAATACAAGACGCCCGGTTATGCCGGGCGTTTTTGTGTGTATAGCATTTACCTGACAGCCGAAACCCAATGTGGGAGGGAGCTTGTTCCCTCCCACATTGGATCGCCATTGTTCTGGCAATTGCATTTCAAGACAGCAAAAAGGCGCCTTTCGGCGCCTTTTGCGTAGCTGCAGAACGATCAGGCCATTTCGGCCGTGGTTTCGAACTCGAAGGTCAGCTCGCCGTCCTTCAGGTCGATATGCACCACGCCACCATGGTCGGAGAGCTCGCCGAACAGGATCTCTTCGGCCAATGGTCGCTTGATCTTGTCCTGGATCAGACGCGCCATCGGGCGAGCGCCCATTGCCGCGTCGTAACCACCTTCGGCCAGCCAATTGCGCGCCGCGTCCGTCACTTCCAGCTGCACGCGCTTGTCTTCCAACTGCGCTTGAAGCTCGGTGAGGAACTTGTCCACCACGTTTTTGATGACCTCATGGCTGAGGCGACCAAACTGGATAATGGTGTCCAGGCGGTTGCGGAACTCCGGCGTGAAGCTCTTCTTGATCACTTCCATCGCATCGGAAGAGTGATCCTGATGCGTAAAGCCGATCGACGCCCGCGCCGCAGTTTCAGCACCGGCGTTGGTGGTCATGATCACGATCACGTTGCGGAAATCCGCCTTGCGCCCGTTGTTGTCGGTCAGAGTGCCGTGGTCCATGACCTGCAGCAGCAGGTTGAAGACTTCCGGGTGAGCCTTCTCGATTTCATCGAGCAGCAATACGCAATGCGGCTGCTTGGTGATCGCCTCGGTCAACAGGCCGCCCTGATCAAAACCGACATAGCCCGGAGGCGCACCGATCAGGCGCGACACGGTGTGACGCTCCATGTATTCGGACATGTCGAACCGCACCAACTCAATGCCCATGGCCTTGGCCAACTGCCGGGCCGCTTCGGTCTTGCCGACGCCGGTCGGGCCGGCGAACAGGAACGAACCGACGGGCTTGTCCGGCGACTTGAGGCCCGCCCGCGACAACTTGATCGCAGTGGACAGCGAGTCGATGGCCGCATCCTGGCCAAACACGGTGAGCTTGAGGTCGCGCTCCAGGTTACGCAGCAGCTCTTTGTCGGAGGTGGTGACGTGTTTTGGCGGAATCCGCGCGATCTTGGCCACGATATCCTCGACCTGAGCCACGTCGATGCGCTTCACACGCTTCTCGACCGGCTGCAGACGCTGATAGGCACCCGCCTCGTCGATCACGTCGATGGCCTTGTCCGGCATGTGCCGATCGTTGATGTAGCGCGACGCCAGCTCGGCAGCGGCCCGCAACGCTTCATCGGTGTACTCAATGCCATGGTGCGCTTCGAAACGCCCCTTGAGCCCACGCAGGATGCCAATGGTGTCTTCAACCGAAGGCTCGGACACGTCGACTTTCTGGAAGCGACGCGCCAGGGCACGGTCTTTCTCGAAGATCCCGCGGAATTCCTGGAACGTGGTCGAGCCGATGCAGCGGATATCACCCGACGACAACAATGGCTTGAGCAGGTTGGAAGCATCCATCACACCACCGGAGGCCGCACCGGCCCCAATGATCGTGTGGATTTCATCGATGAACAGGATCGCCTGCGGGCGTTTTTTCAGCTCGCCGAGCAGCGCCTTGAAGCGCTTCTCGAAATCGCCGCGGTACTTGGTCCCGGCGAGCAACGCGCCGAGGTCAAGGGAGTAGACGACGCTGCTGGCCAGCAAGTCCGGCACCTGGTTGTCGACGATACGCTTGGCCAGGCCTTCGGCAATCGCGGTTTTACCCACGCCCGCCTCACCCACCAGCAACGGGTTGTTCTTGCGACGACGCGCGAGGATCTGCGCCACGCGCTCAACTTCAGCCTCGCGCCCCACCAGCGGATCGATCCGCCCCTGGCGCGCCAGCTCATTGAGATTGCTGGCATAGGCATCCAATGGGTTGCCCGAAGAAGAAGACTCACCGCCCTCGTCGTCCTGCATTTCCTGCTCACCCTCGGAATGATCGCCGTGCCCAGGCACTTTGGAGATACCGTGGGCGATGTAGTTGACGACATCGATACGGGCAACGCTCTGCTGCTTGAGCAGGAACACTGCCTGGCTTTCCTGTTCGCTGAAGATGGCGACAAGCACATTGGCGCCCGTGACTTCACGCTTACCGGAGCTCTGTACGTGGAAAACAGCACGCTGCAATACCCGCTGAAAGCCCAGGGTCGGCTGGGTTTCACGGTCCTCGTCATGCACGGGGATCAGTGGCGTCGTGGAGTCGATGAACTCCTGCAGGTCATGCTTGAGTTTGTCGAGGTTGGCGCCGCACGCACGCAAAACGGTGGCGGCAGCTTCGTTATCCAAAAGTGCCAGCAGCAGGTGCTCGACGGTCATGAATTCATGACGCTTCGAACGGGCCTCTTTGAAGGCAAGATTGAGGGTGACTTCGAGCTCGCGGTTTAACATAGCTTCACCTCATACCCAAGTGGTCGGCGTTAACCGTCCTTCTCGATTTCACAGAGTAGCGGATGCTGGCTTTCCCTGGCGTACTGGTTGACCTGCATGGCCTTTGTCTCGGCGATGTCGCGGGTAAACACTCCACATACTGCCCGTCCTTCTGTGTGAACGGCCAGCATTACCTTGGTCGCCAACTCGCGGTTCAGGTTAAAAAACACCTCGAGTACTTCGACCACGAAATCCATCGGTGTGTAGTCATCGTTGAACAAAACCACCTTGTACATCGGCGGCGCCTGTAGAGCAGGCTTGGCCTCCTGAACAGCAATGCCTGCAGAACCGTCGTCATCGTGCTCGTGATCCGGTCGATCCTGATTGAATGTTAGTCGAATCTGGCTGATTGCATGCATGGAAAGAAAGGTTCGTCAGTGGTTCAAATACAGTGGTGGGGGCGACCTGTCAGAATTTCAACTCTGACCGTTCGGTCACCTTGACTATCGGCAAATCGGTGTTACAACCAATAGAACCCACAGTGGGTAAAAAAGGTCCGCGCAGTCAACCTTATTTATTCGGGTTAGGACGGATAAACTGGATGATACTCCAGTGATGGAGTCTGGTGCAGAGGGATATGGGTATGTCTGGCGTCAAGATCAGTGGCAAGGTCAAATGGTTCAACAATGCCAAGGGTTACGGCTTCATTAATGAAGAAGGTAAGACCGAGGACCTTTTTGCGCATTATTCAGCGATCCATATGGATGGCTACAAAACGCTGAAAGCGGGCCAAGCTGTGAGCTTTGAGATTATTCAAGGACCGAAAGGGCTGCACGCCGTGAACATCTGTGCAAGCACGATCACTACACCTGCAAAACCCGTTGTATCCGCCGCTCAAAAAGAAAAGAAGCTAACGGCCTGATTCACTGCCAAGCGAGAAGCATGCAAATAAAAAACGGCCACCCAACCCATTGGAGTGGCCGTTTTTATGCCTGCGTGTTTACATGTGCGAGATCAGCGCATCGCCAAAGCCCGACGACGACACCAACTTCGCGCCCTCCATCAGGCGCTCGAAGTCATAGGTCACGGTCTTGGCCGAGATAGCACCATTGGTGCCCTTGATGATCAGATCGGCCGCTTCGGTCCAGCCCATGTGGCGCAGCATCATTTCCGCCGACAGGATCAGCGAACCCGGGTTGACCTGGTCCTTACCGGCATATTTCGGCGCAGTACCGTGGGTGGCTTCAAACATTGCCACGGTGTCGGACAGGTTGGCGCCCGGCGCAATGCCGATACCACCGACTTCCGCCGCCAGGGCGTCAGACAGGTAGTCACCGTTGAGGTTGAGGGTCGCAATCACATCATATTCAGCCGGACGCAGCAGGATCTGCTGCAGCATGGCATCGGCAATCGCATCCTTGACCACGACATTCTTGCCGGTCTTCGGGTTCTTGAACTGCATCCACGGCCCGCCATCGAGCAGGGTTGCGCCGAATTCTTCAGCCGCCACTTCGTAGGCCCATTCCTTGAAGGCACCTTCGGTGAACTTCATGATGTTGCCTTTGTGTACGATGGTCAGCGACTCGCGGTCGTTATCCACGACATATTGCAGGGCCTTGCGCGCCAGGCGCTTGGTGCCCTCTTTGGACACCGGCTTGATGCCGATACCGCAATCCTGGTCGAAGCGGATCTTGGTGACGCCCATTTCCTCCTTGAGGAACTTGATCACTTTGATCGCTTCCGGCGAACCGGCTTTCCACTCGATCCCGGCGTAAATATCTTCGGAGTTTTCGCGGAAGATGGTCATGTCCACGTCGCCAGGCTTTTTGACCGGGCTCGGCACGCCTTCGAACCAGCGCACCGGGCGCAGGCACACATACAGGTCGAGTTGTTGGCGCAGGGCCACGTTCAACGAACGGATGCCACCACCGACCGGCGTGGTCAGCGGGCCTTTGATGGAGACTACGTAATCGCGCACCGCGTCCAGGGTTTCCTGGGGCAGCCAGGTGTCCTGGTCATAGACTTGGGTCGCCTTCTCACCGGCGTAAACTTCCATCCACGAAATCTTGCGCTTGCCGCCGTAAGCTTTTTCAACAGCGGCGTCGACCACCTTGATCATCACTGGGCTGATGTCGACACCGATACCGTCACCTTCGATATAAGGGATGATCGGTTGGTCAGGAACATTGAGAGAATGGTCTGCATTGACGGTGATTTTGTCGCCGACTGCCGGAACCTGAATCTTCTTGTATCCCATGCTGAACTCCATCTATGGATTGAACATCTGGCTGCGTTCGAGCCTACTCCAGATAAATGACGACTTAAACCTCACGCCACGCTCATTTGCATCGAAAACAGCATATTTAGTCGCCTACAAGCTTGAAATCAAAGGGAAAAGCGCCAATCTTGAGCACATCATGCGACTTTAGGCGCAACTTGGTCCCTGCGACCTTTAGACCAATGGACGACCCACCTTTTGTATGAAGGCTCGGCGTAAGCATAGCGACCTATGTATAATGCCGCCGCTGACCAAAGAGTCACGACGGCCGACTGCCTGCTTCTTCAATAGAAAGCAGCGCCCAGCGCCAGAAAAGCCGGACTAAACAATAGTCCACCCGCTTGACGCTCGACTGATGCAACCCAACATCACCGCGAAGAAACCTCGACCTTTCGCTCATGGATGACTTTGAACGAACGCGCTCTACCCGGCGCATCTCGAGTTTCTGCGCACGCTTTCAGCAAAGAAGAGAGTTAATCCGAATATGCCCACCCGCTCGAAGATCATCTACACCTTCACCGACGAAGCACCAGCCCTCGCCACCTATTCACTGCTGCCTATCGTAGAGGCCTTCACCGCTTCCGCTGATATTGCCGTGGAAACCCGCGACATCTCCCTCGCCGGGCGCATCCTCGCAAGCTTCCCCGAGCAACTGGGCACCAAAGCCGTCCCGGACCACCTCGCCGAACTGGGCGCCCTGGCCGTTACGCCTGAAGCCAACATCATCAAGCTGCCTAACATCAGCGCCTCGACGCCTCAACTGCAGGCGGCGATCAAAGAACTGCAAGCCAAGGGCTACGCCCTGCCGGACTACCCGGAAACCGTAACCACCGACGCGGAAAAAGAAACCCGTGCACGTTACGACAAGATCAAGGGCAGCGCCGTGAACCCGGTACTGCGCGAAGGCAACTCCGACCGCCGCGCACCGCTGTCGGTCAAGAACTACGCACGCAAGCACCCGCACAAGATGGGCGCCTGGGCTGCCGACTCCAAGTCCCACGTCGCTTACATGAGCCACGGCGACTTCTACGGCAGCGAAAAAGCCGTACAGATCGAGGCAGCCGACGCGGTCAAAATCGAACTGATCGCTAAAGACGGCACCGCGACCGTACTGAAGGAAAAGACTTCCGTACAAGCTGGCGAAATCATCGACAGCTCCGTGCTGAGCAAGAACGCCCTGCGCAGCTTCATCGCCGCTGAAATCGAAGACGCCAAGAAACAAGGCGTACTGCTGTCGGTTCACCTGAAAGCCACCATGATGAAGGTCTCCGACCCGATCATGTTCGGCCAGATCGTTGCCGAGTTCTATAAAGACGCCCTGACCAAGCACGCCGCCGTGCTGGAGCAGATCGGCTTCAACCTGAACAACGGCATCGGCGACCTGTACGCTCGCATCAAGGCCCTGCCGGCCGAGCAGCAAGCGCAGATCGAAGCGGATATCCAGGCGGTCTACGCCGCTCGCCCTTCCCTGGCGATGGTCAACTCCGACAAAGGCATCACCAACCTGCACGTGCCGAGCGACGTGATCGTCGACGCCTCGATGCCGGCCATGATCCGTGACTCCGGCAAAATGTGGGGCACCGACGGCCAGCTGCATGACACCAAGGCCGTGATCCCGGATCGCTGCTACGCCACCATCTACCAAGCCGTCATCGAAGACTGCAAGGCCAATGGCGCGTTCGATCCGACCACCATGGGCAGCGTGCCGAACGTTGGCCTGATGGCACAGAAAGCCGAAGAGTACGGCTCTCACGACAAGACCTTCCAGGTCAAGGCTGACGGCGTCGTCCGCGTTACCGACAGCAAGGGCAACCTGCTGATGGAACAGGCCGTCGAAGCCGGCGACATCTTCCGTATGTGCCAGGCCAAAGACGCGCCGATCCAGGACTGGGTCAAACTCGCCGTCAACCGCGCCCGCGCCAGCAACACCCCGGCCATCTTCTGGCTGGACCCACAGCGCGCCCACGACGGTGCGGTGATCGAGAAAGTCCAGACCTACCTGAAAGACCACAACACCGACGGCCTGGACATCCGCATCATGTCGCCGGTCGACGCGATGAAGTTCACCCTGGAGCGCACCCGCAAGGGCCTGGACACCATCTCGGTGACCGGTAACGTACTGCGCGACTACCTGACCGACCTGTTCCCGATCATGGAACTGGGCACCAGCGCCAAGATGCTGTCGATCGTGCCGCTGATGAACGGTGGCGGTCTGTTCGAAACCGGCGCTGGCGGTTCGGCACCCAAGCACGTGCAGCAACTGCTGGAAGAAAACTTCCTGCGTTGGGATTCCCTCGGCGAGTTCCTGGCCCTGGCCGCATCGCTTGAGCATTTGGGCGTGACTTACAACAACCCGAAAGCCCTGGTGCTGTCCAAGACCCTGGACCAGGCCACCGGCCAGTTCCTCGACAACAACAAGTCGCCATCGCGCAAAGTCGGCAACATCGACAACCGCGGCAGCCACTTCTACCTGGCGCTGTACTGGGCCCAAGCCCTGGCCGCACAGACCGAAGACACCGCGCTGCAAGCGCAATTCGGCGAACTGGCCAAGACCCTCGCCGCGAACGAGGCAACCATCGTTGCCGAGCTCAACGCCGTACAGGGCAAGCCAGTGGACATCGGCGGCTACTACGCGCCGAACCCGGAGCTGACCAGCAAAGTCATGCGCCCGAGCAACACCCTCAACGCGGCAATTGCCAAGCTGAAGTAAGGTTGTAAGGATGCAAACAAACCCCGGCCCCGTGCCGGGGTTTGTGTTTCCAGCGAATAAACCGGATTCAAATGTGGGAGGGAGCTTGCTCCCGATGGCAGTGAGTCAGCTATCAATAAGTCGACTGCCCCACCGCCATCGGGAGCAAGCCCCCTCCCACACCGACTGCAATCCTGCCTGAAGACCGCACCGCACTCAGAATCGAGAGGCATCCAATGACCTGGCAACCCCACACCATCGTCGAAGACAACTTTTCAGGCCCTCACGAAGGCAGAACAATCGCGAAAGACTCTAATGAACTGTAAGTTCTAACAGGTGCCCCCCCCAGCCCCCTGAAGACCATCCTTATCCCGTGACGACTGAGCCGAGACCGGGAGACCATCAAATGTTGCGCACCTACTATCTATTGCCACTGGGCGCTTTCTTGCTTGCGCTGCTGCCCCTGGCAAACGCTGGCCAAAACGTCCAGATGACATACTTCCTCAACGCGAGCTTTACCTGCCAGAACGGCGTCACAACGCAAGGATATAGCGTCTATGTGGTTGGCTCGCACCCAGAAGTCGGAAAATGGGACCCCGCCAACGCCGTTTTACTCAGCCCATCCAACTACCCGACATGGACCGGCCAGGTGCGTTTTTCGGGCGTCCAGCTCGATGAAAAGGTGGAATGGAAGTGCATTATTCGCAACGAAAAGAACCCGCAGGATGTACAGAAATGGCAGGCTGGGCCGAATAACGAAGTGATATTGAAGTTCTCCCCGCAAGCCCAGGCCACCGCTACGTTCTGAGCAGCCCGGGCATGTCCGGCGTATCATGCAGGATGATTTAGCCCCCACCTGCATTCGAGAGCCATTCATGACCTGGCAACCCCACATCACCGTCGCCACCATCGTCGAAGACAACGGCCGCTTCCTGATGGTCGAAGAACTCAAGGGCGGCCGCGCCGTGCTCAACCAGCCCGCCGGCCACCTCGACCCGCACGAAACCCTGACCGAAGCCGCCGTGCGTGAAACCCTCGAAGAAACCGGCTGGGACGTCGAAGCCACCGGCATCGTCGGCATCTACCTGTACACCGCGCCGAGCAACGGCGTGACCTACCAGCGGGTCTGCTTCACCGCCAAGGCGCTGAAACACCGCCCGGACTATCAACTTGACGACGGCATCGTGCGCGCCCGCTGGCTGAGCCGTGACGAGCTGATGGGCCTGCGCGACGTCTGGCGCAGTGAGCTGATCATCCGGTGTATCGATGATTATCTGGCCGGCTTTCGCCACAGTCTCGAATTGATCCGACCTTCTCTTTAGCCTTGAAGGCTTGGGCCTGTTAGAATCGCGTCCTTTTTCAAGACACCCGTTGAAACCCTATGCGTGATCCAGCCCCTTCTGACACACAAAAGAAGCGCGTCATCGTCGGCATGTCCGGCGGCGTGGATTCTTCCGTTTCCGCCGTTCTGCTCATGGAGCAGGGTTATGAGGTGGAAGGCCTGTTCATGAAGAACTGGGAAGAAGACGATGGAACGGAATATTGCACCGCCATGGACGACCTGGCGGATGCCCAGGCCGTGTGCGACAAGATCGGCATCAAGCTGCACACCGCCAACTTCGCCGCCGAGTACTGGGACAACGTGTTCGAGCACTTCCTGGCCGAATACAAGGCCGGCCGCACGCCGAACCCGGACATCCTGTGCAACCGCGAGATCAAGTTCAAGGCGTTCCTCGACTACGCCATGATGCTCGGCGCCGACCTGATTGCCACCGGCCACTACGTGCGCCGTCGTGACATCGACGGGCGCACCGAACTGCTCAAGGGCCTGGACCCCAACAAGGACCAGAGCTACTTCCTGCACGCCGTCGGCGGCGAACAGATCGCCAAGACCCTGTTCCCGGTCGGCGAACTGGAAAAGCCCGAAGTGCGCCGGATCGCCGAGCAGCACGACCTGGCCACCGCCAAGAAGAAGGATTCCACCGGGATCTGCTTTATCGGCGAGCGCCGCTTCAGCGACTTCCTCAAGCAATACCTGCCAGCGCAACCGGGCGAGATCAAAACCACCGAAGGCGAGGTCATCGGCCGCCATCACGGCCTGATGTACCACACCATCGGCCAGCGCCAGGGCCTGGGCATCGGCGGTTTGAAAGACGCCGGCGACGAGCCATGGTACGTGCTGGTCAAGGACCTGGAGCACAACGAACTGATCGTGGGCCAGGGCAATGACCACCCATGGTTGTTCTCCCGCGCACTGCTCGCTTCGGATATCTACTGGGTCAACCCGGTGGACCTGAGCGCGCCGCGCCGCCTGACCGCCAAGGTGCGCTATCGCCAGAGCGACCAGCCCTGCACCCTGGAAAAAACCGCCGACGGTTACCGCGCCACCTTCGATGACCCGCAGCGCGCGGTCACGCCTGGCCAGTCCGTGGTGTTCTACGATGGCGAGGTGTGCCTGGGGGGCGGCGTGATTGAAGTCGCCGAACCCTGGAGCAACCCGGCATGAGCCCGATCCAGGAGCAACTGACGGCACTCGGCGGGGTCTTCCTCGCCGCAGTGCTGGTGGACAAGATCGCCAAGACCGGCCAGGTTACCGAGGCCGGCCTGACCTGCATGCTCGGCAGCCTGCTGGTTCGCGACCCCAAGGACACCCTGGAAGTCTATGGCGGTGACGACCTGGCGCTGCGTGAAGGCTACCGCGCGCTGGTCGGCGCACTGGAACGCGACCCGAGCACCTTGCAGCGCGAACCGCTGCGCTACGCCCTGTCGATGCTCGGCCTCGAGCGCCAACTGGCCAAGCGTGACGACCTGCTGGAGACCATCGGCAAGCGCCTGCCGCAGATCCAGTCCCAGGTTGAACACTTCGGCCCGGCCCACGAAAACGTCATCGCCGCCTGCGGCGCGCTGTACCAGGACACCTTGAGCACATTGCGCCAGCGCATCCAGGTGCATGGCGACATGCGCAACCTGCAACAACCGAACAACGCCTCGAAGATCCGCGCCCTGCTTCTGGCCGGTATCCGCTCGGCGCGGTTGTGGCGCCAGCTGGGCGGTCATCGTTGGCAGTTGGTCATCAGCCGTCGCAAATTGCTCAAAGAGCTTTACCCGTTGATGCGCAACGAATAAGTCGCAGCCACGGGCTATTTTCAAGCCGTTACGCGTAATACGCCGGTCAGTTGGCAACGGACCGGCGGATTTTTTCATGTATGATACGCGCCCCATTTCGTTGCCCGACTGTCCGAGAACACCCCATGCAGCTCTCTTCGCTCACTGCGGTTTCCCCTGTTGACGGCCGCTACGCCGGCAAGACCCAGGCCCTGCGCCCGATTTTCAGTGAATACGGCCTGATCCGTGCCCGCGTACTGGTTGAAGTGCGCTGGCTCCAGCGCCTGGCCGCTCACCCTGCCATCAGTGAAGTGCCGGCGTTCTCCGCCGAAGCCAACGCGGTATTGAACACCCTGGCGGAAAACTTCTCTCTGGAGCACGCCGAGCGTGTCAAAGAGATCGAGCGCACCACCAACCACGACGTCAAAGCCATCGAATACCTGCTCAAAGAGCAAGCGGCCAAGCTGCCGGAACTGGCCAACGTCAGCGAATTCATCCACTTCGCCTGCACCAGCGAGGACATCAACAACCTGTCCCACGCCCTGATGCTGCGCGAAGGCCGTGATGAGGTGATGCTGCCGCTGATGCGCCAGACCGCCGAAGCCATCCGCGAACTGGCGATCCGCTTCGCCGCTGTGCCGATGCTGTCGCGCACCCACGGTCAACCGGCCTCGCCGACCACCCTGGGCAAAGAACTGGCCAACGTGGTGTATCGCCTGGAGCGCCAGATCGCTCAAGTGGCGGCCGTCCCGCTGCTGGGCAAGATCAACGGCGCCGTGGGCAACTACAACGCCCACCTGTCGGCCTATCCGGAGATCGACTGGGAAGCCAACGCCCGCGCCTTCATCGAAGACGAACTGGGCCTGGGCTTCAACCCGTACACCACGCAGATCGAACCGCACGACTACATCGCCGAGCTGTTCGACGCGATTGCGCGCTTCAACACCATCCTGATCGACTTCGACCGTGACGTCTGGGGCTACATCTCCCTGGGCTACTTCAAACAGCGCACCATTGCCGGCGAAATCGGTTCGTCGACCATGCCGCACAAGGTCAACCCGATCGACTTCGAAAACTCCGAAGGCAACCTCGGCATCGCCAACGCCCTGTTCCAGCACCTGGCCAGCAAGTTGCCGATCTCCCGCTGGCAGCGCGACCTGACCGACTCCACCGTACTGCGCAACCTCGGCGTGGGCTTTGCCCACAGCGTGATCGCCTACGAAGCCAGCCTCAAAGGCATCAGCAAGCTGGAACTCAACGAGCAGAAAATCGCCGCTGACCTGGATGCATGCTGGGAAGTTCTGGCCGAACCGATCCAGACCGTGATGCGCCGCTACAACATCGAAAACCCGTATGAGAAGCTCAAAGAGTTGACGCGCGGCAAAGGCATCAGCCCTGAAGCACTGCAAACTTTCATCGACGGCCTGGACATGCCCGCCGCCGCCAAGGCCGAGCTGAAACTGCTCACCCCGGCCAACTACATCGGCAACGCCGTGGCTCAAGCCAAACGCATCTGATCATCGCAAGCCCCTTTGAGACGCCCGGCCGCGCCGGGCGTTTTTATTCCAGTCTGAAAAGTGCTTTTTTTCAATAGGTTACACATGAATCCTGATATCCCTCTTCAACTTCTGGGCGGCATCACGGCACGGGAATTCCTGCGCGACTACTGGCAGAAAAAACCGCTGCTGATCCGTCAGGCCATTCCTGATTTCGAAAGCCCGATCGACGCCGATGAACTGGCCGGCCTGGCCCTGGAAGAAGAAGTCGAGTCGCGCCTGGTGATCGAACACGGCGAGCGTCCGTGGGAACTGCGCCGCGGCCCGTTCGCCGAAGACACCTTCAGCACCCTGCCCGAGCGCGAGTGGACCCTGCTGGTGCAGGCGGTCGACCAGTTCGTGCCGGAAGTCGCCGAACTGCTCGAACAGTTCCGCTTCCTGCCCAGCTGGCGTATCGACGACGTGATGATCAGCTTCGCCGCGCCCGGTGGCAGCGTGGGTCCGCACTTCGATAACTACGACGTGTTCCTGCTGCAAGCCCATGGCAAGCGCAACTGGAAGATCGGCCAGATGTGCAGCTCTGACAGCCCGATGCTGCAACACGCCGACCTGCGCATCCTCGCCGAATTCGAAGAGATCGCCGAATGGGTGCTGGAACCGGGCGACATGCTCTATCTGCCGCCACGCCTGGCCCACTATGGCATTGCCGAAGATGACTGCATGACCTACTCGGTCGGCTTCCGCGCACCAAGCGCCGCCGAAGTGCTGACCCACTTCACCGACTTCCTCAGCCAGTACCTGACCGACGAAGAGCGTTACACCGACGCCGACATCCAACCGGCCAGCGATCCACACCAGATCCAGAGCGACGCCCTCGACCGCCTCAAGAGCCTGCTGGCCGAGCACATGAGCGACGAGCGCATGCTGCTGACCTGGTTCGGCCAGTTCATGACCGAGCCGCGCTACCCGGAACTGGTCGCCGGCCCGGAAGAGCTGCTGGAAGAAGACGTGGTCGGCAGCCTGGAAGATGGCGGCGTATTGATCCGCAACCCAAGCGCGCGCATGGCCTGGTCCGAAGTCGACGACGACCTGCTGCTGTTCGCCAGCGGCCAGAGCCGTTACCTGCCGGGCAAACTGCGCGAACTGCTGAAAATGATCTGCGCAGCCGACGCTCTGCACATCGACAACCTGAGCGAATGGCTGGCGGACGACGATGCCCGCGACCTGCTGTGCGAGCTGGTCAAGCAGGGAAGCCTGGGGTTTGCCGATGAATAAGATTCACGTCAATGTCGCGAACTGGCATAAGGATATCGCCGAGATTCGGCGCATTCGTGAAGCGGTATTTATCGCCGAACAATCGGTCCCACCCGAACTGGAATGGGACGCAGACGACGCGGACGCCGTGCATTTCCTCGCGTTCGAGGGCGACTTTCCGATTGGTACCGCGCGCCTGCTGCCCAGCGGCGAGATCGGCCGCGTGTCGGTCCTCAAGGACTGGCGCGGGCTTAAAGTCGGCGACAAGCTGATGGAAGCCGTGATTGGCGAAGCCGAGAAGCGCGGCCAGAATAAACAGTTCCTCAGTGCGCAGGTTTATGCCGCGCCGTTCTATGAGCGACTGGGCTTCAAGATCGTCAGCGAGGAATTCCTTGAAGTCGGGATTCCGCACGTCGATATGGTGCGCGAGGGCTGATCCGGGACCGCGTCGCTGCTATCGGGGGCAAGCCCCCTCCCACATTTTGACCGAGAGCATCCCTTGGAATGCCGTCAAGTGTGGGAGGGGGCTTGCCCCTCCCACATTTTGACCGAGAGCATCCCTTGGAATGCCGTCAAGTGTGGGAGGGGGCTTGCCCCCGATAGCATTACCAGCAGCACCCCAAAACACCCTGCCATCCACCGATGCCAGGGTGTTTTGCCGTCTACGATTCAACTTGCGACCCGCCAGGCCGACAAACTGGCACTATCAAGCCTTATGACTCGCAGAGATAACGGACATGTCCCTACGCACCCTGCTCACCGCCCTCCTCCTGACCGCCAGCTTCACAGCGGCGGCCGACACCGAAGTCGTCAATTTGAGCCACCGTACCAGCGCCGACCTGCTGCCCGTGGCGCAGAACTTCCTCGGCAAGGACGGCACCGTCAGCGCCTACGGCAATCAACTGATCGTCAATGCCGACCCCGTCAGGATCCAGGACCTGCGCACCCTGCTCTCGCAACTGGACATACCGGCCAAGCGCCTGCTGATCACCGTCGACACCAACGAAAACAACCAGCAAAGCAGCGGCGACAGCCAGACCCGCATCATCAGCTACGGCACCGCCAGCCGCGACGGCGGCATCCAGCAGATCCAGGCCAGTGAAGGCGTGCCCGCACTGATCCAGGTAGGCCAGAGCGTGCCACTGACCACCACCCAGCCCGATGCCTACGGCCGCCCGCAGAACCAGACCCAATACCGCAACGTCACCCAGGGTTTCTACGTGACCGCCAGCGTGACCGGCGACACCGTACACCTGGCGATCAGCACCAACCGTGACCGCATGAGCCAGGAGCGTCCCGATGTAGTGAACGTGCAAAGCACCGACACAACCGTCAGCGGCCGCCTGGGCGAGTGGATTCCGCTGGCCGGCATCAATCGCGAAACCCAGGCCGACAAATCCTCTACGACCCGCACTTACGCTACCCAGGGCCGCGACGACCTGACTTTACGGGTTAAAGTCGACACCTTGAACTGAAGCACCGATAACTGACTGATGAGTCGTATAAGACTAAAGATGTAGTGCCTGAAAAAAAGCACTACAAAACATTTGACGATCCAAAAAAGCATGGGCATGATGGCCTCGCTCCCGCTAATCAGAGGCCCTGGCAAGGGCCTTCGGATCGTCGCTCTAAGCTACCCAACTGAGCCGATTCGTGTCTGTACCGCCCACAAGGTGTGTTTGACGAGGTTGCGACTGGAACGAAGTTGTCCCGAGGGACGGAAGCTAACCAGGTAACCCGGCTACACACTGATGAATCGCCCCAAGGCCCACGACGCCCGAAGACCGTTCGCAGTTTGCCCCTACCTGCCCCACTCCCCCCTCGTCATTCGTTCATCCCGTCGCTTCCCCGCCAGACTTGACTTGAACACCTGTGCTTCTGGTCAGCGAGCAGCCAAGCCCACGCACTGTATACGTGGCTGGCAAACGGAATTTTCCACCCAGACCTATGCGACGAGGTTTATCTCCATGGCACTGACACGCGAACAGCAAATTGCAGCCCTTGAAAAAGACTGGGCTGAAAACCCACGCTGGAAAGGCGTGACCCGCGCTTATTCCGCTGCTGACGTCGTCCGCCTGCGTGGCTCGGTTCAACCTGAGCACACTTTTGCAAAACTCGGCGCCGAGAAGCTGTGGAACCTGGTCACCCAGGGCGCCAAGCCATCCTTCCGTCCCGACAAAGATTTCGTCAACTGCATGGGCGCCCTGACCGGTGGCCAGGCAGTCCAACAGGTAAAAGCCGGTATCCAGGCGATCTACCTGTCCGGCTGGCAAGTGGCAGCGGACAACAACTCCGCTGAATCCATGTACCCCGACCAATCGCTGTACCCGGTGGACTCCGTACCGACCGTGGTCAAGCGCATCAACAACTCGTTCCGTCGCGCCGACCAGATCCAGTGGAAAGCCGGTAAAGGCCCAGGCGACGAAGGCTACATCGACTACTTCGCGCCGATCGTGGCTGACGCCGAAGCCGGTTTCGGCGGCGTGCTGAACGCCTACGAGCTGATGAAGAGCATGATCGAAGCAGGCGCCGCCGGCGTTCACTTCGAAGACCAACTGGCCTCGGTGAAGAAATGCGGCCACATGGGCGGCAAGGTACTGGTACCGACCCAGGAAGCTGTACAGAAGCTGACCGCTGCCCGTCTGGCGGCTGACGTTGCCGGCACACCGACCATCATCTTGGCCCGTACCGACGCCAACGCTGCCGACTTGCTGACGTCGGACTGCGACCCGTATGACCAACCGTTCGTCACTGGCGAACGTACCCAGGAAGGCTTCTACAAAGTGCGCGCCGGTCTCGACCAGGCCATCGCTCGCGGCCTGGCCTATGCGCCTTACGCCGACCTGATCTGGTGCGAAACCGCCAAGCCGGACCTGGCAGAAGCCCGTCGTTTCGCCGAAGCGATCAAAAAGGAATACCCGGACCAACTGCTGTCCTACAACTGCTCGCCTTCCTTCAACTGGAAGAAAAACCTGGACGACGCGACCATCGCCAAGTTCCAGCGCGAACTGTCCGCCATGGGCTACAAGCACCAGTTCATCACCCTGGCCGGCATTCACAACATGTGGCACAGCATGTTCAACCTGGCGCACGACTACGCCCGCAACGACATGACCGCCTACGTGAAACTGCAGGAGCAGGAATTCGCTGACGCCGCCAAGGGTTACACCTTCGTGGCTCACCAGCAGGAAGTGGGCACCGGCTACTTCGACGACATGACCACCGTGATCCAGGGCGGCACCTCGTCCGTGACCGCGCTGACCGGTTCGACCGAAGAAGAACAGTTCCACTGAGTGACTGAGCAAACGGCCATTGCGACCCCGGTAAACAGCTAACCGCAATGCCGCACGACCTGACGCCCCGACTGGTTCGGGGCGTTTTTTTGCCCGAAGAAAATCCCCCTGACACCACAAAGATCAAACATGTGGGAGGGGGCTTGCCCCCGATTACGGTGTGCCAGTCAATACCTCTGCTGCTGATCCACCGCCATCGGGGGCAAGCCCCCTCCCACATTGAGGAATGGGCCAACCAGAAGAATTTGTGTGAAACATTGATCCAAAGCGGTATTTGGTTCAGATAAATCAGTTAAAAGATGCGCTCCGGCAACTAGCGGTAATCAAGCAAGTAACGACAACTTCCTGCACCACACCGCAACCACCCGCTTAACGCCCACCCAAATAACATTCATTATCATTTGGACCATGAAAGCGTCGTTACAGGTTAAACAAAACATATTTGATAAAAAGCCCGCTAATGCCCGTAACTCAAGGGCTGCAGCCCTACGGAGGCGTACTATGTGCTTATTCCACCGAATAATTTCGCTATATGAA
Source organism: Pseudomonas sp. Pse79 (assembly GCF_024519615.1). NCBI lineage: Bacteria > Pseudomonadati > Pseudomonadota > Gammaproteobacteria > Pseudomonadales > Pseudomonadaceae > Pseudomonas > Pseudomonas sp. Pse79. The sequence goes on from NZ_JALJRR010000008.1 coordinate 97,777, forward strand.
TTTTACTTGCCCGGTGTTTAGCCATAAAATCACCGCGATTGATTGCGCTGCGACATATCGTCACTGCATTGTTACTTTTTCGAGCTCAGAGACCTTTGCTCTCTGCTAAGGATTACCAGCATGACCGAAGCGACAGGACTCATGGCCCACAACTGGGGCTTTGCCATTTTCCTCCTCGGTGTTGTCGGCCTCTGTGCCTTCATGCTCGGCGTCTCCAGCCTACTCGGGTCAAAAGCCTGGGGCCGCAGCAAAAACGAACCGTTCGAGTCCGGCATGCTGCCCACAGGTGGCGCCCGCTTGCGGCTCTCAGCCAAATTCTATCTGGTCGCGATGCTCTTCGTGATCTTCGATATCGAAGCCCTCTTTCTCTTTGCCTGGTCTGTGTCTGTCCGCGAAAGCGGCTGGACCGGATTCGTCGAAGCCCTCGTTTTCATAGCAATTCTGTTGGCAGGCCTTGTCTACCTATTTCGAGTGGGCGCCCTTGATTGGGCTCCGGAAGCTCGTCGCAAGCGGCAAGCGAAGCTGAAACAATGAGGCTTTGGCGATGCAATACAATCTCACCAGGATCGACCCGGATGCTCCTAACGAGCAGTACCCCATCGGCGAACGGGAAACCGTTTCCGATCCGTTAGAAGACCAAGTCCACAAAAACATCTACATGGGCAAGCTGGAAGACGTGCTGAGCGGCGCGGTCAACTGGGGGCGTAAAAACTCCCTGTGGCCGTACAACTTCGGTCTGTCCTGCTGCTACGTGGAAATGACCACCGCCTTCACGGCGCCCCACGACATCGCGCGCTTCGGCGCCGAAGTGATCCGGGCCTCGCCGCGTCAGGCGGATTTCATGGTTATCGCCGGTACCTGCTTTATCAAGATGGCGCCGATCATTCAGCGTCTCTACGAGCAAATGCTCGAGCCGAAGTGGGTTATCTCCATGGGTTCGTGCGCCAACTCCGGTGGCATGTACGACATCTACTCCGTTGTTCAGGGGGTGGACAAGTTCCTGCCCGTGGACGTCTACGTGCCTGGCTGCCCGCCCCGCCCCGAAGCATTTCTGCAAGGCTTGATGCTGTTGCAGGAATCGATTGGCAAGGAGCGTCGCCCACTTTCCTGGGTTGTCGGAGATCAAGGCGTTTACCGCGCTGAGATGCCGTCACAAAAGGAACAGCGCCGCGAACAGCGTATTCAGGTCACCAACCTGCGCAGCCCCGACGAAGTCTGATCCAGAGCCGCTTCTTTTATAGAACGAAAACCTGGCTTCATTCTTTACGTTGACCGAAAGCGATAAAAAACCATGACTACAGGCAGTGCTCTGTACATCCCGCCTTATAAGGCAGACGACCAGGATGTGGTCGTCGAACTCAATAACCGTTTTGGCCCTGACGCCTTCACCGCCCAGGCCACACGTACCGGCATGCCGGTGCTGTGGGTGGCGCGCGCCAAGCTCGTCGAAGTCCTGACCTTCCTGCGCAACCTGCCCAAGCCGTACGTCATGCTCTATGACCTGCATGGCGTGGACGAGCGTCTGCGCACCAAGCGCCAGGGGCTGCCGAGCGGCGTCGACTTCACCGTGTTCTATCACCTGCTGTCGATCGAACGTAACAGCGACGTGATGATCAAGGTCGCCCTCTCCGAAAGCGACCTGAGCGTGCCGACCGTCACCGGCATCTGGCCCAACGCCAGCTGGTACGAGCGTGAAGTCTGGGACATGTTCGGTATCGACTTCCCGGGCCACCCGCACCTGTCGCGCATCATGATGCCGCCGACCTGGGAAGGTCACCCGCTGCGCAAGGACTACCCTGCCCGCGCCACCGAATTCGACCCGTTCAGCCTGACCCTGGCCAAACAGCAACTGGAAGAAGAAGCCGCACGCTTCCGTCCGGAAGACTGGGGCATGAAGCGTTCCGGCACCAACGAGGACTACATGTTCCTCAACCTGGGCCCGAACCACCCTTCGGCGCACGGTGCCTTCCGTATCATCCTGCAGTTGGACGGCGAAGAAATCGTCGACTGCGTGCCGGACATCGGCTACCACCACCGTGGTGCCGAGAAGATGGCCGAGCGCCAGTCCTGGCACAGCTTCATCCCGTACACCGACCGTATCGACTACCTCGGCGGCGTGATGAACAACCTGCCTTACGTGCTCTCGGTCGAGAAGCTGGCCGGCATCAAGGTGCCCGACCGCGTCGACACCATCCGCGTCATGATGGCCGAGTTCTTCCGGATCACCAGCCACCTGCTGTTCCTGGGGACCTACATCCAGGACGTGGGCGCCATGACTCCGGTGTTCTTCACCTTCACCGACCGTCAGCGCGCCTACAAAGTCATCGAAGCCATCACCGGTTTCCGCCTGCACCCGGCCTGGTACCGCATCGGCGGTGTGGCCCACGACCTGCCGCGCGGCTGGGAAAAACTGGTCAAGGAATTCGTCGACTGGCTGCCCAAGCGTCTCGACGAATACACCAAGGCCGCCCTGGACAACAGCATCCTCAAGGGTCGGACCATCGGCGTCGCCGCCTACAACACCAAAGAGGCCCTGGAATGGGGCGTCACCGGTGCTGGCCTGCGTTCCACCGGTTGCGATTTCGACCTGCGCAAGGCCCGTCCGTACTCCGGCTACGAGAACTTCGAATTCGAAGTACCGCTGGCCGCGAACGGCGATGCCTATGACCGCTGCATGGTCCGCGTCGAAGAGATGCGCCAGAGCATCAAGATCATCGACCAGTGCCTGCGCAACATGCCGGCCGGCCCGTACAAGGCGGATCACCCGCTGACCACGCCGCCGCCGAAAGAGCGCACGCTGCAGCACATCGAAACCCTGATCACGCACTTCCTGCAAGTTTCGTGGGGCCCGGTGATGCCGGCCAACGAATCCTTCCAGATGATCGAAGCGACCAAGGGTATCAACAGTTATTACCTGACGAGCGATGGCGGCACCATGAGCTACCGCACCCGGATTCGTACTCCAAGCTTCCCGCACTTGCAGCAGATCCCTTCGGTGATCAAAGGCGAGATGGTCGCGGACTTGATTGCGTACCTGGGTAGTATCGATTTCGTTATGGCCGACGTGGACCGCTAAGCATGAATAACACGCTTATCCAGACAGACCGTTTCACCTTGAGTGAAACCGAGCGCTCGGCCATCGAGCACGAGCTGCATCACTACGAAGACCCGCGCGCGGCGTCGATCGAAGCCTTGAAGATCGTCCAGAAGGAACGTGGCTGGGTGCCGGACGGCGCCCTCTACGCCATCGGCGAGATCCTCGGCATCCCCGCCAGCGACGTTGAAGGCGTGGCCACGTTCTACAGCCAGATCTTCCGCCAGCCCGTGGGCCGCCACATCATTCGCGTATGCGACAGCATGGTCTGCTACATCGGTGGTCACGAGTCGGTGGTCAGCGAGATCCAGAACAAGCTTGGCATCGGCCTCGGCCAGACCACCCCGGACGGCCGCTTCACGCTGCTGCCGGTGTGCTGCCTGGGCAACTGCGACAAGGCGCCGGCGTTGATGATCGACGACGACACATTCGGTGACGTGCAGCCTGCTGGCGTGACCCAATTGCTCGAGGGCTACCCATGACCCTGACTTCCTTCGGCCCGGCCAACCGCATCAAGCGGTCGCCCGAGACTCACCCGCTGACCTGGCGCCTGCGTGACGATGCCGAGCCGGTATGGCTCGAGGAGTACCAGGCCAAGAACGGTTACGCCGCTGCGCGCAAAGCCTTCGCCGACATGGCCCAGGACGATATCGTCCAGACCGTGAAGGACGCCGGCCTCAAGGGCCGCGGCGGCGCAGGCTTCCCCACTGGCGTGAAGTGGGGCCTGATGCCCAAAGACGAATCCATCAACATCCGCTACCTGCTGTGCAACGCGGATGAAATGGAGCCAAACACCTGGAAAGACCGCATGCTGATGGAGCAACTGCCCCATCTGCTGATCGAAGGCATGCTGATCAGCGCCCGCGCGCTGAAAACCTACCGTGGCTACATCTTCCTGCGTGGCGAATACACCACCGCCGCCAAGCACCTCAACCGTGCGGTGCAAGAAGCCAAGGCTGCGGGCCTGCTGGGCAAGAACATCCTCGGTTCGGGTTTCGACTTCGAACTGTTCGTACACACCGGCGCCGGGCGTTATATCTGCGGTGAAGAAACCGCACTGATCAACTCCCTCGAAGGCCGCCGCGCCAACCCGCGCTCCAAGCCGCCCTTCCCTGCCGCCGTCGGCGTGTGGGGCAAGCCGACTTGCGTGAACAACGTCGAAACCCTGTGCAACGTGCCGGCGATCATTGCCGACGGCGTGGACTGGTACAAATCGTTGGCCCGCGAAGGCAGTGAAGACATGGGCACCAAGCTCATGGGCTTCTCCGGCAAGGTCAAGAACCCTGGCCTGTGGGAACTGCCATTCGGCGTGACCGCGCGCGAGCTGTTCGAGGACTACGCCGGCGGCATGCGCGACGGCTACACCCTCAAGGCCTGGCAGCCAGGCGGCGCCGGTACCGGCTTCCTGCTCCCCGAGCACCTCGACGCACAGATGTATGCCGGCGGCATCGGCAAGGTGGGCACCCGGATGGGTACTGGCCTGGCGATGGCGGTGGACAACACCGTGAACATGGTCTCGCTGCTGCGCAATATGGAGCAGTTCTTCGCCCGCGAATCCTGCGGTTTCTGCACCCCGTGCCGCGACGGTCTGCCGTGGAGCGTCAAGCTGCTGATGGCGCTGGAAAAAGGCGAAGGCCGCGAGGGTGACATCGAAACCCTGCTGGGGCTGGTCGGTTTCCTCGGCCCAGGCAAGACCTTCTGTGCTCACGCACCGGGCGCCGTGGAGCCATTGGGCAGCGCAATCAAATATTTCCGCTCGGAGTTCGAAGCCGGCATCGCGCCTACCAGCGCCGCCGTCCCGCCTCTGGCGAGGCCGATCGTAGTCGGCGCGTAACGCTTAAACAGGCGAAGGGTCCGTGCCCTTCGCCTCGTCATGTGCTGACGCCGTCAAGGCTGTGTTGATGCACATGAATAACAAGATTCCATTAGCCACGCCCGCTGACAACGGGCCAACGAAGATCTTTGAACCATGGCCACTATCCACGTAGACGGCAAAGCGCTCGAAGTCGATGGGGCAGACAACCTGTTACAGGCGTGTCTGTCACTAGGCCTCGACATCCCTTATTTCTGCTGGCATCCCGCTCTTGGTAGCGTCGGTGCCTGTCGCCAGTGTGCGGTCAAGCAGTACACCGACGAGAACGACACCCGTGGTCGCATCGTCATGTCCTGCATGACCCCAGCCACCGACAACACCTGGATCTCCATCGACGATGAAGAATCCAAGGCGTTCCGCGCCAGTGTCGTCGAATGGCTGATGACCAACCACCCTCACGACTGCCCGGTCTGTGAGGAAGGCGGCCACTGCCACCTGCAAGACATGACGGTGATGACCGGCCACAACGAGCGCCGCTATCGCTTCACCAAGCGCACCCACCAGAACCAGGAACTGGGCCCGTTCATTTCCCACGAAATGAACCGCTGCATCGCCTGCTACCGCTGCGTGCGCTTCTATAAAGACTACGCTGGCGGCACCGACCTCGGCGTCTTCGGCGCCCACGACAACGTGTACTTCGGTCGCGTTGAAGACGGCGTACTGGAAAGCGAATTCTCCGGCAACCTCACCGAGGTCTGCCCGACCGGTGTGTTCACCGACAAGACGCACTCCGAGCGCTACAACCGCAAGTGGGACATGCAGTTCGCCCCGAGCATCTGCCATGGCTGCTCCAGCGGTTGCAACATCTCCCCGGGCGAGCGCTACGGCGAACTGCGTCGCATCGAAAACCGCTTCAACGGTTCGGTCAACCAGTACTTCCTGTGCGACCGTGGCCGTTTCGGCTATGGCTACGTCAACCGCGAAGACCGCCCACGCCAGCCACTGCTGGCCGGCGGCGCGAAGCTGAACACCGACGAAGCCCTGGATAAAGCCGCCGACCTGCTGCGCGGTCGCAACATCGTCGGCATCGGTTCGCCGCGTGCCAGCCTCGAAAGCAACTACGCGTTGCGCGAACTGGTCGGCGCCGAACACTTCTACTGCGGTATCGAAGCCGCTGAACTGGAGCGCATCCGCCTGGTCCTGCAAGTGCTGAACGACAGCCCGCTGCCAGTGCCGAACATGCGCGACATCGAAGACCACGATGCGATCTTCGTGCTCGGTGAAGACCTCACCCAGACCGCCGCACGTATGGCCCTGTCGCTGCGCCAGTCGGTCAAAGGCAAGGCCGAAGCCATGGCCGACGCCATGCGCGTACAGCCTTGGCTCGACGCCGCGGTGAAAAACATCGGCCAGCACGCGCTGAACCCGCTGTTTATCGCCAGCCTGGCCGAAACCAAGCTCGACGACATCGCCGAAGAATGCGTACACGCAGCGCCAGATGACCTGGCCCGCCTCGGTTTCGCCGTGGCCCACGCCCTTGACGCCAGCGCGCCGGCCGTCGAAGGTCTGGACGCTGAAGCCGTGGCACTTGCCCAACGCATCGCCGACGCCCTGCTGGCGGCCAAGCGCCCACTGATCATCGCCGGCACCTCGCTGGGTTCCAAGGCGCTGATCGAAGCGGCAGCCAACATCGCCAAGGCCTTGAAGCTGCGCGAGAAGAACGGTTCCATCAGCCTGATCGTGCCGGAAGCCAACAGCCTCGGCCTGGCCATGCTCGGTGGCGAGTCCGTCGACAGCGCCCTGCAAGCCGTGATCGACGGCAAAGCCGACGCCCTGGTAGTGCTGGAAAACGACCTGTACACCCGCACGGATTCGGCCAAGGTCGACGCCGCGCTGAACGCTGCCAAAGTGCTGATCGTCGCCGACCACCAGAAGACCGCTACCAGCGAGCGTGCCGACCTGGTATTGCCGGCCGCGACCTTCGCCGAAGGCGATGGCACCCTGGTCAGCCAGGAAGGCCGCGCCCAGCGCTTCTTCCAGGTGTTCGATCCGAAGTACATGGACGCCAGCATCCTGGTTCACGAAGGCTGGCGCTGGCTGCATGCCCTGCGCTCGACTCTGCTTAATCAGCCGATCGACTGGACCCAACTCGACCACGTCACCGCAGCCGTCGCGGCGAGCGCCCCGCAACTGGCGCGTATCGTCGACGCTGCACCGTCCGCCGCGTTCCGCATCAAGGGCATGAAACTCGCCCGTGAGCCGCTGCGCTACTCCGGTCGTACCGCCATGCGGGCCGACATCAGCGTGCATGAACCGCGTACTCCGCAAGACAACGACACCGCGTTCGCCTTCTCCATGGAAGGTTACTCGGGTTCGGTCGAGCCGCGTCAGCAGGTGCCATTTGCCTGGTCGCCGGGCTGGAACTCGCCGCAGGCCTGGAACAAGTTCCAGGACGAAGTCGGTGGTCACATCCGCGCTGGCGACCCGGGCACCCGCCTGATCGAACCCCAGGGCGATGCGTTGAACTGGTTCGCCGCCGTACCGCGTCCGTTCAACCCGGCCCAGGGCACCTGGCAGGTTGTGCCGTTCTTCCACCTGTTCGGCAGCGACGAGACCTCGTCCAAAGCCGCACCGGTTCAAGAACGCATCCCGGCTGCCTACGTGTCCCTGGCCAAGTCCGAAGCCGACCGTCTCGGCGTCAACGATGGTGCCCTGCTCAGTCTGAACGTCGCTGGCAAGACCCTGCGTCTGCCGCTGCGCATCAACGACGAGTTGGGTGCCGGCCTGGTTGCACTGCCAAAAGGCATCGCCGGTATTCCACCGTCGATCTTTGGCCAAACCGTTGACGGTCTGCAGGAGGCAGCGCAATGACCTGGTTCACCCCTGAAGTCATCGATGTGATCATTGCGGTCGTCAAGGCCATCGTGATCCTGTTGGCCGTGGTCGTGGCGGGCGCCCTGCTCAGCTTCGTCGAACGTCGCCTGCTGGGCTGGTGGCAGGACCGTTACGGTCCGAACCGCGTTGGCCCGTTCGGCATGTTCCAGATCGCTGCCGACATGCTGAAAATGTTCTTCAAGGAAGACTGGACCCCGCCGTTTGCCGACAAGGTGATCTTCACCCTGGCACCGGTCGTGGCCATGAGCGCCTTGCTGATCGCCTTCTCGATCATCCCGATCACCCCGACCTGGGGCGTGGCGGACCTGAACATCGGCTTGCTGTTCTTCTTCGCCATGGCCGGCTTGTCGGTCTACGCGGTGCTGTTCGCCGGCTGGGCCAGTAACAACAAGTTCGCCCTGCTGGGCAGCTTGCGGGCCTCGGCCCAGACCGTGTCCTACGAAGTGTTCATGGGCCTCGCGCTGATGGGCATCGTGGTGCAGGTCGGCTCGTTCAACATGCGCGACATCGTCGAGTACCAGGCGCAGAACCTGTGGTTCATCATTCCGCAGTTCTTTGGCTTCTGTACGTTCTTCATCGCTGGCGTCGCCGTGACTCACCGTCACCCGTTCGACCAACCGGAAGCGGAACAGGAACTGGCCGACGGTTACCACATTGAATATGCCGGCATGAAATGGGGCATGTTCTTCGTCGGTGAGTACATCGGCATCATCTTGATCTCGGCCCTGCTGGTCACGCTGTTCTTCGGCGGCTGGCACGGTCCGTTCGGCATCCTGCCGCAGCTGGCGATCTTCTGGTTCTTACTGAAGACCGCGTTCTTCATCATGCTGTTTATCCTGCTGCGCGCTTCCATTCCGCGTCCACGGTATGACCAGGTGATGGATTTCAGCTGGCGCTTCTGCCTGCCGCTGACCCTGATCAATTTGCTGGTGACGGCTGCCGTTGTGTTGTTGAACACGCCCGCGGGCGCGGTTCAGTGAGGATTTGACCCATGTTCAAATATATTGGCGACATCGTTAAGGGTACCGGTACCCAGTTGCGAAGCCTGGTGATGGTGTTCGGTCACGGCTTTCGCAAACGCGACACCCTGCAATACCCGGAAGAAGCGGTGTACCTGCCGCCGCGCTATCGCGGCCGCATCGTACTGACCCGCGACCCCGATGGCGAAGAGCGTTGCGTAGCCTGCAACCTGTGCGCCGTGGCGTGCCCGGTGGGTTGCATCTCCCTGCAGAAAGCTGAAACCGAAGACGGTCGCTGGTACCCGGACTTCTTCCGCATCAACTTCTCGCGCTGCATTTTTTGCGGCCTCTGCGAGGAAGCTTGCCCGACCACCGCGATCCAGCTCACACCGGATTTCGAGATGGCCGAGTTCAAACGTCAGGACCTGGTGTACGAGAAAGAAGATCTGCTGATCTCTGGTCCCGGTAAAAACCCTGATTACAACTTCTATCGTGTTGCAGGTATGGCCGTTGCCGGTAAGCCGAAAGGCGCCGCACAAAACGAAGCCGAGCCGATCAACGTGAAGAGCTTGCTGCCTTAAGGAAGAAAGATGGAATTCGCTTTCTATTTCGCATCGGGTATTGCAGTGGTGTCCACGCTTCGCGTGGTCACCAACACCAACCCCGTGCACGCCCTGCTCTACCTGATCATTTCGCTGATCGCCGTGGCCATGACCTTTTTCAGCCTCGGCGCACCGTTCGCCGGTGTACTGGAAGTGATCGCCTACGCTGGCGCCATCATGGTGCTGTTCGTGTTTGTGGTGATGATGCTCAACCTCGGGCCGGCCTCGGTCGCCCAGGAACGCGTCTGGCTCAAGCCGGGCATCTGGCTCGGCCCGGTGGTCCTCGCCGCGCTGCTGCTGGCTGAACTGCTGTATGTCCTGTTCGCTCACCAGAGCGGCCAGGCCATCGGCCACACCACCGTTGGCGCGAAGGCCGTGGGCGTCAGCCTGTTCGGCCCGTATCTGCTGGTGGTCGAACTGGCTTCGATGCTGCTGCTCGCCGCAGTCATCACCGCCTTCCACTTGGGCCGTAACGAAGCCAAGGAGCAATGATGATGCCTGCTATCCCTTTGGAGCATGGTCTGGCGGTCGCCGGCATCCTGTTCTGCCTTGGCCTGGTCGGCCTGATGGTTCGCCGTAACATTTTGTTCGTGTTGATGAGCCTGGAAGTCATGATGAACGCTGCGGCACTGGCGTTCATCGTGGCAGGTAGCCGTTGGGGCCAGCCGGATGGACAAGTCATGTTCATCCTGGTGATCAGCCTGGCAGCCGCCGAGGCCAGTATTGGCCTGGCGATCCTGCTGCAACTGTATCGTCGCTTCCACACGCTTGATATCGACGCTGCCAGTGAGATGCGCGGATGAACATGATCTTTCTGACTTTCGTATTTCCCCTGATCGGTTTCCTGCTGCTGTCGTTCTCTCGCGGACGCTGGTCGGAAAACCTCTCGGCCCTGGTCGGCGTAGGCTCCATCGGCCTGTCGGCGATTGTCGCCGCCTACGTCATCTGGCAATTCAACGTCGCGCCGCCGGAAGGCGGCCACTACACCCTGGTGTTGTGGCAGTGGATGTCGGTGGAGGGCTTCAAGCCCAACTTCGCCCTCTACGTCGACGGCCTGTCGATCACCATGCTCGGCGTGGTGGTGGGTGTAGGTTTCCTGATCCACCTGTTCGCGTCCTGGTACATGCGCGGTGAAGCCGGTTACTCGCGTTTCTTCGCGTACACCAACCTGTTTATCGCCAGCATGCTGTTCCTGGTGCTGGGCGATAACCTGTTGTTCCTGTACTTCGGCTGGGAAGGCGTGGGCCTGTGCTCGTACCTGTTGATCGGTTTCTACTACAGCAACCGCAACAACGGTAACGCGGCACTCAAGGCCTTTATCGTGACCCGGATCGGCGACGTGTTCATGGCCATCGGCCTGTTCATCCTGTTCCAACAGGTAGGCACGCTGAACATCCAGGAACTGCTGGTGCTGGCACCGCAGAAATTCCAGGTCGGCGACTTCTGGATCACCCTGGCGACCCTGATGCTGCTGGGCGGCGCTGTCGGTAAATCCGCGCAATTGCCACTGCAAACCTGGCTGGCGGATGCGATGGCCGGCCCGACACCTGTTTCGGCACTGATCCACGCCGCAACGATGGTGACCGCGGGTGTCTACCTGATCGCCCGTACCCACGGCCTGTTCACCCTGGCGCCGGACGTCCTGCACCTGGTGGGCGTGGTCGGCGGCGTGACCCTGGTACTGGCCGGCTTCGCCGCGCTGGTGCAGACCGACATCAAGCGTATCCTCGCCTACTCGACCATGAGCCAGATCGGCTACATGTTCCTGGCCCTGGGCGTCGGCGCCTGGGACGCGGCGATCTTCCACCTGATGACCCACGCGTTCTTCAAGGCCCTGCTGTTCCTCGCCTCCGGTGCGGTGATCGTCGCCTGCCACCACGAGCAGAACATCTTCAAGATGGGCGGCCTGTGGAAGAAACTGCCACTGGCCTACGCCAGCTTCATCGTCGGTGGTGCCGCACTCGCAGCCCTGCCATTGGTGACCGCCGGTTTCTACTCGAAAGACGAAATCCTCTGGGAAGCCTTTGCCAGCGGTAACCAGAACCTACTCTACGCAGGCCTGGTGGGTGCGTTCATGACCTCGCTGTACACCTTCCGCCTGATCTTCATCACCTTCCACGGTGAAGCCAAGACCGAAGCACACGCAGGCCACGGCATCTCGCATTGGCTGCCACTGTCGGTGCTGATCATCCTGTCGACCTTCATCGGCGCCATGATCACCCCGCCACTGGCCGGCGTACTGCCGGAAAGCGTCGGCCATGCCGGCGGCGAGGCCCAGCACAGCCTGGAAATCGCCTCGGGCGCCATTGCCATCGCGGGTATCCTGCTGGCGGCCCTGCTGTTCCTCGGCAAGCGTCGCTTCGTCACTGCCGTCGCCAACAGTGGCATCGGCCGTTTCCTTTCGGCCTGGTGGTTCGCCGCCTGGGGCTTCGACTGGATCTACGACAAACTGTTCGTCAAGCCTTACCTTGCGATCAGCCACGTACTGCGCAAAGACCCGCTCGACCAGACCATCGGTTTGATCCCGCGTGCCGCCAAGGCTAGCCACACCGCCCTGAGCCGCAGCGAGACTGGCCAATTACGTTGGTATGCAGCTTCCATGGCGGCCGGTGCCGTTCTGGTGATCGGCGCCATCGTTGTGGTAGCGGTCTGACCATGTCTAAGTACATTGCGAACTTTGCGAACTTGCGAAAGGAAACGAGCCCGTCATGATTCTGCCCTGGCTAATCCTGATCCCCTTTATCGGCGGCCTGCTCTGCTGGATGGGTGAACGCTTCGGCGCCACCCTCCCCCGCTGGATTGCGTTGCTGACCATGTCCCTGGAACTCGCGCTCGGCCTCTGGCTGTGGGCCCATGGCGACTATTCATTTGCTCCGGCGCCTGGCGCCGATCCGACCTGGGCGCTTGAGTTCAAGCACGTCTGGATCCAGCGCTTCGGCATCAACGTACACCTGGCCCTCGACGGCCTGTCGTTGCTGATGATCCTGCTGACCGGCCTGCTGGGTGTTCTCTCGGTACTCTGCTCCTGGAAAGAGATCCAGCGTCACGTGGGCTTCTTCCACCTGAACCTGATGTGGATCCTGGGCGGCGTGGTCGGCGTGTTCCTCGCCCTCGACCTGTTCATGTTCTTCTTCTTCTGGGAAATGATGCTGGTGCCGATGTACTTCCTCATCGCGCTCTGGGGTCATAGTTCTTCGGACGGCAAGAAAACCCGGATCTACGCGGCGACCAAGTTCTTCATCTTCACCCAGGCTTCCGGCCTGATCATGTTGGTGGCGATCCTCGGTCTGGTCTTGGTCAACTTCAACAGCACGGGCGTGATTACCTTCAACTACGCCGATCTGTTGAAAACCAAGATGTCCCTGACCACCGAGTACATCCTGATGCTGGGCTTCTTCATCGCCTTCGCGGTGAAGCTGCCGGTGGTGCCGTTCCACTCCTGGCTGCCGGATGCCCACGCCCAGGCGCCGACCGCCGGTTCCGTGGACCTGGCCGGTATCCTGCTGAAGACGGCGGCCTACGGCCTGCTGCGTTTCGCCCTGCCGCTGTTCCCGAATGCCTCGGCCGAGTTCGCGCCGATCGCCATGACCCTGGGTCTGATCGGGATCTTCTACGGTGCGTTCCTGGCCTTCGCGCAAACCGACATCAAGCGTCTGGTTGCCTTCTCGTCCGTTTCCCACATGGGTTTCGTACTGATCGGTATCTACTCCGGCAGCCAGGTGGCGTTGCAAGGCGCCGTGATCCAGATGTTGGCGCACGGTGTTTCAGCCGCCGCACTGTTTATCCTCAGTGGTCAGTTGTACGAGCGCCTGCACACCCGTGACATGCGTGAGATGGGTGGCGTGTGGTCGCGCATCGCCTACCTGCCGGCGATCAGCCTGTTCTTTGCCGCCGCGTCCCTGGGCTTGCCGGGCACCGGTAACTTCATCGGCGAGTTCCTGATCCTGATGGGGACCTTCGTGCAGACACCGTGGATCAGCGCCATCGCTACTTCCGGCCTGGTATTCGGTTCGGTCTACTCGCTGATCATGATCCACCGTGCATACTTCGGTCCGGCCAAGTCCGACACCGTCCTGCGCGGGATGGATGCTCGCGAACTGATCATGGTGCTCGGTATGGCGGTCCTGCTGATCTACATCGGCGTGTACCCACAACCGTTCCTGGACACTTCTGCCGCAACGATGCATGGCGTGCAGCAGTGGTTCGGCACCGCCTTCTCTCAACTCGCTTCGGCCCGGTAAGAGCGCTATGGAATTCACGATCCAACACTTTATCGCGCTTGCGCCGCTGCTGATCACCAGCCTCACCATTGTGGTGGTGATGCTGTCGATCGCCTGGCGTCGCAATCATGCGCAAACCTTCCTGCTGTCCTGTGCGGGTTTGAACCTGGCCTTGCTGTCGATCATCCCGGCACTCAAGGTCGCGCCCCTGGCGGTGACCCCGCTGATGATGATCGATGACTTCGCGCTGCTGTATATCGCGTTGATCCTCGTCGCCACCCTGGCCTGCGTCACCCTCGCCCACGCCTACCTCGGCGAAGGCGGCACCGGCTACCCGGGCAACCGCGAAGAGCTGTACCTGCTGATCCTGCTGGCTGCGGCCGGCGGTATCGTGCTGGTCAGCGCGCAGCACCTGGCCGGTTTGTTCATCGGCCTGGAACTGCTGTCGATCCCGACCTACGGCCTGGTGGCCTACGCCTTCTTCAACAAGCGCTCCCTGGAAGCCGGCATCAAGTACATGGTGCTGTCGGCCGCCGGTTCCGCGTTCCTGTTGTTCGGTATGGCCCTGCTCTACGCCGAAGCCGGCAGCCTGAGCTTCACCGGTATCGGCCACGCCCTGGCGGCCACCAGCATGCCTGCGCCGATCGCCCAACTGGGCCTGGCGATGATGCTGATCGGCCTGGCTTTCAAACTGTCGCTGGTGCCCTTCCACCTGTGGACACCGGACGTGTACGAAGGCGCTCCGGCGCCGGTGGCCGCGTTCCTGGCCACGGCGACGAAAGTTGCGGTGTTTGCGGTGGTGGTGCGTCTGTTCCAGATCTCCCCGGCGGCCAACACCGGCGTGTTGAGCGACGTACTGAGCGTGATCGCCGTTGCCTCGATCCTGTTCGGTAACCTGCTGGCGCTGACCCAGAACAACCTCAAGCGTCTGCTGGGTTACTCGTCCATTGCCCACTTCGGCTACCTGCTGATCGCCCTGGTGGCGAGCAAAGGCCTGGCTCTGGAAGCGATCGGCGTGTATCTGGTCACCTACGTGATCACCAGCCTCGGCGCCTTCGGTGTCATCACCCTGATGTCCTCGCCTTACAAAGGCCGTGACGCCGACGCCCTGTACGAATACCGCGGCCTGTTCTGGCGCCGTCCGTACCTGACCGCCGTGTTGACCCTGATGATGCTGTCCCTGGCCGGTATCCCGCTGACTGCGGGCTTTATCGGCAAGTTCTACATCATCGCGACCGGCGTTGAAGCGCATCAATGGTGGCTGGTTGCCTCGCTCATCCTGGGTAGCGCCATCGGCGTGTTCTACTACCTGCGCGTGATGGTCACCCTGTACCTGATCGAGCCAAACCTGCGTCGTGTGGATGCCGAGCTGCACTGGGAACAGAAAGCCGGTGGCGTGATGCTGCTGGCCATCGCCGTGCTCGCCTTCTTCCTCGGCGTGTACCCACAACCGTTGCTCACTTTGGTGCAGCACGCGGTACTGGGCGTTTGATCGCTTAGCGGTACGCAGTAAACAGAAACGGCACCTTCGGGTGCCGTTTTTGCGTTTATGGGCCAGAGAAGATGCGGCCTCAATGCGTCTAAAGATTGGCCGACACTAAACCATCGAGCGTTTCGCGAAGCCGCTGATGCACTGGCAAGCGAAGGCCAAAGGTGCCGCGCAGCACATCAAGCAATTCATCGGCACTGGCTATCGCGCGTTTTTCGCTGGGACCGTCCAGGGAGTGCACCGCGTAGTGGCCGTTGTTCAAGGTGTGACGCTTACCCGGCGCGAGCAGTGCCACTTTCAACTGACCGAGAAACGGCGAGCCCGCGTGGGTGGAGACGTACCAGTTGCCGATTTCATAGTCGATGTCTGCCTGCACCTGCAGGTCGAACACATACAAGCCACGCCACTCCCCGCCGACGTCGGCCCACAGGGTGTAGCTGCCGTGCTTAACGGTCAGCCGAAAGGGTTCGTGGGCGGTGGCCTGGATCGCTTCGCTGTCCAGGCGTAACGGGCTGCTCGGCACCATGCCGCCAAAGCCGACGTCGCAGATATAGCGCACACCGTCCACCGTCACCAGGCTCAGGCGATGGGTACGCGCGGTGTGTGCATCCGGTGGCCCGCCCATCACGACCCGTCCGGTGATGCCGCGTGCGTCGAAGCCCAGCTCCTGCAGCAGCTCCAGGAACAGTTGGTTCAGTTCATAGCAATACCCGCCGCGTCCATCGAGCAAGACTTTTTGTTCGACGCTGGGCAGGTCGATCGGCACCGGCAAGCGCAGCAGGGTCGACAGGCTTTCAAAGGCGAACGTACACACATGCCGCAATTGCAGGTCCTGCAAGGTTTGCAGGGTCGGCGGCGGCGGCGTAGCGTAGCCCAGGCGTTGCAGGTACAGGTGGCTTTGGGTCAGGCGGGACATGACGCGATCCTTGGGCGCGTGGCGAAGGCCCCACTATGCCGCCCGGACCGGCAATTTGTCATTTCGAATGAACCTTTTTAAACGCTTTCCTATCCATCTATAACAAGACAGGGAGGCAACATGAGTAGCGCAAAAATCTACACCATTACCTATCAACTGCACGGTCAACCGAAGTCTTTCGTGGTGCGTGCCGAAGTGATGAATAACGCCGAGGCCTGGCACTGGGCGGCCGTTGATGCCGATATTGCGCATGTCAGCCGCATCGGTCGGGTCGGCCACGAACAGGTGAAAAAAACCACCCGGCCCTGGGCCGAGAAGTACGGCATCACCGACGTCAACTGGGTACCGCCCAAATAAACAAACGCCCCGTTCAACGACGGGGCTTTTTTTTCGACAGCACTTGGTTGCTCACGCTCTTTCGGGACATTGCGTGTGCGATCCGGGCCGGGGCTGCTTGTAATCGATCATAGAGAACGCCCCACAAGCCTTCGCTCAACGTGTTTACCGCACACCCCATCGCCAAGCATGAGAAGATGCCGCCCTGCCCTATCCCCTACAAACGCCAAGGAGATTTTCCCCGGATGTTCGAACTCAAACCCTGCGACCCCATCACCTACCGCCAGCAGACCCGTCGCAGTACGTTGATCGTGGCCGTGTTGTTCGTGGCCCTGGCGATGCTGTTGTCGAGCCTGGCGGTGATGCTGTTTGGCGAAGCCGGCGGCGACAACTTTCGCTACAACGTGGGTGGGGTGTTTGCCGGGGTGTTGATCACCCTCGCCCTGGTGCGCGGCCCGTTCTGGACCCAGCCATGGCTGGCGCCGGCGGTGTATGGCTGGCAGCTCAAGCGCAACCTGATGCGCGTGACCAACGTGATGCACAAGGTCACCGACCGCGTGCAAGCCAATGACCCGACGGCGCTCAAGGTGCTGCGGTTCTATCACCTGGGGCTGACGCAGATGCATGAGCTGGACGCCAACTCCAGCGCCCAGGTGCAGTTGGTCGGCGAGATCGAGGCACATAGGGCGAAGATGCAAGCGTTGGGGCTCGATACCGAGCAAACCCGTTTCGACCCGTCCTGGCTGGACAGTTTCAAAGGCGCTTAAGCCAACACCCCGATACGCTGCGCATCCGGCCAGAACAGCGCCGCCTGCCCACACGGCAGGCCGGCGGCATCGAGTAACGTCCACACCACACCGGCATGGATCATGAACGGCTGCTGATGTGCATCCACCCGCCAGCCGCTGTAGCCATGGGCGATGCCGTTGGCGCTGACGTGCTCCAATAACACCTGGCGCGCGGCGCGGTCGAGTTCCGAGGCGCTGAAGCGTGACGGCATGCCGATGAAGGTCTCGCGCGGGTATTTGAAGCACGCCAAGGCGCACGCATTGGCGTAGTTAAACCGCGGGTCCGCCGCGCCATCGTGGGCCAGCAGGCTGTAGGGCGCATGGGCATGCAGCCAGGTCAGGCGTTGCTGTGCGTCCAGATGCTCGGGCGCCGGCAAGCCCTGGCCGGTCCAGTGTCGATAGGCGTCATCCAGCACGCGTACACAGTCTTCTTGTCGGGTCACACACTACCTCACATTGTCAGTTGGAACGCTTTGCCCGCCAGCAGAACACGGCGCTGATGGCTATCGCGGCGCCCGCCAGGCCAAACACCCAAGGGGCCGCGGCGACCGGCAGCAACAACCCCGCCAGCAGCGGCCCGAGGCCGGCGCCGATATCGCGCCATACCGCGTTGGAGGCCAATGCCGACACGCGCATCGAACCGGGGTTGCGTTCGGCCACCAAGGTCGTCACCAGGGGTAACTGCAACGCCCGCAACACCAGCACTGCCGCCGCGCCGACGATCACCCAATAACTGCCGAATGCCGCCAGGGCCAAAGCGCTCAGGAACGAAAACAACAACAGCATCGACGTGGCGCCGAAGCGTTGCGCGGCGCGACCGCCCAGCGGGCTCAGGAGCATTTCCGAGACATAACGCAAGGCCATCAAGGCACCGGCGATCAGCACCGCGTCGCCCCCGAGAAGCTTCTGTGCCTGGATCGACAGGCCAAAGATAAACAGCCCATCCAGCGCCACGCCTTCAATAAACGACCACAGCGCCACGCTGTCGGGCCACTTGAAACGGCGCCCCGGACTGCTGTGCAAATCATGGCCGACAGTAGGCAACCCCCGCGCCATCCACAAGCCCAGCAGGCAGCATCCGGCGAGAATCAGAAAGATCGGACGCGGTCCGGCCCATAAGGTCAGCCAGCCGCCGAGCGGCAATGCGAGCATCGGCCCGAGGGCGATCAAGGCCCGCGACCGCCCTGCCCGGCGTGCGGCACCCGTCGGCTCGGCGGTCGCCAGCACTTGGGTCGACAGGTTCAACGCGGCAAAACACAGGCCCCAGACCAGCCGCAAGCCCAGCAATGCAGCGAAGCCCGACAGCATCGAGTTACCCAAGGCACACAGCGTCGCGGCACCGGCGGCGATCATGCAGGTCAGACGATCGCCGTGGCGCGCATAGAAATTGAGCACGTGGCGGTAACCGAAAATCCGCACCAGTCGGTTGGCCGCCAGCAGCACCCCGGCCTGGGCCAGCGTGATGCCGAATGCCTGGGATTCCATGGGCAGCAGCAGATAAAGCAACACATCACTGGGCAGGCATAAAGCCAAGGTCAGCGCGGCGCGGCGGGAGGTGATGTCGGCAGTGCGTTGGGCCTGGCTTGCCATAAATCTGAAACATCCCGAAATATTCAGGTCGCCACCGTAGCCTTCTCGAACGGCTTTTTACAACGCTCGATTAAACCTTTTTGTCATACGGCAACAACCGCAGGCCGCTGGCCACACTGCCCACCAACGCAAACGCGCAGCCTAGCCACAACGCGTAGTGCGGGCCGCTGCCCAGGGACCAGTGAAAACACAACGCCACCAGCGACGCTCCCAGCGTCTGCCCCAGCAACCGCGAGATCGCCACAATGCCACTGGCCCCACCGCTGCGGGCCAAGGGTGCGCTGGTCATCAATGCCTTGAGGTTGGGCGACTGGAAGAACCCGAAACCGGCTCCGCACAAGGCCATGCGCCAGCCGATCTCGAACGCCGACGCATCATTGTGCAACGTCGCCAGGGCCGCCATGCCCACGCTCAGCATCAACAGGCCGATCCCACACAACAGGCCGAGGGACACGCGGTCGGCCAGGCGCCCGGCGACCAACGCCATCACCGCCACCACCGCAGGCCAGGGCGTCATCAGAAAACCGGTCTCCACCTGGCTGTGCCCGAGCACTGCCTGCAGCAGAAACGGCAGCGACACAAAGGCCAGACCCTGGGCACTGAAGGCGCAGATCGCCGTGAGCGAAGACAGCGCAAACACCGGGCGCTTGAACAAGTCCACTGCCAGCATCGGCGCCGGGTGCCCGGCCTGGCGGCGCAGCAGCAGCGCGCCGCAGACCAGCGCCAGCGCGATCAGGCCCAGGGTCAACGCACCTTGGGCGCCATGCACCGCCGTCCCCAGGCCAAGCACCAGCAAGGCGAACAGCCCGGCACACAACAGCGCGGCAAGACGATCGAAGGCATGCCCGGCCATGGGAATGACCGGTAATGAGCGCAAGCCCAACAGCAGCGCCAACAAGCCCAGCGGCACGTTGATCAGGTACAGCCAGTGCCAACTCGCCACCGACAGGATCGCCGACGCCGCCGTCGGCCCGAGCGTGAACGCCAGCCCCACCACCAGCGAGTTATAGCCCAGGCCGCGCCCGAGCATGCGCGACGGATAGATATGCCGCAGCAACGCCGTGTTGACGCTCATGATCGCGGCCGCACCGAGCCCCTGCACCACCCGCGCCGCCGTGAGCGTCACCAGCGACCCGGCGATCCCGCAAAACAGCGACGATACGATAAACAGCAACAAGCCACCGAGGTACACCCGACGGTGCCCGAGCACATCGCTCAGCGAAGCGAAGGGCAACACCGTGGCAATGATCGCCAACTGGTAGGCATTGACCACCCAGATCACCGACGCGGAGTCGGTGCCAATGCCGTCGGCCAGGGTCGGCAGCGCCGTGTTGACGATGGCCGTGTCCAGGGTCGCCATGCCGATGCCCAGGGAAATGGCGATCACCGCCGGCAGGCGTTTGTTCAGGGGCAGCCCATCGGCAACAGAAGACATGCACAATCCGCACAGGTGACAAAAGGCCTCCAGATTACGGGCTGCGACGATTTTTTCCAGTCGCCAATGCGTTGGCTGTCAACATCTTCATGTTGCCTGCACCCGTAAAAAAAACGCGCCAACTCCGTATCGGTGATGGCGCGTGGGCTGGCGCAATGACCCAGGCAAACGCCTGGTCAGATCAACACGGCACTCAGGTCCAGGCGCCCGTCCTTGAGCGGCGGGCACCAGTAATAGCCGCCGGTCAACGGTGTGCTGATGCGGTACAGGCCGTCGACGATGCCGTCTTCCAACCCGCTCATGCGGCGCAGTTGCGCTTCAAACGCATCGAAGGAATGCCCGAACGCGAGGAACATCAAGCCAGCCTGGCCGTTTTCTGCCCAGGGCATCGAGCGGCGCACCACGAACGCTTCCGGGGTGAAGCTTTCCTGGGCGGTGCGTTTGGTGTGGGCGGACTCGGGCGCGTCCTCCAGTTCTTCGTTGTCGCCGTGGCGGCGACCGATGATGTGGTCGCGTTCCTGGGCAGGCAACGCGGCGAAACCATCGAGGTCGTGCTGCCATTGCTGGATCGCGGCGAAGCTGGCGCCGCTGTCGGTCAGCGCGGCTTCGACGGCGGCATCGTCGTGGGGGTTTTCGGTGCCGTCTTCGTAATCGGTCAGGTCAAAACCGCTCTTGTAGCGGAAGCCTTCAGTCGACTGCACCAGGCGGAACGCCGGGGCCAGGGCTTTCTCCAGCGCACGGCTGCGCAAGAGCAATTCGCCGCGATCCACGCCATGCAGCCACACCCACAATGCTTGCTGCGTGGAGGGGTTGTGCGCGCCCGGCGCGCTGACAGCTGGGAATGCGCGCAGCCCTTCGATCTGCGTGCCCAGTGCGTTGACCAGCGGCTCACCCAGACCGACCACTGCGGCCGAATCCGCCCACTGCACCAATGCGTTCAACGCAGCAGGTACAGCGGCCAGGGAGTCCACGGCAAAAAACAGATGGCGTGCCTGTAAAGGCACCGGTGCGGCAAGAATGCCCGGCTGGTACTGACTCATGTGAACTCCTTCAAGAAAGCCTCGCAGTTTACCCGCCATGTGCAGCCGTGCGTACAAGAAAGCGCGCAAGCCTTGCCACAGAACCCGTTGTTGGGTGACTCTCTAGTCATGTTTTGCAACTATTTCAGGGGTAGCGACATGACCACCGATAACCTGCTCGCCCAGCTGTTTCCTTCCTGCGCCGCCGATATTCCCGAGCAATTCCGCCTGGGAGCGCCCATCGAACAGCGCGATTACCTGGTCGACGGCCAGTTGCGGGTGTGGAACGGCCCCTTGGCCCAAGTGCTCAGCCCGGTGCAACTGGGCGACGAACGCGTACAAATCGGCAGCACGCCGCTGCTGGATGCCGACACCGCCCTCAGCGCCCTCGACGCCGCCGTGCGCGCCTATGACCGCGGCCAGGGGGAATGGCCGACGATGCGCGTGGTCGACCGCATCCGCCACGTCGAAGCGTTCTTGCGGCGCATGCGCGAACAGCGTGATGCGGTGGTCAAGCTGCTGATGTGGGAAATCGGCAAGAACCTCAAGGACTCGCAGAAAGAGTTCGACCGCACCTGCGACTACATCACCGACACCATCAATGCCCTCAAGGAACTCGACCGCCGCAGCAGCCGCTTCGAGCTGGAACAGGACACCCTCGGCCAGATCCGCCGCGTACCGATGGGCGTGGCGCTGTGCATGGGGCCGTACAACTACCCGTTGAACGAGACGTTTACCACGCTGATCCCGGCGCTGATCATGGGCAACACCGTGGTGTTCAAGCCGGCCAAGCTCGGCGTGCTGTTGATCCGCCCGCTGCTGGAGGCATTCCGCGACAGCTTCCCGGCCGGGGTGATCAACGTGATCTATGGCAGCGGCCGCGAAACCGTCAGCGCGCTGATGGCCAGCGGCAAGATCGATATCTTCGCGTTCATCGGCACCAACAAGGCCGCCAGCGACCTGAAAAAACTGCACCCGCGCCCGCACCGCCTGCGCGCAGCCCTGGGCCTGGACGCGAAAAACCCAGGCATCGTGCTGCCCCAGGTCGACCTGGACAACGCCGTCAGCGAAGCGGTCACCGGCTCGCTGTCGTTCAACGGCCAGCGCTGCACCGCGTTGAAAATCCTGTTTGTGCATGAAGACGTGGTCGACAGTTTCATCCAGAAATTCAACGCCAAGTTGGCGACCTTGAAGCCCGGCATGCCGTGGGAAGACGGCGTGGCACTGACGCCGCTGCCGGACGCCGGCAAGATCGATTACCTCAACGCGCTGGTCGCCGATGCGGCCCAACACGGCGCTCGCGTGGTGAATGCCAATGGCGGCGTCAGTCGCGGTACCTTTTTCTACCCGGCGGTGCTGTACCCGGTAAACCCGCAGATGCGCGTGTACCACGAGGAACAGTTCGGCCCGGTGGTGCCGATCGTGCCCTACCGTGACCTGGAGACCGTGATCGATTACGTACTGGAATCGGATTTCGGCCAACAACTGAGCCTGTTCGGCACCGACCCGGCCGAAATCGGACGGCTGGTGGACACCTTCGCCAATCAGGTCGGCCGCATCAATATCAACGCCCAGTGCCAGCGCGGCCCGGACACCTTCCCCTTCAACGGCCGCAAGAACTCGGCCGAAGGCACACTGTCGGTACATGACGCCTTGCGTGTGTTCTCGATCCGCACCCTGGTGGCGACCAAGTTCCAGGACAGTAACAAGGCACTGCTCAGCGAGATCCTGCACAACCGCAACTCGAGCTTCTTGACCACTGACTACATTTTCTAGAGGACGCCTCGCCGTTGATTAACCTGCACTTGCCTGTATTTGCCCGGCGCCTGCTGCGCCCGCTGCTCGACCCTTACCGCCGCTATCGCCATGCCAAGCTGATCCACGCCGTGCGCGTGTCCATCGGCTTGCTGGCGACGATCCTGCTGACCACCGGCATCAACCTGCCCCACGGCGAGTGGGCGTCGGTGACCATGCTGGTGGTGATCGGCGGCCTGCAGCACCACGGCAACATCGGCAAGAAAGCCATGGAACGCGCCTACGGCACCCTGATCGGCGCCAGCGTCGGTTTGCTGCTGGTGGTGCAGGAGACGTATGTGGGGCAGCCGCTGCTGACCTACTTGTTGATGTCGGTGGTGTGCGGGTTCTTCTCCTATCACGCCATCGGCAAGGGCGGATACACCGCCTTGTTGTCGGCGATCACCGTGTTTATCGTCGCCGGGCATGGCGACAATCCGCTGTCGGACGGGCTGTGGCGCACGGTCGATATCCTGATCGGTATTGCGTTGGCCCTGGCGTTTTCCTTCGCCTTGCCGCTGTATGCCGTGTACTCCTGGCGCTACAACCTGGCCAGTGCCTTGCGCGACTGTGCCGCGATCTATAACCGCATCATCAGCGGTCAATCGGTCACCGACGACGAACACCTCAAACTGCTCAGCCGCGTGAATACGGCGATGCTGCAACTGCGGTCGTTGATGCCCTCGGTGTCCAAGGAGGTACGGATCTCCATGACCCAGTTGGACACGATCCAGCGGCATTTGCGCATGTGCATCAGCACCCTGGAGATTCTGGGCAACACCCGGCCAGACCCTCGCGACGAACAGGCAATGGCGCGGATGCAGCTGATGTTGAAGGCCGAGCATCGGCAGATTCGGGTGCAGTGGGTGGGGATGGCGCGAGCGTTGCAATCGGGGGCTACCGAGCGACTGGAGCGGCCGGGCAACACAGCGTTCATTGAACCGCAGTTGGGGGGCTCGGTGCATAACGCACTGGACGGGTATCGGTTATTGACGATGCAACTGGTGGCGAATGTCGAGGCGATGCGTTCACGGTTGGCGCTGAGCGCGAATCGATGGAAGATTTGACCGTCCAACGGAAAAGCCGCGATTAGTCGCACACTCGAGCAGATAAAAACAGAAGCTCACGATTTACCGCGAGCCTCTGCAACTCCGCTTTTTTTGGTGTTTGGCGCTACCTGAGCCCAACACCATTGAAGTGGTCCCCGATTATATGATCTTTCCCAGCCTGGACAGCGCCGGTATTGATGTTCAGGCCATAGTAGTAATTACTAAATAAAAAGCTGTGCGAGTACGTTGACGTCCAATAGAGCGCAACGCCCATCGGCCAGCGATTTCCATAAGCCTGGTGCAGTTCACGGGCTTCATCAAGAGTAGGCAAACGAGCGCCAGCAGCACTCGCATTGTTCCGGATGACGCCAAGCGTGTTTCGGCCCAAGCCGACACACCGCACGATGTTACTGACAACCACGGTGTAACTGCGAGCTTGTGCCGGTACCGAAGAGTCACGGACCGTAATTGATGCACTGCCGTTCCCGCGCACCGTGACCAAACCCGAAGTGCTGTGGACATTGGCGACATTTCCATTCGATGTCAGGTACGTGTAAGGCGGTGTTCCGCCTGTTGCCTGGTGCTGCACCTGATTACCCGGACCGAATACCGGCAGTACATCTGGAGAACCGTCGATCAGGTATGTCTTCTTGTTCAGATAAACCGTGGCCTGATTGAAAACAAGTGCTGTTGCATGGACGATCTGATATTGAGTCGACGGGAAAGGTACCGCTCGTGACTTGTCAGCCTGCTTGTTGAAGTTGATGGAGACAAGGACCGTGACCGTGCCATTGTTCGGTACAGACAGCAGCCAACTGCGCAACACATTGATATTCGCGAAGCCGTTGATGGCTTCATTTTCCGAAACGCTGTGAGCCACCAGCAAATCTTGTGTGACCGCACCGGGGGCCGACAGGCTTATCCAGGCAACTTGATCTTTTTGGCTGTAGGCCCATTTGGCCATCGTCAGTATCGCATCGCCAGTCAAGTTCGCCGGATTTATGGTTCCGCCGTGGGCAATACGGTTAATCAAGGCCCTTGGCAAGCTGCTCTCTGGAATGGCCTGGACATGCACGGTCTGCACTTGCGACGATCCATCCCCGCCTCGGCCCAATATCACTTCGTACTGCAGGTGGACAGTGCTATTGATGCTCACACCCACCAACTTATTATCGACATTGAAGGTTACCGTGCCACCGTCCAGACCAGACGTTGTGCCGACCTCGGTCACGGTGCCGTCCGCGTGGAGCCAGTACAAGGTAATCAGATCTGTCCCACCCTGGTTCATATTGGGATAGGTCACCAACACCTGGCATTTGTTCTCGACGGTCAGGGGGTGGATGATCACTTCGGGCCCACTCGGCGGGGTCGAATACTTGATTTCCGGATGGGGGAATATGTTGGACTCTGTCTGGACCATATGGTGGCGGGTGTCGAACCACACGGCGTTGGCAATGTGGTTGCTTTGATCGAACGTGACACCAAACTCGATGGTCAGGCTCGTCCACTCTTTCAAGTTGCGTAGTCTTCCCACAGGGGTATAGGGCGCGGGGCCGTTGCTGACATCCTCGACAGAGACTTCACGGCCTTCATAGGTTTCTTCCTTGTACGGAACATCGGTATTCAGCGTTCCGGAGTACTTCAACCACATACGCTGTCCCCTCTCGATATAGATCCAAGGTGCCACGCGAGTTTTGTCGAGGTCGTCCAGCTTGGGGATTTCAAGAATAGCGCTATTGCCGATGCTATCTATTTTCGCACCAGGTAAGTGATTCAGGGTCAGCAGGTTCAGCGTAAGAACGGGTGAAGCCGTGGGGAAACCGTTGCGAATCACCTTAAACGACACGTCAATATCACGCCCCAGAGGATGGATATTGAAGCCAATGACGGGGACCGGAATGGTTACCTCGACAAAAGCGTCACCACTGTTGGCAGGCTTGACTTCAAAATACGTCCCGGCACCCGCCAGCCCAAGCCAGCATACTTCAACTTGATCGCCGTTCTTGGGCTGGTCATAGCGGCAGCGTACCGTGGCGCCGCTAATCGCCACCAACCACGGATCCAGTTCATCCGGCCCCGTTGTCGCCTCCAGCACTTCAGGAGAGAACAACTCGCCCAATGCCCGCCCGATGGTGTAAGTCGTCTC
This sequence comes from Pseudomonas sp. Pse79, assembly GCF_024519615.1. Classification (NCBI taxonomy): domain Bacteria; kingdom Pseudomonadati; phylum Pseudomonadota; class Gammaproteobacteria; order Pseudomonadales; family Pseudomonadaceae; genus Pseudomonas; species Pseudomonas sp. Pse79. Next base: position 123,922 of record NZ_JALJRR010000008.1, read on the forward strand.
CTCGGAAAGCTCATCGACGCCAAACCGTCTGCGCGTATAACTGACAATCAACGTGCCATCCAGATTATCCACAATCAGTTGCCTAGGGACATCCACCAAGAGTGGATTGGAATTCACCGCCAGCCGATAGTCGACAAGGGTGATCCCGGTGACCGAGCCCACATACTTGATGACGACTTCGTCACCTGCCCTGAACTCCGCACGCGCTTCAAAGGTAGCGACACTGCCCACTGCCCCGGGATCAATATTGTGGGTGGCGTCTGCCTCTTGGATAATGGGCGCAACCAGGCTGCGTGGCGGCCGGCCGACCTGGATGTATCGACGTTCCGATTCACGAACGCTTGCCGGCCCCGTGACCTGGTAATAGACCCGAGTGCGGTTCAGCCCTTCAAATCGTGCGTATTCCGCGTTGACAAAATCCCGGAACCGGGGATGGGTCCCCGCAACTCGGTGACTGAACACGCGCTCCACGCTGCCATCCAGGCGCTCAGCCTGAATACTGACTTGCAGATCATCTCCCGCATTGCCTGGCGGGACATAGTCGGGCATCGCCACCGTGATAAACCCCAAATCCGGCTCGACAAATGGCCCGTGGGCCTGAGTGACGTCGGGTGCGGGGAGCGTGTAGCGGATGCCCGCGACCGTATAGACAGTCGAGCGGGCGCGCAACATGTCTCTTTCCCTGACGTAGGAAATTCTCAGGGTGCTCTGTATCAATGAGCGGACAAATGCATTGGGGATTGAAATATCGTTGTAGCTGCTCAAAACAACTTCCACGCGAAAATCAAACGTAACAGGCTCCCCCTCCACCGTAGTGCCTTCCACCGTCCATATGAGGTAATCGCCACGGACGAAGTTCGGATCATTTCTGCGGATAAACACAGACCCGGTAGCCGGAAGGCCATGCAATTCATCGGCTTCCAGAATCAATGTCAGGTGATCGGCTTCAACGATCTCCGGCTCATCCAGCAGCGTGGTATCAAGGTCAACATTGACGGGGATCGGTTTGCCCCACCGATGGCACGGGCCGGACTCATCCAGAACCTCATCATACAAATAGAATTGCACGACAAAATGGCCGCTACCGACAGCCACCAAGAACTCACTCTCTATCGTAAACGTCAGGTCATGCCCGACTTGGTCGGCGCGGATAGGCAGGAGTTCATAGCGGTAACCGCCCCAGTAGAACATCACCAGGTCATTGACCCGCATGTTTACCCACGCGTGGATGGTGACCCCAACGCCCCGAGCGGCAACGACGGCATCAACAAATGTGTCGGTAAGTGTAAAGGTCAGACCATGGTGATAGGTTCCATCACAGTTGCCCTCTCCACCAGGCAGTGTGTCCAGGATCAGAACTCTTTCAGGTACAGAAGAACTCTCCACACCAGAACCAACTCGGATGACCTCGCCGTAGACATTTTCGACAAAAAACAGCAGCAGTCTGCTTCTGGGAATGACCAAAAAAAATCGTGGGTCGCCTTCGTTGGCAGCCGTCACCTTCTCTTGCATCATCAATATTCCATTCATCCAGATTCGATATTCGTCACCTGCACTGCACTGAACCCAGCGCTCGAAAATGTAGGTCAATCCATCACGGATATGACGCCGGCCAATACCATAGGCGGCCCCTAAGACGGGTATGACCCGCGCGGGCGATGTGTAGGGAGAGTCAAGGTCCTGCAAAACCGGTGGCGGTACGGGTGTTCGTGGGGAATGTTTATTTTTGGCGGCTGTCTTTGTCGCACTTGCGACAGGCGGTGCTGAAGCAGACGGTTTGTTGGTCGCCGCCTGCTTGGAATTCGTCGTACTGGTTTTTTCTTCCGTCGACTTTGTTACGACGGCTTTTTTCGAACCGGCAGATTTGGTTGGCATGATCATTCTCCTAAGCGGGTACGCATCAGGTGAAATCAAACGCCGCTTTTAGCAACGCGGGTACCTGTTAGAAATTACAGTTCAGACGGATGGCAGTGAATCTACCTATTCGGAAGCCCGGCAGTCAGTAGAACACCTGCCGATATCGGCAAGGGCACCTGCACGACTGCGCCGCGCAACGGCCAATCGGTCACCGACGACGAAAACGTCAAAACCGCGTGAATACGCGCGACGCGGCACTTGCGTTCGTTGATGCCATGCGCGGCCTGTTAGTTTTGACAGTAGCGACAAACGGTACCGCAACGGAACACGCGCGGATCACAAATTTTTTATTCGCAAACCTTTTCCTACATATTTTTCACGACTTATTCACATCGCGGGACGTAGGGTAAAGCCTCATCCGTTACAAACGTTGCACATCAAGCCCGCCGCCCCAGCGGGCTTTTTTTTGTCCCGGATTCGAGCTAGCGCGCCACCTTGCCGACGGGCGCGGACGCTTGCTCGCGAATGGCGCGCTGGGTATCGAGCACCTTGGCCAACGCCACTTGCGCCTCGGGGCTTTGCTGCGGCACGCGAATCGCCGCCGAGACCAGCGTGATCAACTTGGCCATTACTTCGGCATCCGTGGCCGGGCGGCCCAGGCTCATGGAGTTCATCAGCAGGCGCAGTTCGGTGCCGGCCATCACACCGGAAATCGCCTTGAGGGCAAATTGCAGGCGTACCCCCAGTTCGTTGCGCGGCAAGTCCGGCAAGGCCAGGGCGAAGGCTTCGAAGAAGCGCTGGAACACCGGCTGGTAATGGACCTTGAGGTATTCCTGGATAAACGGCGAGGTGTCGCTGTAGACCCGCCCCAGGAAACGAATGAACGAACGCCCTTCCCCACTCGCCGGGTCGCTGCGCTCCAGGCCCATGGCCGGGGCGAACAGCACACCGAGCAGCGTGTCGCAATCGAGGGGGCCGTCAGATTCGGCTTCGCAGCGTGCCAGCAGTTCCAGGCGCTGCTCGTTGAGCGGCTCCAGGCGCTGCATCAGCAGGGTTTTCATCAGGGCGTCCTTGTCCCCGAAGTGATAGTTCACCGCAGCCAGGTTCACCTGGGCACGCTCGGTAATCTGCCGCAACAAAACAGCGTCATACCCGTATTTGATGAAGAGAGCCTCTGTCGCATCCAGCAATCGAGTCTTGGTAACGTTTGGAGAACTGACTTTCTTCACGACCATAAAAGTTCCACGCGGGAAATATTGTTTTAAAAATAAATTTGATTTTTTATACCGGGGCCACCGCTCGAAAGCAAGTAGTGACACTGCGCCATATCAGCGCAAGCCTTGGCAGACGGGCCCGTCGAGGCTGACCAAAGGATTTTTGCGCGGTGGGTTTTGCCCCCGGTGCATTTATTTCAAAGGGTAAAAACCCTCTACAACGATGGCTGGCGGAGCCGGTTGAACGCGGTTAGTATTCAAAGAATATTTTAAAAACAAGAAATCAAACCAGTCCGTGACGTGTCCCAGGCAGCTCCCGAACTTGTTACAAATTTTTACCGGGGCAGCACGGCAGCGTCGAGACTGCAGGCGTAGTCATGATGACAGATACCCCCGCGCACCCAGGCTTGATCTCCCTGCAAGGCATCGGCAAACGCTATCAGCTCGCCGGACAGCACCTGTCCATCCTCAATGATGTGTGCCTGTCCATCGCCCGCGGTGACAGCTGCGGCATCCTCGGCGCCTCCGGCTCCGGCAAAAGTACCCTGCTCAACATCCTCGGCCTGCTGGACCTGCCCAACTGCGGCCAGTACCGCTTTGCCGGCCACGACATTTTCAGCGCCAGCCCGGATGAACTGGCGGCGATCCGCAACCAGCAGATCGGCTTCGTGTTCCAGAGTTTCAACCTGCTGCCGCGCCTCAGCGCATTGGACAATGTCGCCCTGCCCCTGAGTTATCGCGGCGTGTCGCGCCACGAGTCGGTGGAGCAGGCCCTGCGCATGCTCGAACAAGTCGGCCTGGCCGAGCGCGCGCACCATCGCCCCGCCGACCTCTCCGGCGGCCAGCGCCAACGTGTGGCGATTGCGCGGGCACTGGTGGGCAAGCCCTCGGTCATCCTGGCCGACGAACCCACCGGCAACCTCGACAGCAGCACCGCCCAGGACATCATGGACCTGCTCCTGGCGCTGAACCGCGAGCAGCAGGTCACGCTGATCATCGTCACCCACGACGCGCACATCGCCGAACGCCTGGAGCGCAAGATCCTGGTGCGCAACGGCGTGGTGCATGAGGCCGGGCGCCCATGAGCCTGCGGGTCGAGCAGAGCCTGAGCCAATTGCTGCATGAAGCGTTCGTCAGCCTGCGCACCCTGGGCAAGCGCTCGATCCTCGCGCTGCTGGGCATCGTGATCGGCAGTTCGTCGGTGGTGGCGCTGATCAATATCGGGCATAACGCGGCGGTGGATGCCGCGCTGATTTTCAAGGACATGGGCACCGACACCCTGGTCGCGCAGTTTCCGCCCAAAGCCGACAGCAGCGTACCGATGCGTGCCCGCCTCGACCTCGACGCCGTGCGCCAGGCCGTGCCCGGGATCGCGCACATCGGCGCGCTGAGCCTGTTCAGCGGCGCCATCGTGTTCCAGGGCCGCAGCGTCAACGCCAACTTCGTCGGCAGCACAGCGGATATCCCCGCGGCCCTGCGCCTGGCGCTGCGCGAGGGGCGCTTCCTGTCGGCGTTCGATGCCAACGAAACCTACGGCGTGATCGGCGACCAGATCGCCCAGGCCCTTGGCGCCCCCGGCGCGCCGTTAAAGCTGGGCGACCGCGTGCGTATCAGCGACTACCTGTTCCAGGTGGTCGGCATCCTGCACCACCAGCCCCGGGCGATGCTGATGCCGGTGCAGGCCAACGAATCGCTGTTCATTCCCGCCGACGGCATGCGCCGCATCTACGCCAGCCCGCAAATCGGCAACGTGATCATCCGCGCCGCGCCGGGCCAGGACATGGAACGCATCGCCCGGGAAGCCGCCGCCGCGCTGCAACGCCAATTGACCTTGCACAGCGTCGACATCACGGTGCCCCAGCAAATGATCGACGGCATGACCCGGCAGAGCCGCACCTTCGCCTACCTGCTGCTGGCCCTGGGCGCGATCTCGCTGGTGGGCGGCGGTGTCGGGGTGATGAACGTGATGCTGATGAACGTCTCCGAACGCCGCCGCGAGATCGGCATTCGCATGGCGCTCGGCGCACGCCAGCGGGATATCCGCAACCTGTTCCTGCTCGAAGCCATCACCCTCACCGCCGTCGGCGCGCTGTGCGGCGCGGTGCTCGGCATGACCGCCGCGTGGCTCTACGCCTGGCTGTCGGGCTGGGCCTTCGCCCTGGCGGTCGCCGCCCTGCCCCTGGGGGTGGGCAGCACCTTGCTGGTGGGGTTGTTCTTCGGCATTTACCCGGCGGTCTCGGCCTCGCGGTTGCAGCCGGTGGAGGCGTTGCGCGATGAATAAACGCCTGCTGCTGCTCCTGGCGCTGATCAGCCTGCCGAGTGTCGCCGCCGATATGCTGATCCGGCCCACGGCGCCCAGCACCACGCGCAGTGGCTACGATCGCGGCGTCTCGCTGAATGCCCAGGTCACCGCCATCACCCTGGGCGACGCGGTGTACCTGGGCCTGCGCAACAATCCGGCGATTCGCAGCGCCTACCTGCAGCGGGTCGCGCAGAAATTCGACCTGCGCGTGGCCGAAGACGTGTTCAACCCCAAGCTCACCCTCAACAGCTATTACCGCAGCTCCCGCGGTTCCGCCGACAATGCACGCAATACCAACGTGGCCCCTGCCACCAGCCTGCTGGGCGAGTACGGCACGCGCCTGAGCATGGCCTGGACCCAGCAACTGAATACCGCCAACCGGGCCGGTCGCTACCGCAGCGACGGCCTCGACCTGGCGCTCATCCAACCGCTGATGCGCGGCGCCGGCTGGGACGCGACCACCGCGCCGTTACGCCTGTCGCGCCTGTCGGAGCAGGCCAACCGCCTGAACCTCAAGGCCACCGTGGCACAAACCATCAGCCAGATCATCGCCACCTACCGCGAGTTGCTGCGCGCCCAGGAGCAACTGAGCATCGTCCAGGACGCGCTGAAACGCGCCAACACCTTGCTGGAAGTCAACAAGGCGCTGATCAGCGCCGGGCGCATGGCCGAGTTCGAGATCGTGCAGACCGAAGCCGATATCGCCACCCAGCAACTGGGCGTGGAAGAAGCGCAGAACCAACTCGACACCAGCCGCCTGGCCTTGCTGCGCCTGCTGGCCCTCGACCTGTCGACGCCGATCCGCGCCACCGAAGCCCTGGAGGCCAAGCCCATGCAGATCGACAAACGCGAGGCCTTCAACCTGGCGCAGAACCAGCAACCGGAGTACCTCGCCACCCTGCTCGGCAGCCAGCAGGCCGACCTCAACCTGGTGATCGCCAAAGACTCCGGGCGCTGGCAAGTGGACCTGGTGGCCGGGGCGAACCAGATACGCAACAACTACGACAACGACACCGGCAGCGGCAACAACCGCAGTTGGGACAGCTACGCCGGGGTGCAGGTGCAAATCCCCATCGGCGACATCAGCACGCGCCAGGCCGAAGTGCGCGCGCGGGTGAATGTGGAGGATCAGGCCATCCGCATCACCGACGCCCGCCAGGAGCTGGAACGCAGCGTGAACAACGTGGTGCGCGACCTCGGCACGCGCTGGCGCCAGTACGAAATCTCCCAGCGCGCCGTGGAATTGTCGCGGCGCAAGATCGAGATCGAACGCGAAAAACTCAGCGCCGGGCGCTCCACCAACTTCCAGGTGCTGAGTTTCGAGACCGACCTGCGCAACGCCGAAAACACGCAGCTCAATGCGCTGATCGCTTATTTGAACGCCCAGACCCAGCTCGATCTGACCCTGGGCATGACGCTGGAAAGCTGGGAAATCGCCCTCAATGACTACTAACCAAAAACGCCTGCTGGCGGCTGGATTGATCGTGCTGCTGGCGGCCGCCGGCGTTGCGGTGCAAAGCCATCGCAGCGCCGCCGACCCGATCCTCCCGACCGAACAGTGGCTGGCGGTGACGCCTGGCGCGCTGGTGCATCAGATCGGCCTGGTGGGCAAGATCGAGCCCGACACCACCCTCACCCTCACCGCGCCGTTCGACGGCAATGTGCAGGCCAACCTGGTGGAGCAAGGCCAACGCGTCGACGCCGGGCAAGTGTTGCTGCGCATGGACCCGGCCCTGCTCGAAGTGCAACTGCGCGATGCACTCTCCGCGCAACTCAAGGCCCGGCGCACCGTGCAGGAAATGCAAGACTGGGACAGCAGCCCCACCGTCAGCCGTGCACGCCGCAGCCTGCGCACCGCGCAAATGGGCGCCGACAACACCCAGCGCAAACTCACCGAAAGCGAAAACCTGTTTCAGCGCGGCATCATCCCGCGCAACGAACTGGACGACCTCAAGCAACAGACCCAGCAGCAGCAACTGGACCTGATCGCCGCACGCGATGAACTGCAACAGGCACTGGAGCAAGGCAAGGGCGAATACCGACAGATCGCCGAGATGGAGCTGACCAATGCCACGGTGAAGTACGACGCGCTCTACCGACAGCTCGAAGACAAGGAGGTCAAGGCGCCCTTCTCCGGCATCGTGGTGCCCGCCCCCGGAAGCAGCAACGCGGCAGCAGGCGCGGGCAACACCAACGCCCCGGTGCAGGCCGGCAGCAAGGTCAGCCAGGGCCAGGTGTTGTTCGGTCTGGCCAATATCGAACGGCTGAAAATCGTCGCCAGGGTCTCCGAGCTGGACATCAACCAACTGCACCAGGGCCAGGCGGTGGAGGTGATGGGCGATGGCTTCGACGGCGAACGGTTGAGCGGCTCGGTGAGTGTGGTCAGCGGTTTGGCGATTGCCGGCGAGACCCAGGGCAGCGCGCAGTTCCCGGTAACCCTGTCGATCCCCAGGCTGACCCCGCAGCAATTGCAGCGGGTACGGCTGGGGATGAGTGCGCGACTGACCATCGTCACTTACAACAACGCGCAGGCGATCGTGATTCCGAGCCAGGCGATCCAGCCGGACATGACCGTCGAATATCGGCCGACGATGGACCAGCCGGTGGAACGCGTGACCGTGACCACCGGGCAATCGACGCCGCAGGGCGTCGAGGTATTTGGCCTAAAACCCGGCTTTATAAAGACCCCAAGATAGAGGAAGTTGCCCTGTGGGAGGGGGCTTGCTCCCTCCCACCTTTAGATCGTTGTCAGCTTCAACGCCAGCGCCTTGGCCTGAAGCGCCACATCGGTCACTGCCGTGCTCTCCCACCACATCCCGCGCAGCGGCGGGCCCATGGCGAACAAGCGCCGGCTGGCCTGGCCCTGGGCATCCAGCACCGCCCCCGAGGCATCCGCTGCGATCCCCAGCGCCAGCGGCCCGGGCTGGATCAACCCGCGTTTGAGCAACTGCTGGGGCAACGGCCGGGCTACGCGGCGCCAGTCGTATTCAATGCCGCTGGAATTGATCAGCGCCGCGCCCGCAACCTGGGTGATCGTTTGCTCGCCACGGTAACGCAAGCGGATGCTGACGCCGTGGACCGCAGGCGCCAAGCCCTTGAACGACGCCGCGCGAATGCGCAGGCGCCCTTCCTCATGCAGACGCGCCACCAACTGCGCACTCAGCGGCGGCGAACGGTGGTGATGACTTTCCCACCACGGCCGCACATGCCGCACGAACTGGCGCTTCTCGCGCTCGCTGGCCTGGCTCCACAAACGGCCGATATGCGCGCGCACGGTGTCCAGCGGCGCCTGCCAATCGATGCCCTGCGCCGTCGCGATGCGACACTGCCGACGCACCTCGCGCAGCAACTGCCGAGGGCTGCGCAGGCGGTGGTCGGCGGCGAGAAAATCGTCCCAGCCCGGTGGCTGTCGGCGCACATGGGGCAGCAGGCCGTGGCGCGAGAACACCTCGATCGGGCCCCGGTGCCCAGCCTGTTCCAGGGACACCACGGCATCGACCATGGTCAGCCCGGAACCGATGATCAGCACCGTCGCGCGCGGCTCGAGTTGGCTCATGGCCTGCACGTCCCACGGGTCGACTGCGGCGGCGTTCAAGCCGCTGGATTCGGTCTGCGGCGTGCGCGCCGCCGGGAACATGCCGGTCGCCAACACCGCCTGGGCACCGCGCAGTTGCTGGCCGTTATCCAGGGTCAGCAGCGTCGAGGCGGAGTCCACTTGCAGGTCGACCACTTCGGCGCGGATATGCTCGACGGTAGACGTCGACAGCGCCTTGGCCTCGGCCAAGCGTTGCTGCGCGTACAACCCGAACATCCCGCGCGGCGGGAACAGCTCGCTGATCGGCACATGCTGCTGGTCCGACTCCGGCCAGCCGCCGGCGCCGATGTAGTCGGTGAGCCATTGGGTCAGGTCGTCGGCGTTGTCCGGGTCGACACTCATGCGCGCCGCATTGCCGTTCAAGGTATGGCCCAGCTCGACCACACTGTAGGCCTCGCCGCGGCCAAGTTCGGCGCGCGGTTCGATCACCAGGATCTGCCGCGAGCCGGGCAGGCGCAGCAGTTGCACGGCCAGCATCGTACCGCTCAGGCCGCCGCCGATGATCAGGACATCGGCGTTGCGGATGGATTCAGTCATGCCTGTTCGCCTTTACTGTTTACCCAGATAGATGTCATGCAAATCGCCCCGCGCCAACAGTTCAGCGGCGCTGCCGCTCAAGACCACGCGGCCAGTATCCAGCACGTAGCCCTGGGACGCATAGTTGAGCGCGACGTTGATGTTCTGCTCGGCGATCAGGAAGCTCACCTGCTGCTCGCGGTTGAGCTGCGCGACGATCTCGAATATCTCCTGCACGATCATAGGCGCCAAACCCATGGACGGCTCGTCGAGCAGTACCAAAGTAGGACGGGTCATCAACGCCCGGCCGATGGCGACCATCTGCTGCTCGCCGCCGGAGGTGAGGCCGGCGCGGGTGTGACGCTTGGTCTTGAGCCTGGGGAACCAGGCGTAGATGCGTTCCAGATCGGCCTCCATGGCCCGGCGGCTCAGGCGACGCACGAAGCCGCCGCTGCGCAGGTTGTCTTCCACCGTGAGCTGGCCGAACACATGGCGACCTTCGAGTACATGCACCATGCCCTGGCGCACCCGTTGGCTGGGGTCGACGCCGGCCAGGTCGTGGCCGGCGTATTCGATCACGCCACGGCTGACTTCGGCACGCTCGGCGCGCACCAGCCCGGAGATCGCCTTGAGCGTGGTGCTCTTGCCGGCGCCATTGGCGCCGAGCAAGGCGACGATCGCGCCCTTGGGCACGCTCAGCGACACCCCGGCCACGGCGAGGATCGCGCCGTCGTAGATCACTTCGATGTCGTTGACCGTCAGCAGCGCGGCGTGTGCGGATTCACTGGCAGGTAGGCTCATGGTTTATTCATCTCCGGTGCAGGTGCGTGGCGTCAGGCCTTTTTCCTTGGCGAACGCGGCGGACTTTTCGTCGATCAGCGGGCGCAACAGCGCGCGGTCGGCGGCAATCCAGTCGCTGACCAGCGTCCAGTTGGCGCCGTCCCACTGCTGCACCCGCGCCGAGCCGCCGCCTTCGTGGTCACGGCACGACAACTTGAGGTTCTGCATCAGGCCCAGGTATCCCATGGCCTTGAGGCGCGCGTCGTCGATATTCAGGTGCTCCAGGCCCCAGCGGCCTTCTTCGCCATTGAGCGGGCGCTGGCCGAATTTGGCCTGGGCGGTGCGGATCGCTTCCACCGCCACGGCGGCGTTCACCAGGCCTGAGTTGTAGTAGACGCTGCCGAAGTTTTTCAGGTCCTTGAGGTCGCTGTGGCCCTTGTCGAGGACGTATTGCTTGAGGCGCTTGTGGATCTCGAAATCGGCGCCGGCTGGGTATGGGGTGAGCGCCAGGTAGCCTTTGGCAGCAGTGCCGGCAGGCAATACGTCTTCGCTGGAACTGGCCCAGATATCGCCGATGATATGGTCGACCGGGAAGCCAAAGCGTGCCGCGGTTTTCACCGCGACCGGCGTGGACACGCCCCACGTGCGCAGGAACACCCAGTCCGGGTTGGCCTGGCGCACCTGGCGCCATTGCGCGGACTGTTCGTTGCCCGGGTCGGCCACCGGAATCTGGATATTCTCGAAGCCGTACTGCTCGGCGAGCAGCTTCAGCGGGCCGAGGGTTTCGCGACCGTAGGCCGAGTCGTGGTAGACCGTGGCGATCTTCTTGCCCTTGAGTTTGTCGAAACCGCCTTCGCGCTGGGCGATGTAGTTCACCAGGCTCGACGCCTCGCTGTAGAAGGTCAGCATCACCGGGAAGTTGTACGGGAACACGGTGCCGTCGGTGGCTTCGGTGCGGCCGTAACCGAGGGTGATCAACGGGATCTTGTCCACCTCGGCGCGCTCGCTCAGGGCGTAGGCCGCCGGTGCGCCGTTAGGCTGATAGACCGCGACCGGCGCGCCATCCAGGCCGTTCTTGAAGCGCTCGTAGCACTCAATACCCTTCTCTGCCGTCCATTCGGTCTCGCATTCCTGCCACACCAGTTTTACGCCATTGATGCCGCCTTCGACCTCGTTGATATAACGCAGGTAGTCGATCATCCCGGCCCACACCTGCACGCCGCTGGAGGCATAGGCGCCGACGCGGTAGGTGGCCAACGGAAAGAACTGCTGGTCGGCCGAAGCCACGGCCTGGGGCACTGCAGCGGCCAGGGTGGCCAGCGCGAAGGCGGCGCCGGCCAGGGAACGTTTCAAGGATGCACGCATGGGAGTTCTCATAGAGGTCAAAACCGTAGGGGCCACTGACGCAGCCGATCGCGAAGGTTGTGCAACAGGCGAATCAAGCCCTCGGGTTCCTTGATCAGGAACACGATGATCAGCACGCCAAAGATGATTTTCTGCAGGTTCTGCAATTGCCCCGCATCCACCGAACCGCCGAACAGCGCCTGCCCGGCATGGCTGAGGAAGATCGGCAGCAAGCTGATAAACGCCGCGCCGACGAAGTTGCCGGCGATGCTGCCCATGCCACCGATAATGATGATGAACAGAATCTGGAACGAGCGATTGATATCGAAGCTGCTCGCGCTGGCCGTGCCCAGGTAGGCGAAGGCCCACAGCGCGCCGGCGATGCCCAGGTAGAACGAGCTGACCGCAAACGCCAGGCGCTTGTAGCGCACCACCGGGATGCCGACCACGGCGGCGGCGGTGTCCATGTCGCGGATCGCCATCCAGTTGCGCCCCACCTGGCTGCGCACCAGGTTGACGGCGGTCCAGGTCAACAGCAGCACCGTCAGCAACGTCAGCCAGTAGCGGCCCAGCGGCGTGTTGAGGTCATAACCGAACAACGCCAGCTTCGGTGCGGAGATGGTGCCGGACGAGCCGTAGTTGTAGAACCAGGGGAATTTGACGAACAGCCACTCGAGGAAAAACTGCGCGGCCAGGGTGGTGACCATCAGGTAGAAGCCCTTGATCCGCGAGCTGGGCAGGCCGAACAGCAAACCGACCAGCGCGCTGATAATGCCGCCGCCGAGCAACGCCACCGGCAAGCCCAGCGCCGGCAGGCGCAGCAGAAAGCCGTAGGTGGCAAACGCACCGACCGCCATGAAGCCGGCCGCGCCCACCGAGGTCTGCCCGGTGTAGCCGGTCAACAGGTTCAGGCCCAGCCCGGCCAGGGACAGCACCAGGAACGGGATCAGGATCGCATTGAGCCAATAATCATTGCCCCACAGCGGCACCACGACAAACGCCAGCGCCAACAGGCCGAGCAGGCCCCAGGGCACACGCCGCTGAATCAGCCGCAATGGCGCGGTTTCTTGCACAACAGGGATCGACATGGTTTCAGACTCGCTCGATGGCACGCTCGCCGAACAGGCCGGCGGGGCGGATATACAGGAAGGCCAGGGCCAGGGCGTAGGCGAACCACGGCGTGATGCCGCCGCCGAGCAGTGGGCCGATATACACCTCGGCAAGGTTCTCCGCCGCGCCGACAATCAGCCCGCCGACAATCGCCCCGCCAATCGAGGTAAAGCCGCCGATGATCAACACCGGCAAGGCCTTGAGCACCACCAGCGACAATGAAAACTGCACGCCCTGACGCGCGCCCCACAGCAGCCCGGCCACCAGCCCGACGGTCCCGGCCACCGCCCAGACGATCTGCCAGATACGGTTGAGGTTGATGCCGATGGACAGCGCCGCCGTGGTGTCATCCGCCACGGCGCGCAACGACACGCCGACGCGGGTCTTGTTGAACAGCAGCGCCAGCACCGTCACCAGCACCACGGCGGCTGCGGCGGCGATCAGGTCGAACTGGCTGAGCATCAGCGGCCCGACGAACAGCGGCACGTCGTCGATGCCCAAGTCCAGCGCACGCACCTGCGAGCCCATCAAGCCCTGGGCCAGACCCTCGATAATGAACGACAAGCCCAGGGTGGCCATGAACAGGGTGATCTGCGAACGGTTCACCAGCGGGCGCAGAACCAGGCGTTCGATGAGCAAGGCGCCGACGATCATCACCACCACCGTCAACAACAGCGCCAGGGCAAACGGCACGCCCTGCTCGTGCAGGCTGACGAAGGTCAGGGCGGCAAACAGCAGCATCGAGCCCTGGGCGAAATTGAACACGCCGCTGGCCTTGTAGATCAGCACGAAGCCGATGGCGACCAGCGAGTACAGGGTGCCGGCGAGCAGGCCGCCGAGCAGGGTTTCAAAAAAGAACGTCATCAGTGGACCACTCCCAGGTACGCCGCGATCACGTCGGGGTTGGCCTGCACTTGCGCGGGAGTGCCGTCGCCGACCTTGCGCCCGTAGTCGAGCACCACCACATGGTCGGACAGGCCCATGACCACGCCCATGTCGTGTTCGATCAACACCACGGTGGTGCCGAGGTCGCGGTTCACATCGGCGACAAAGCGCGCCATTTCCTGTTTCTCCTCGGCGTTCATCCCGGCCATGGGCTCATCCAGCAGGAGCAGGCTGGGCCCGGCGATCAGCGCCCGGCCCAGTTCCACGCGTTTCTGCAGGCCGTAGGACAAGTTGCCGACCGCCACATCACGGTGGGCCTGCAACTCAAGAAACTCGAGAATGCCCTGGGCACGCCGGCGGAACGCCTCGGCCTCGCGCCGTGCGCGGGGCAAACCGAGGGCCTGTTCGATAAAGCGGGTGCCCATATGCCGCGACAGGCCGGTGAGGATGTTGTCGAGCACGCTCATCTTTTTGAACAGCGCGTTGTTCTGGAAGGTCCGCCCAATGCCGCGACGCGCGGCGCCCAAGGGGTCGATACGGTGGAAGTGCTGCTGCTCGAACACGATCTCGCCGGCATCGAAGCGATACACGCCGTTGAGCACATTGAGCAGCGAACTCTTGCCGGCGCCGTTGGGGCCGATCAGCGCGCAGATTTCGCCGCGCTGGACATCGAAGGACAGCGCGTTGATCGCCTTGACCCCTTTGAACGACAGCGAGATATCCCGCACCTGGAGAATGGCTTGGCTCATGCGATGTCCCGTTTGAATTCAGCCAGCCACACCGGCTCGACAACGGACTTGCCCGTGCTGGGTGGCTGCCAGATAGAGGCCAGGCGTTGAAAGCCCAGCAGTTTACGCACGCGGTTTTTCAGCAGACGGCGCAGGCCGCTGTGCGGCTGGGCGATGGCCCACTCACACAGGCGTCGGCGCCAGGTGCCGTGGGGCGCCAGGCGGCTTTCGATGTCGTCGGCCAAGTGCTGCAGGCGCGCGGGTGACAACAGCAAGCCGGTGGGTGCGGCTTCGCCGCGATCACGCCGGGCTGATGCCAGGCTTTCCGGGAAGGCCAGGCCGTGACCGCTGTTCAGCCATTGCGCCAGCAGTACCGCCAGGCCGCCTTGCCAGTGAGTGCCCTCCTCGCTCCACAGCACGCTCTCGCCGGCCGGCTGCCACCAGCGGCTGAGGTGCCGGGCCGGGTCGGTCGCACCAAGCACTTGGGCGAAATCCACCAGGTTGGCCGACTGCCAGTGCCGCTGCTGCTGACGCCCCTGCACGTAGGAATGGCTCGGGCGAATGCGCCAGAGTTGCTGGCGCAGCGCCTCGGGCTCCAAGTCATCGGCCAGGGTCAGTACCTGGCCGCCGACCGATTGGGCGGCCAGCGCCAGCAATAACAGGTTGGGCTCGAAAGCCCCGCTGAGCGCCAGTTGCGATTGTTCACTGAACCCGTGCTGACGCAGGCCATCGGCCAGGCGCTCGACATCGCGCAACACATCGATCCAGCGCCAGGCGTACCACTGGCCCTGGCGCTTGTGGCGCAGGGCGGTGTGCAGCGGCGTGATCTGTGCCCAATGGCGCAGTTGTTCCAGGGCCGTGGGCAACTGACCGAGCAACTCGGCCGGCCATTCCAGAGCCGGCGGAGGTTTGAGTACATGCACGCTCATAGGGGTGATGCTCCTATTGGGTGGGTAAGCGTGCGGTGGTCCGCTGGCTGAATGAGGATTGAACGGAAAGTCGATAGCGTTGATATAAAGACTAAGCAGGAACCATGCCGATATAAAACGCCGCATAACCCAGGCGTTCATCAACAGTTATGAAGCTGACACAGCACAAAGTGCTTCTTCGCTGTTGCTGGAGCAACAGCGAACACCCTGCCGAGCGGGGTCGGAATTGATAAGTCACCGGCATTCAAACATGTGTTCCGAATAACCACTTTCGCTATTAGAAACGATCACGTTATACCTGTCATTTTTGACAGTAGATATTGTGTTGCCCGCTTAATAGACTCAAGCCGAACCCACATCACAACAAAGGAGAGCCGCTTATGAGCAGCTCGAATAAAACCAAGCCAAAAGCCACTTCAGGCACAGCCAGTGCAATAGTGAATGACGACGAGGACTTTAACAGTTTCGAGGGCACACGCTTCTATTTCTATCTGGATGAACAAACAAACAGATGGTATATCTCAGGCGCAAGCGATGAAGACCATCTTGGTCAATATCAATATATTTCGCTGTGGTTGCCTAACGAGGGTGACGTTGTAAAAAAAACCTACGCAATCGTTGACGACCATGGTGCGCAGGGGAAAGCCAATGCGTCATGGACAAAAGCAACCTCCTCGTCATTTCGCCCTTACACCGCCATCAGCGGAAGTGTGACGGTCACGCTGAACAGCACCCTGCAGACAGTGGAGTCAACCTTCGAATTTGCAGCACAAAGCGGTTCAAAAACAGTCTCTCTTACCCAGGGCGAGATGAAACTCCAGGGATTTACCGAGGACAAGAAAGCCAGAGCCAGCGGTTTGGTGGCGTGTAACCTCAGCGAGTCGATTAATGAGCGCTATGAGTCTAATGAGACAGGGTTTAATAAAAGAGGAGAGACGGGTAGTTTCCCTGCCTATCTACAGGCCTGGTCACGACAGTTCACATCGAAACCCGACTTTAAGGACTATGTATTATCCATCAACATAGCCGAAGGCCTTTCACGCGGCACCTACAGCTTTAGTCCTGAAAGCAAACAGGTCCGTCTGTTTTTCTTCCATATCCTTGAAGGTTTCGTTTGGAGCGCTGAAAGCGGTACGGTCACATTCAATTCAATTCCAGATTTCGAGGCAATTAAAGGCAAACTTTCTGGAACATTCAACTTTGTCGGCACCGCCGAACTTGGCGATGGCAGCCAACTCGTTTTAAGAGCTGACAATGGAAGCTTCAACCTAGAACAATAAACGTATTTGTCATCTTCCCTCGGGTGTTGCGTGTCATGCGCAACACCCGAGGGCCCTTTCGCTCGGTTGAATCAGGCACGCGCAGCAGCTCTATCTTTCTGCACATTTGCCAATACGCGATAACCGCTGCCTGGGTGGGACTCGGGCAACCTTGCACCTTCACCAAACAACTTCTCGCGCAACGTGCCCTGGGCGTATTCCTTCTTGTACACCCCACGCTTCTGCAACTCCGGCACCAACAGTTCCACCGCGTCGATAAAGGTTTCGTGGGTCAGCGCATAGGCCAGGTTGAAGCCGTCCACATCGGTGTCTTCCACCCACTCCTGCAGCAAGTCCGCGACCGTCTCCGGGCTGCCGACAAACAGCGGGCCAAAGCCGCCGATACCGACCCAGTCGGCCAGTTCCTTGGGCGTCCAGACCTTGCTCGGGTCCGCCGTGGAGAAGGCTTCCACCGCCGACTGAATCGCATTGGTATGCACATGCTTGAGCGGTTCGTCGGGCTTGAACTGGCTGAAGTCGATGCCGGTCCAGCCGGAGATCAGCGCCATGGCGCCTTCGTAGCTGACGTAGGATTTGTACTCGTCGAACTTGGCCTTGGCCTTCGCGTCGGTCTCGCCGACGATCACCGTCTGCAGGTTGAAGATCAGGATCTTGCGAGGATCACGCCCGGCCTCGGCCGCGCGGCGACGAATGTCGGCGACAGTGTTTTTCAGCAGCGTCTTGGACGGTGCGGCGACAAACACGCATTCGGCCTGCTCGGCAGCGAACTGCTTGCCACGGCTGGACGCGCCCGCCTGGTACAGCAACGGCGTGCGTTGCGGCGACGGCTCGCACAGGTGGATGCCGGGCACCTGGAAGTGTTTGCCGACGTGGCGGATCTCGTGGATCTTGCTCGGGTCACTGAAAATCCGCCGCTCGCGGTCACGCAGCACGGCGCCCTCTTCCCAGCTGCCTTCCCAGAGTTTGTAGCAAACCTCCAGGTATTCCTCGGCGTAGTCGTAGCGCGCATCGTGTTCGGTCTGGGCGTTCTGGCCGAGGTTCTTGGCGCCGCTTTCCAGGTAAGAGGTGACGATGTTCCAGCCGACACGGCCTTTGGTCAGGTGGTCGAGCGTGGAAAGGCGTCGAGCGAACGGATACGGGTGTTCGAAGGACAACGACGCGGTCAGGCCAAAACCCAGGTGTTCGGTGACCAGCGCCATCGGCGCGATCAGCGACAGCGGGTCGTTGACCGGCACTTGAGTGGCCTGGCGGATCGCCGCGTCGCCATTGCCGTTGTACACGTCGTAGATGCCCAGCACATCGGCGATAAACAGGCCGTCGAACTTGCCGCGCTCGAGGATTTTCGCCAGGTCGGTCCAGTACTCCAGGTCCTTGTACTGCCACGAGCGATCACGCGGGTGTGCCCACAGGCCGGGGGATTGGTGGCCGACGCAATTCATGTCGAAGGCATTCAAGCGGATTTCACGGGACATCAAGCAGTCCTCCCGGGGGCGACACCGTTGAGGTGGTAGTTGCCGACAAGCTGGTACTTCCAGCGCAGCGGCTCTTCGAGGGGCGACGGCAACGCGCTGCGCTGGCCGGTCAGTTCGAATTCGGCGGCGCTGGCGAACAGCAAGGCTTCGGCGGCGGCGATCTGCGCTTCGGTGGCGGCGACAGGCGTTGGGTGGGTTTCGGCGTATTCCAGCAAGGCGGCGGCCACCTCCACGCGGATCTGCCAGTCGCCGAAGCGGCTGATTACGTAAGGGTCATCACTTTTTTGCAGCACACGTCGGGTGCTCTCCAGCAATTGGCGAGCCTGGTCGAGCGCGGTGGGTTGGGTCAGTGCATTCATGGGGCAGGCTCCTCAATTCCAGGCATGGCGTGCGGGTTTGACGCCGTTGAGCACGAAGTTACCGATCAGGTGGTATTTCCAGCGGACCGGGTCGTGCAGAGTGTGGGTGCGCGCGTTGCGCCAGAAGCGGTCGAGGTTGTGCTTGCCGGTCACCGAGCGGGTGCCGCCCAGCTCGAAGAGCTTGCTGCTGGCGAGCAACGCGGTTTCGGCCGACAGCACTTTGGCCTGAGCGACGATCAGCGAGGCGTTGGCGACGGTGTCTTCGTTCGGTTCGGCGAGGGCCTGGTCGACCGCTTTACCGGCCTTGGCGAGAATCGCTTCGGTGCCGTGTACGCGCCATTCCAGATCACCGATGGCGGCGATGGTGAATGGGTCCTGCCAGCCATGATCCTGTTGGCTGTCGATCCATGGGCGGGCCTGGCGCGCGAAGACTTTCGCTTGCTCGAGGGCACCCACGGCGATGCCGGTGTCGATCGCGGCCTGGATGATCTGCGAGATCGGGCCGTCAGCGGTCGGTTGGTCGAACGCCAGGTGCGCGGGAATCACCGCGCTCAGCGGCACCGTCACGCCATCGAGGGTCACGCCGCCACTGGCGGTGGTGCGCTGGCCGAAGCCGTCCCAGCTGTCGATGACCGTGAGGCCCGGCGCATCGCGCTCGACGAAGGCAATCAAGGCCTTGCCCTGTTCGTTGGTGCCCACCGCCGGCACGATATGGGCGAACAGCGCGCCGGTGCAGTAGAACTTCTCGCCGTTGATCTGCGCATGATCGGCGTGAACGCGAATCTGCGTGTCGAAGGTGCCGGCGTTCTTGCTCTTGGCTTCGGAGAAAGCGTTACCGAAACGGTAGCCGGCCAGGACCTTGCCGAAGTAGTGGAGTTTTTGCTCCTCGCTGCCGGTTTGCAGCAGGATATCCACCACCCCCAGGTGGTTCTGCGGGATCTGCGCCAGGGACGGATCGGCGGCGGCGATCAACTTGATCACCTCTGCCACCGTCACATAGGACACCTCGGCGCCGCCATAGGCCTTGGGGATGGTGATGCCCCACAGGCCGCTGGCGGAAAATTCGTCGAGTTCAGCGACCGGCAGGCGCCGCTCGCGGTCGCGCACGCTGGCCTCGACAGCGAAGCGTTCGGCCAGGCGCGTGGCGACCGCGATGGCTTCGGCGTCTGATCGGATGATATGAGCAGGGTGTTGAGGGTGGGCTGACATGGGCCGACTCCAGAGTCCAAGGGGATGCTGGAGTGATTGCAGGAGTCGTGCCCGAAACCAATCTTCAATAAGATCAGTAGGTTGCCGTCATTTCAATGCAGGGGAACCCGCCTGCGATCGAGCAAAGTGTCCATCCGCTGTTGGCGGGTCAACAGTTAGATCACCACATTGCGCACAAAGCGCACCGCCACGTCGCCGTCATTGCGATAGGCGTGGGCCTGGCGGCTGGCGAACATGAAGAACTCACCGGCGCCGACCGGTTTTTCCTGACCATCCAGCACCAATGTCAGGCGGCCTTCGAACACGAACAACTGCACGCTCCAGCCATCCGGGTCCGGCTCGGGGCTGTAGCAATCGCCCGGCTCCAGGCGCATCTCCCACAGCTCGACTTCACGCCGCGCCGTGGCCTTGGCAAGCAATACAGCTTTGCTGCCGGGGATGTCACCGGCCCAGGCCAGTTCGTTGATACGGCTATGGTCGGGTGCATCCGGGGCCTGGATCAGGTCGCTGAAAGCCACGTCCAGCGCTTCGGCGACGCGGTCGAGGGTGGACAGGCTGACGTTTTTCTCGCCAGCCTCGATGGCCACCAGCATGCGTCGGCTGACTCCGGACTTTTCCGAGAGCGCGGTCTGGCTCAAGTCGGCGGCATGACGCAGGCGACGAACATTCTGGCTGACATGCTGCAGGACCGAGGCCCGTTGCGGATTTTCTTTGTGCACTATATTGCTCAATGGGTGGGTGTGCGCAGTATACTGCCCAGCGTGCGGCGCATTGTGCGGTCCGCGCCCTTCCCTTGCAAGACTGAGCCGCCATGACCACCCCGAATGCTCCCTCGCGTTTCAACCGCTTCAGCAAAGCCGAATGCATCCTGGTGTTCATCACCATGATCTGGGGCGGCACCTTTTTGCTGGTGCAGCACGCCATGACTGTCAGCGGGCCGATGTTTTTCGTGGGCCTGCGGTTTGCTGCGGCGACGATCGCGGTCGGTTTTTTCTCTTTGCGCACCCTGCGCGACCTGACCCTGTTCGAGTTGAAAGCCGGCGTATTTATCGGCGTGGCGATCATGTTTGGTTACGGGCTGCAGACCATCGGCCTGCAGACGATTCTGAGTAGCCAGTCGGCGTTCATTACCGCGCTCTATGTCCCGTTCGTGCCGTTGTTGCAATGGCTGGTGCTGGGTCGTCGGCCAGGGTTGATGCCGAGCATTGGCATCATGCTGGCGTTCGCCGGGTTGATGCTGTTGACCGGCCCGGCCGGTGCTTCGCTGAACTTCAGCCCCGGCGAGATCGCCACGCTGATCGGTGCGGTGGCGATTGCCGCCGAGATCATCCTGATCAGCGCATTTGCCGGGCAAGTGGACGTGCGTCGGGTGACCGTGGTGCAACTGGCCACGGCGTCGTTGTTGTCGTTCCTGATGGTGGTGCCGATGGGCGAGGCGTTGCCGGGGTTCTCCTGGTTGCTGTTGTTCAGCGCGGTGGGCCTGGGCCTGACCAGCGCGGTGATCCAGGTGGCGATGAACTGGGCGCAGCAAAGCGTTTCGCCGACGCGGGCCACATTGATTTATGCCGGGGAACCGGTGTGGGCCGGCGTGGTTGGGCGGATTGCCGGGGAGCGGTTCCCGCCGATTGCCATGGTCGGGGCGGCGTTGATCGTGGCGGCGGTGGTGGTGAGTGAGTTGAAGACGCGCGGGCAGAAGGCCATCGAACTGCAAAATGCGCGGGAACAGGAACAGCAGGGGTAAGGTCCGAGCCCGGGCGGTGGCTGTCAAATCGCCATCCCGGGCACGCCCAGCGTCCACAATCAGGCGCTGGAGCGCGTGGGTGAGGGTTAGCTGAAACAATGCCAAATGGGCGTTTTCAGCCTACCTTGTAGGATCCTGCCACACGTTGCCGTTTGGTGATCAAGAAAGCGGCACGTATGATGCATCCCAAACTCCCGCAGATTAGAAGCCTATGTCCCTGATAGTTCTACTGCTTCTGCCTTTTATCGGCAGCTGTCTGGCGGCCTTGCTGCCGCACAACGCACGTAACACCGAATCCTTGCTGGCCGGCCTCATCGCCCTGATCGGTACTGTTCAAGTCGCCCTGCTCTACCCTCAAATCGCCCACGGCGGGGTGATCCGCGAAGAATTCATGTGGTTGCCCAGCCTGGGCGTGAATTTCATCTTGCGCATGGACGGCTTCGCCTGGCTGTTCTCGATGCTGGTGCTCGGCATCGGCACGCTGGTGTCGCTGTATGCGCGTTACTACATGTCGCCGGACGATCCGGTGCCGCGCTTCTTTGCGTTTTTCCTGGCATTCATGGGGGCCATGCTCGGCCTGGTGATCTCCGGCAACCTGATCCAGATCGTGTTCTTCTGGGAACTGACCAGCCTGTTCTCGTTCCTGCTGATCGGTTACTGGCACCACCGCGCCGATGCGCGACGCGGTGCCTACATGGCGTTGATGGTCACTGGCGCGGGCGGTTTGTGCCTGCTGGCCGGCGTGATGCTGCTGGGGCATATCGTCGGCAGCTATGACCTGGACCTGGTCCTCGCGGCGGGCGATCAGATTCGCGCGCACTCGCTGTACCCGGTCATGCTGGCCCTGGTGCTGATCGGCGCGTTGAGCAAAAGCGCGCAGTTCCCGTTCCACTTCTGGCTGCCCCACGCCATGGCGGCACCGACACCGGTGTCGGCCTACCTGCATTCGGCGACGATGGTGAAGGCCGGCGTGTTCCTGCTGGCCCGCCTGTGGCCGTCGCTGTCCGGCAGCGAAGAATGGTTCTGGCTCGTCGGCGGCGCCGGCGCCCTGACCCTCCTGCTCGGCGCTTACTGCGCCATGTTCCAGAACGATCTCAAGGGCCTGCTGGCCTACTCCACCATCAGCCACCTCGGCCTGATCACCCTGCTGCTCGGCCTCAACAGCCCACTGGCCGCCGTCGCCGCAGTATTCCACATCCTCAACCACGCCACCTTCAAGGCCTCGCTGTTCATGGCGGCCGGCATCATCGACCACGAAAGCGGCACCCGCGATATCCGCAAGCTCAGCGGCCTGGTGCGCCTGATCCCGTTTACCGCGACCCTGGCGATGGTGGCCAGTGCGTCCATGGCCGGCGTGCCGTTGCTCAATGGCTTCCTGTCCAAAGAGATGTTCTTCGCTGAAACCGTATTCATCTCGTCGACCGCCTGGGTGGAAATCGCCCTGCCGGTGATCGCGACCATCGCCGGCACCTTCAGCGTGGCCTACGCGCTGCGTTTCACCGTGGATGTGTTCTTCGGCCCGCCTGCGACGGACCTGCCCCACACCCCGCACGAGCCTCCCCGCTGGATGCGCGCGCCAGTGGAGCTGCTGGTGTTCACCTGCCTGCTGGTGGGGATCTTCCCGGCCCAGGTGGTCGGCTCGATCCTCGCCGCCGCCGCGCTGCCGGTCGTCGGCGGCGTGTTGCCGCAATACAGCCTGGCCATCTGGCACGGCTGGAACGCGCCGATGATCATGAGCCTGGTGGCGATGTGCGGCGGGGTGCTGCTCTACCTGCTGCTGCGCAAGCAACTCAAGCGCGGACGCTTCAAGTACCCACCGGTGATCAGCTACTTCAACGGCAAGCGCGGCTTCGAGCGCTGCCTGGTGCTGATGATGCGCGGCGCGCGCAAAATCGAGAAACGCATCAGCACCAAGCGCCTGCAGACGCAGTTGTTCCTGCTGGTGCTGGTCGCCGTGATCGGCGGGCTGATCCCGCTGCTCAACAGCGGCCTCAGTTGGGGCGACCGGCCGAAGATCCCGGGTTCCATCGTGTTCGTCACCCTGTGGCTGCTGGCGATTGCCTGCGCCCTCGGCGCCGCCTGGCAGGCCAAGTACCACCGGCTGGCGGCCCTGACCATGGTCAGCGTGTGCGGCATGATGACCTGCATCACCTTCGTGTGGTTCTCGGCGCCGGACCTGGCGCTGACGCAACTGGTCGTGGAAGTGGTGACCACCGTGCTGATCCTGCTGGGCCTGCGCTGGCTGCCACGGCGGATCGAAGAAGTGTCGCCACTGCCCAGTACGCTGCGCAAGGCACGCATTCGTCGCTTGCGCGACTTCCTGTTGTCCACCGTGGTCGGTGGCGGCATGGCGCTGCTGTCCTACGCGATGCTGACCCGCCAGACGCCCAACGACATTTCCTCGTTCTACTTGAGCCGCGCCCTCCCCGAAGGCGGCGGCAGCAATGTGGTGAACGTGATGCTGGTGGACTTCCGTGGCTTCGACACCCTCGGCGAAATCACCGTGCTCGGCGCCGTGGCGCTGACCGTGTATGCCCTGCTGCGACGCTTCCGCCCTTCCAAGGAAAGCATGCAACTGCCCGCGCAACAGCGCCAACTCGCGCCGGACGTAGCCACCGACCTGATCAACCCGCGCCAGGCCAGCGACACCGCCCTGGGCTACATGATGGTGCCGGCGGTGCTGGTGCGCCTGCTGCTGCCGATTGCGCTGGTGGTGTCGTTCTACCTGTTCATGCGCGGCCACAACCAACCGGGCGGTGGTTTTGTCGCCGGCCTGGTGATGTCGGTGGCGTTTATCCTGCAATACATGGTCGCCGGCACCCAGTGGGTCGAGGCGCAGATGAGTCTGCGGCCGATGCGCTGGATGGGCTTCGGTCTGTTCTCGGCGACCCTGACCGGGCTCGGCGCATTGTTCGCCGGCTACCCGTTCCTCACCACCCACACCTGGCATCTCAGCTTGCCGGTGCTGGGCGACATCCATATCGCCAGCGCCCTGTTCTTCGACGTCGGCGTGTACGCCATGGTCGTCGGATCGACGCTGCTGATGCTCACCGCCCTCGGTCACCAATCGGTGCGGGCCCATAAACCGAGCAACCAGCCGAAAACCGTTGCCACACCGGAAGGAGCCGCCTGATGGAAGAAGTCATCGCAATTGCCATTGGGGTCCTGGCGGCCTCCGGCGTCTGGTTGATCCTGCGGCCACGGACGTTCCAGGTGGTGATGGGCCTGTGCCTGTTGTCGTATGGGGTCAACCTGTTCATTTTCAGCATGGGCAGCCTGTTTATCGGTAAGGAGCCGATCATCAAGGACGGCGTGCCGCAAGACCTGTTGCATTACACCGACCCGCTGCCCCAGGCGCTGGTGCTGACGGCGATCGTGATCAGCTTCGCCATGACCGCGCTGTTCCTCGTGGTACTGCTGGCGTCGCGGGGCCTGACCGGCACCGACCATGTGGACGGCCGGGAGCCCAAGGAATGACCTGGGTCAACCAACTGATCGTCGCGCCGATCCTGCTGCCGTTGCTGACCGCCGCGCTGATGCTGATGCTCGGCGAGAAGCACCGCCCGCTCAAGGCGCGTATCAACCTGTTCTCGAGCATGCTCGGCCTCGCTATCGCCATCTTGCTGTTGTACTGGACGCAACAAGGCGGCCCCGGTTCGATCGGCGTGTACTTGCCCGGCAACTGGCAAGTGCCGTTCGGCATCGTGCTGGTGGTGGACCAACTGTCGGCGCTGATGCTGGTACTCACCGGGATCATCGGCGTGAGTGCGCTGCTGTTCGCGATGGCGCGCTGGGACCGTGCGGGCACCAGTTTCCATGCGTTGTTCCAGATCCAGATGATGGGCCTCTACGGCGCCTTTCTCACCGCCGACCTGTTCAACCTGTTCGTGTTCTTCGAGGTGTTGCTGGCGGCCTCCTATGGCTTGATGCTGCACGGTTCCGGCCGGGCGCGGGTGTCGTCGGGGCTGCATTACATCGCGATCAACTTGCTGGCCTCGTCGCTGTTCCTGATTGGCGCGGCGATGATCTATGGCGTCACCGGCACACTGAACTTCGCGGACCTGGCGCTGAAAATCCCGCTGGTGCCAGAGGCCGATCGCGGCCTGTTGCACGCGGGTGCGGCGATCCTCGCCACCGCATTCCTGGCCAAGGCCGGCATGTGGCCGCTGAACTTCTGGCTGGCGCCGGCGTACTCATCGGCCAGCGCGCCGGTGGCAGCGATGTTCGCGATCATGACCAAGGTCGGCGTGTACACCGTGCTGCGCCTGTGGACCCTGCTGTTCTCCGGCCAGGCCGGGGCGTCGGCGCTGTTCGGCGGCGACTGGCTGGTGTACGGCGGCATGGCGACCATCATCTGCGCGGCGCTGGCGATGCTGGCGGCGCAGCGCCTGGAGCGCATGGCCAGCTTGAGCATCCTGGTCTCGGCCGGCATCCTGCTCTCGTCGGTGGGGTTCGCCCAGCCGAGCCTGACAGCCGGAGCACTGTTCTATCTGGTCAGTTCCACGCTGGCGTTGAGTGCGCTGTTCCTGCTGGCCGAATTGATCGAACGCTCGCGCTCGGCCAACGACCTGCCGCTGGATGAAGAGATCGATGCGCTGCCCAAAGCCATGGAATCCCTGCATCCGCGCCCCGGCGTGAACCTTGATGACGAACAGAAAGCCGTGGTCGGCCAGGTGATTCCCTGGACCATGGCCTTCCTCGGCTTGAGCTTTGTCGCCTGCGCCCTGCTGATCATCGGCATGCCGCCGCTGTCGGGGTTTATCGGCAAGCTCAGCCTGTTGAGCGCGCTGGTCAATCCGCCGGGCTTGGGCCATGCGCTGGATGAGCCTGTCCGCCCTGCCGCGTGGGGCCTGGTGACGTTGCTGATCCTGTCCGGCCTGGCCTCGCTGATCGCCTTCGCCCGCCTGGGCATCCAGCGCTTCTGGACCCCGGAAGAACGCCCGTCACCGCTGCTGCGCCGTTATGAGTGCGTGCCGATCTTCTTCCTGCTCGGCCTGAGCATCCTGCTGACCTTCAAGGCCGAGCCGCTGATGCGCTACACCCTGGACACCGCCAAGAGCCTGAACAACCCGGAACAGTATGTGATGGCGGTCATGGCCACACGCCCGGTGCCCAGCCCTGAAGCCAAGACCGCGGCGCTGGAGGTGCAGCCATGAAGCGCCTGTTCCCGGCCCCGTGGTTATCGCTGGCGTTGTGGGTGTTGTGGCTGCTGCTGAACCTGTCGATCAGCCCCGGCAACCTGTTACTGGGCGCGCTACTGGGTTTGCTCGCGCCGCTGCTGATGGCGCCGCTGCGCCCGCTGCCGATCCGCATCCGCCGCCCCGGGGTGATCATCCGCCTGTTCTTCCGGGTGGGGCGTGACGTGATCATCTCCAACCTGCAAGTCGCCTGGGGCGTGCTGGTGTGCGGCTCGCGGCCACCGCGTTCGCGCTTTATCAAAATCCCCCTGGACCTGCGCGACGCCAACGGCCTGGCCGTGTTGTCGATGATCACCAGCGTGACCCCCGGCACCGTCTGGTCGGAACTCGCCCTGGACCGCAGCATCCTGCTGCTGCACGTCTTCGACCTGGACGATGAAGCGCAGTTTATCCAGCACTTCAAACACGACTACGAACGGCCCTTGATGGAGATCTTCGAATGAGCGCCCTGCTCTCCAATGCGATCCTGTTCAGCCTGTTCCTGTTCTCGCTGGCCATGGCGCTGACACTGGTGCGCCTGTTCAAAGGCCCATCGGCCCAGGACCGGGTCCTGGCGCTGGACTACCTGTACATCCTGGCGATGCTGATGATGCTGGTGCTGGGCATTCGGTATGCCAGTGATACCTACTTCGAAGCGGCGCTGTTGATTGCGCTGTTTGGCTTTGTCGGGTCATTTGCCCTGGCCAAATTCCTGCTGCGTGGCGAGGTGATCGAATGATGCCGTTATGGGTTGAAGTGTGCGTGGCCGTGTTGCTGGTGCTGAGCAGCGTGTTTGCCCTGATTGGCGCAATCGGGTTGCTGCGCATGAAGGATTTCTTCCAGCGCATGCACCCGCCGGCACTGGCCTCGACGCTGGGCGCGTGGAGCGTGGCGTTGGCGTCGATCATCTATTTTTCGGTGCTCAAGTCCGGGCCGGTGTTGCACGGGTGGTTGATCCCGATTTTGCTGTCGATCACCGTGCCGGTGACGACGCTGCTGCTGGCGCGCACCGCGCTGTTCCGCAAGCGCATGGCCGGTGACGATGTGCCCGCCGAGGTCAGCAGCCGTCGCTGAGTTCTGATGCGACACGGTCAAAAAAATGTGGGAGGGGGCTTGCCCCCGATAGCAGGGTGTCAGTGAATGCAGCTGTCGCTGACACACCGCTATCGGGGGCAAGCCCCCTCCCACATTTGGATCGAGGCTAGGCGAAGGATCGGATGTGTGCCGCCAACTCCGCCAACTCGGCATCATCCGCCCGCACAAAGTCGTGGGATGAGATATACCCCTCGTAGCGATCAAAGAACTTGTCGACCCTGGAACTGATGGGCTTGAAGTCACTGTCCTGCCCCGTCCCATGCATGGGAAACAGCTTCGCATGCAGGTGATCCACCCCGTAGCCTTCCAGAATCATCCCCGTGCGCGCCACATCGGGAAACGCCCGGTCGATCTGCTGCGCGGTTTTCTTCGCCGCCACCACCAGACCTGCCAACACTTCATCCGACTGGGCGAAGGCGTAGCTTCCGTAGTGCTGCTTGGGGATCACCACGCTGAAACCGGGCGTGTTGGGGAAAATAGACAAGAACGCCATATGCTGTTCGTCTTCCCACAAAATATGGGCCGGGGAGGTTTTTCGGACAATGCTGCAGAAAATACAATCCATTTGAATCACCGTCAGTTTCATCATGGGCTTGGTCTGGTCGACCATCTAAAGCCAGGATTGGGCGGGCGTCAAAGCAAATGGACTTTTTCCAGAACGTCGCAGGTTGGCTACCGCTCGAAGCCGTGTTCCGACAGCGTTACGAAGACCGGCCCTTCGCGCATGTTTCGCTGAACCCAAAATGAAAAACGCCCCGAACCAGTCGGGGCGTTTTTCATTCAGCGTTTACTGATCAAGCCTGATCAGCCAAGCGCCACGTCGTCCCACCCTTGCCGTCTTCCAACACCACACCCATCGCGGTCAGTTGGTCACGGATCCGGTCGGACTCCGCCCAGTCCTTGTTGGCCCGCGCCGTCAAGCGCGCCTGGATCAGCGCGTCCACTTCAGCCGCATCCACACGCCCTTCGGCGCCGGCTTGCAGGAAGTCGTCGGCTTCCATCTGCAACACGCCCAGCACGCTGGCCAGTTCTTTCAGGCGTGCAGCCAGACCGGCCGCTGCGTCGAGATCGCTCTCACGCAGGCGGTTGATCTCGCGCACCATCTCGAACAGCACCGCGCAGGCTTCCGGTGTGCCGAAGTCGTCGTTCATCACTTCGGTGAAGCGGGCCACGAACGCTTCGCCGCCGGCCGGCGCCACAGAGGGCAGGCCTTTCAACGCGTGGTAGAAACGCTCCAGGGCGCCTTTGGCGTCCTTGAGGTTGTCCTCCGAGTAGTTGATCGCGCTGCGGTAGTGGCTGGACACCAGCAGGTAGCGCACCACCTCCGGGTGGTACTTTTCCAGCACGTCGCGGATGGTGAAGAAGTTGTTCAAGGACTTGGACATCTTCTCGCCATTGATGCGGATCATGCCGCAGTGCATCCAGGCGTTGGCGTAGGTCTTGCCGGTGGCGGCTTCGCTTTGGGCGATTTCGTTTTCGTGGTGCGGGAACTCGAGGTCGCTGCCGCCGCCATGAATGTCGAAGGTCTCGCCCAGGCAGCAGGTGGACATCACCGAGCATTCGATGTGCCAGCCCGGACGCCCGGCGCCCCAAGGCGATTCCCAGCTTGGCTCGCCGGGTTTGGTGCCTTTCCACAGCACGAAGTCGAGCGGGTCTTGCTTGGCTTCGTCGACTTCGATGCGCGCGCCGATGCGCAGGTCTTCGATTTTCTTGCGCGACAGCTTGCCGTAGCCCATGAACTTGGCGACGCGGTAGTACACGTCGCCATTGCCTGGAGCGTAGGCGTAGCCCTTGTCGATCAAGGTCTGGATCATCGCGTGCATGCCCGGAATATGGTCCGTGGCACGCGGTTCCATGTCCGGCTTGAGGATGTTGAGGCGCGCCTCGTCCTCGTGCATGGCGGCGATCATGCGCGCGGTCAGGACGTCGAACGGCTCGCCGTTTTCCTTGGCGCGGTTGATGATCTTGTCGTCGATGTCGGTGATGTTGCGCACATAGGTCAAGTCGTAGCCGCTGAAACGCAACCAGCGGGTCACCAGGTCAAAGGCGACCATGCTGCGGCCGTGGCCGATGTGGCAGTAGTCGTACACGGTCATGCCGCACACGTACATGCGTACCTTGTTGCCATCCAGCGGCTTGAAGACTTCTTTGCTCTTGCTGAGCGTGTTGTAGATCGTTAGCACGACGGTTCCTTAAATCACTGGCCCCACGAATCACGCAAGGTCACGGTACGGTTGAATACCGGATGGCCAGGTTTCGAGTCCTTGATATCCGCGCAGAAGTAGCCTTCGCGCTCGAACTGGAAACGGTCTTCCGGCTGTGCATTGCCAAGGGATGGCTCGGCACGACAACCCGTGAGTACTTGCAGGGAGTTCGGATTGATGTTGTCGAGGAAGCTCGCGCTGTCTTCGGCTTTCTCAGGGTTCGGCGAACGGAACAGACGGTCGTACAGACGCACTTCACACTCGACGCTGGCGGCGGCCGGCACCCAGTGGATCACGCCCTTGACCTTGCGGCCTTCAGGGTTCTTGCCCAGGGTTTCTGGATCATACGAGCAGCGCAGTTCGACGATGTTGCCCGCGGCGTCCTTGATCGCTTCGTCGGCGCGGATCACGTAGCTGCCGCGCAGGCGCACTTCGCCGGTAGGTTCCAGGCGCTTGTAGCCTTTTGGCGGCTCTTCCATGAAATCGTCACGGTCGATGTAGATTTCACGGGCGAACGGCAGTGCGCGCACGCCCATGTCTTCTTTCGGGTGGCGTGGCAGTTCGAGGTTCTCGACCTGGCCTTCCGGGTAGTTGGTGATCACGACTTTCAGCGGGCGCAGCACGCACATGGCGCGCGGGGCGCTGTGGTCGAGGTCGTCACGGATGCTGAATTCGAGCATGCCGAAGTCGACCACGCCGTCGGAACGGTTGGTGCCGACCATTTCGCAGAAGTTGCGGATGGACTTGGGCGTGTAGCCGCGACGGCGGAAGCCCGACAGCGTCGACATGCGCGGGTCGTCCCAGCCGTTGACGTGCTGTTCATCCACCAGTTGCTTGAGCTTGCGCTTGCTGGTGATGGTGTAGTTCAGGTTCAGGCGGCTGAATTCGTACTGGCGCGGGTGTGCCGGAACCGGCAGGTGCTCCAGGAACCATTCGTACAGCGGACGGTGGCTTTCGAACTCCAGGGTGCAGATGGAGTGGGTGATGCCTTCGATGGCGTCCGACTGGCCGTGGGTGAAGTCGTAGTTCGGGTAGATGCACCACTTGTCACCGGTCTGGTGGTGATGGGCATGGCGGATGCGGTACATGATCGGGTCGCGCAGGTTCATGTTCGGCGAGGCCATGTCGATCTTGGCACGCAGTACACGGGCTCCGTCTGCGAACTCACCGGCGCGCATGCGGGCGAACCAGTCCAGGTTCTCTTCCACCGAACGGTCGCGGAACGGGCTGTTCTTGCCCGGCTCGGTCAGCGTGCCACGGTATTCCTTGGCCTGTTCAGGGGTGAGGTCGTCGACGTAGGCCTTGCCGGCCTTGATCAGCACGATGGCCCAGTCGAACAACTGGTCGAAATACTTGGACGCATAGCGCACTTCACCGGACCATTCGAAGCCCAGCCACTTGATGTCGCTTTCGATGGCGTCGATGTATTCCTGGTCTTCCTTGGCCGGGTTGGTATCGTCGAAACGCAGGTGCGTGACGCCACCGAACTCCTGGGCCAGACCGAAGTTCACACAGATCGACTTGGCGTGACCGATGTGCAGGTAGCCGTTGGGCTCCGGCGGAAAGCGCGTGACGATCTGCGTGTGCTTGCCCGAATCCAGGTCCGCCTGGATGATCGGGCGCAGGAAATTGACCGTGGCGGCAGGACCGGCCTTGGCGTTCGAGGTAGGGTCGACAGTGGGCTTGCTCATATTATCCTTGAACAGACGAGTACGTGGCCTTGGGCAGGCCAGATAAAACAAAGGGCTTATCATAGCCGAAGCGGTCAACCGCCTGACAGGGTGCGGCCAAAAACTGCTGCTTTAATTGCCCGGGCGGTAAAAAACCACCTCGAAATTCCCGCAGGGCACGCTAAACTGCGCGTCTTGGCCAACGTTTAGCCAAACAGGTCAGGCGCACAGCGCCCGAACCCACGAATTCCCTGAAAAGAGTAGTACACATGACTCAAGTCAAACTGACCACCAACCACGGTGACATCGTCATCGAGCTGAACGCCGAGAAAGCGCCGATCACCGTCGCCAACTTCATTGAATACGTGAAAGCCGGCCACTACGAAAACACCGTTTTCCACCGTGTCATCGGCAACTTCATGGTCCAGGGCGGCGGTTTCGAGCCTGGCATGAAAGAAAAGAAAGACAAGCGCCCAAGCATCCAGAACGAAGCGGACAACGGCCTTTCCAACGACAAATACACCGTCGCCATGGCCCGTACCATGGAGCCGCATTCGGCCTCCGCGCAGTTCTTCATCAACGTCGCCGACAACGCCTTCCTCAACCACAGCGGCAAGAACGTGCAGGGCTGGGGCTACGCGGTGTTCGGTAAAGTCACCGAAGGCACTGACGTCGTCGACAAGATCAAAGGCGTTGCCACCACCAGCAAAGCCGGCCACCAAGACGTGCCAGCAGACGACGTGATCATCGAGAAAGCCGAGATCATTGAGTGATATTGCTGATTTCAGACTTGCATCTGGAAGAGGAGCGCCCGGACATTACCCGGGCGTTTCTGGATTTACTCCACGGCCGCGCCCGTGGCGCCCAGGCGTTGTACATCCTCGGGGACTTCTTTGAAGCCTGGGTTGGCGACGATGGGATCACCCCTTTCCAGCGCTCGATTTGCGCGGCCCTGCGCGAACTGAGCGACAGCGGCACCGCGATTTTCATCATGCACGGCAACCGCGACTTCCTGATCGGCAAGACGTTCTGCAAAGCCGCAGGCGCCAAGCTGCTCAAGGACCCGAGCGTCGTGCAACTCGCCGGCGAGCCCGTGCTGCTGATGCACGGCGACAGCCTCTGCACCCGCGACGTCGGCTATATGAAGCTGCGGCGCATCCTGCGCAACCCGATTGTGCTGTTTATCCTGCGTCACCTGCCCTTGCGCACCCGCCACAAACTGGCGCGCAAGCTGCGCAACGAAAGCCGGGCGCAGACGCGGATGAAGGCCAACGACATTGTCGACGTCACCCCTGAGGAAGTGCCGCGGGTGATGCAGCAGTTCGGTGTGCGTACCCTGGTCCACGGCCATACGCACCGCCCCGCCATTCATAAGTTGCAGATCGGCGAGCAGGCGGCCAAGCGTATTGTGCTGGGGGATTGGGACAAGCAAGGCTGGGCATTGCAGGTGGATGAGCAAGGGTTTCAGCTGGCGGCGTTTGACTTCGTCAATCCGCAACTGGCACTGCCCGGCGCCTGATCAACTGTGGGAGGGGGCTTGCCCCCGATGGCAGTGGGTCAGCTTCAAATAGGTTGACTGATACACCGCTATCGGGGGCAAGCCCCCTCCCACATTTGATTCCATTTCAGCACTGGTTGATCAGTGCCCTGATGCCGCCGGCCCCGCCTTCGCGGTAAACGGCGGTTTGGCCAGCCACACCAGCAGCATCAAGCCCATGAACATCCACCCCAGCAACGTGAAGTAATCCACGGTGGACATCATGTATGCCTGGCTGGTGAGGATCTGGTCGAGTTGGGCGTAGGCCTTTTGCCCCGCGCCGCCCAACGCATTCAACGCATCGCGGGTCGCCGCGTCGTAGGTGGTCATGTTCTCGCTCATGTACGCATGGTGCTGGTCCGCGCGGCGAATCCAGATCCAGGTGGTCAGCGAGGCCGCGAAGCTGCCGCCCAGGGTCCGCAGGAACGTCGCCAGGCCGGCGCCGTCGGCGATCTGGTGCGGCGGCAGGTCGGACATCAGGATGCTCAAGGTCGGCATGAAGAACAGCGCCACGCCGATGCCCATGAACAACTGCACCAGGGCGATGTGCTGGAAGTCCACCTCATTGGTGAAACTGGCGCGCATGAAGCAGCTCAAGCCAATCGCCAGGAACGCCAGGCCCGCCAGTACGCGCAGGTCGAATCGGTGCGCGTACTTGCCGACAAACGGCGACATCAGCACCGGCAGAATACCGATCGGCGCCACGGCCAGCCCGGCCCAGGTCGCGGTGTAGCCCATCTGGGTTTGCAGCCACTGCGGCAGGATCAGGTTGATGCCGAAGAAGCCCGCGTAGCCGAGGACCAGCACGATGGTGCCGATGCGGAAGTTGCGGTAGGCAAACAGCCGCAGGTTGACCACCGGGTGTTTGTCGGTCATCTCCCAGATGATGAACACCGCCAGGGCAATCACCGAAATCGCCGCCCCCACGATGATGAAGTTGGATTCGAACCAGTCCAGGTCGTTGCCCTTGTCGAGGATGATCTGCAACGCGCCGACCCCGACGATCAAGCTCAACAACCCCACATAGTCCATCGGCTGGTAGCTGGTGACCACCGGGCGTTTCTTCAACTGCGAACGCACCACCATCACCGCAAAGATGCCGATGGGCACGTTGATGAAGAAGATCCACGGCCAGCTGTAGCTGTCGGTGATCCAGCCGCCGAGGATGGGACCGGCAATCGGCGCCACCACCGTGACCATCGCCAGCAGTGCCAGGGCCATGCCGCGCCTCGCCGGCGGGTAGACCGCGATCAGCAACGTTTGGGTCATCGGGTACAACGGCCCCGCCACCAGGCCTTGCAACACCCGAAAGCCGATCAGCTCGGGCATCGACGTGGAAATACCGCAGAGAAACGAGGCCAGCACAAACAGCACGGTGGCCCAGAGAAACAGCTTCACCTCGCCGAAGCGCCGGCTCAACCAGCCGGTCAGCGGCAGGGCAATGGCGTTGCTCACCGCAAACGAGGTGATCACCCAGGTGCCCTGCTCCGAACTCACGCCAAGGTTGCCGGAAATGGTCGGCAACGCCACGTTGGCGATCGTGGTATCGAGCACCTGCATGAAGGTCGCCAGCGACAGGCCAATCGTGGCCATCACCAAGCTGGGTGGCGAGAAGGACGCGTTCTGGCTCATCAGCGTTGCACAGCCTTGGGCGCGGCGAGGCTGTTGTCATGAATCAACTGGGTGATCATGGCATCGGCTTCGGCCAACTGGCGGTCATACACGTTGGTGGTGAACGAGGCCTTTTGCGGCGCCTGTTGCGCCAGTACCGGGCCGCTCTGGTCGTGCAGGTCGACGTTGACCACCGTGCTCAAGCCCACCCGCAGCGGGTGCTTGGTCAGTTCTTCGGCATTGACGTGGATGCGTACCGGCACCCGTTGCACGATCTTGATCCAGTTGCCCGTGGCGTTCTGCGCAGGCAGCAAGGCAAACGCGCTGCCGGTGCCGGCGCCGAGGCTGTCGATGGTGCCGCTGAACTTCACATCACTGCCGTAAATGTCCGCTTCGATGTCCACCGGTTGGCCGATACGCATATTGCGCAGTTGGGTTTCCTTGAAGTTGGCGTCGATCCACAGCTGGTTCAGCGGGATCACCGCCATCAACGCCGTCCCCGGCTGCACGCGCTGACCCAGTTGCACGGTGCGCTTGGCCACATAGCCGGTGACGGGGGCGATCAGGGTGCTGCGCGCATTGGCCAGGTAGGCCTGGCGCAGTTGCGCGGCGGCGGCTTGCACGTCCGGATGGGACGAGATCACCGTGTCGTCGACCAGGGCGTTGCTGCTTTTGAGCTGCTGCTCAAGGTTGGTCAGGGCATTCTTGGCCGCGGTCAGGCTGTCGCGGGCGTGGGACAGTTCTTCCTGGGAAATCGCCCCGCCCTGCGCCAGGGTCTTACGCCGGTTGTAGTTGTCCTCGGCAGTTTGCACGTCGGCTTTCTGCGCATTGACCTGGGCTTTCATCCCGTCGACGTTGCTGTACAAGCCCCGCACCTGGCGCACGGTGCGGGCCAGGTTGGCCTGCGCACTTTGCAGGCCGACCGCCGCGTCGTTGGGGTCGAAGTTGATCAGCACCTGGCCTTCGTGGACCAGGTCGCCATCGTCGGCGCCGATGCTGACCACGGTGCCGGTGACCAGCGGGGTGATTTCCACCACGTTGCCGTTCACATAGGCGTCGTCGGTGCTTTCATTGAAGCGGCCGTAGAGTTCATACCAGCCCCACACGCCGACCACACCAAGGATGACGATCAGCACCAGGCCGACCAGCATGACTTTGCGTTTGCGCGGGTTGTTATCGGGCGTTCCCGTTGCGTTGTTGCTTTCGGCAGTGGCCATGTCAGTTACCTCAAATTATTCCGTGCGTGTAGCTGGGGTGGTCGATGCCACATTTGCGGCGTCGTAGCCGCCACCCAGGGCTTGCATCAATTGGATCGACAGATCGATTTGCGCGGCGTTCAAGGTCGCCAGCTGACGCTGGGCCTGCAGCAATTGCTGCTCGATGCTGAGCACGTCCAGGTAGTTGCCGATCCCGGAGCTGTAACGCTGCATCGCGGTGTCGTAGGACTGCTGGGCAATGTCGGCGGCGTGTTGCTGGGCCTGGATTTGCCGACCGGTTTCGCGCAGTTGTGAAAGGCTGTTGCCGATATCGCCGAGGGCTTGCACCAGGGTTTTGTTGTACTGGGCCACGGCCAGGTCATAGTCGGCATCGCGCGCATCGAGGTTGGCGCGCAGGCGGCCGCCATCGAAAATCGGCAGCGAAATCGTCGGCGCAATGTTGAAGAAGCGGCTGGCCGAACCGAACATCGCATCCCCCAGCAACGACTCGGCCCCGGCGCTCGCGCTCAGGTTGAGGTTGGGGTAGAAGCTGGCCTTGCCGGCGGCGATGTTCTTGCTCGCCGCTTCCACCCGCCAACGTGCGGCGATCAGGTCCGGGCGCCGGCCCAGCAGTTCGGCGGGCAGCACCGAGGGCACAGCGACGGCGCTGGGCTTGAGCACCGCCGGGCGCGCCAGTTCGTTGCCGCGGTCCGGGCCTTTGCCGAGCAATACCGCCAGGGCGATTTTCGCGCTCTGCAGTTGTTTTTCCGCATCGATCAGTTGCGACTGGGAGCTGGCTTCCAGGCTTTCGGTCTGCTGGTACTGGTACCGGCTGTCGATGCCCGAGTTCAGACGGCGCTGGCTCAGGCTGAGCATTTGCCGGGTGCGCTTGAGGTCGTCATTGGCCAGGTCCCGCACGATATGCGCCTGGCCCAGGTCGCTATAGGCCTTGGCCACATCGGCCGCCAGGGTCAGGCGCGCGGCCTGCTGGTCGACTTCGGCGGCGCGGGCTTGGCCCAACGCGGCTTCCCAGGCAGCACGCTGGCCGCCCCAGAGGTCGAAGTTGTAGTTGAAGCTGGCGCCGATGTTTCGCACCGTCGAGTAGGCATCGCCCTGCCCCAGCGGGTCCTTGTCCCTGGCCAGGCGCGAACGGCTCACACCGGCGCTGGCGTCCAGGGTCGGCAGGCGTGCGGCGTTGGCGGCATAGGCGGCGGCTTCGGCCTGGTGGGCACGGGCGCTGGCCACTTGCATGTCGGGACTGTTTTGCAGGGCTTCCTGGATCAAACCGTCGAGCTGCGGATCGCCGAGGCTTTTCCACCAGTCGGCGCTGGGCCAGGCAGCGCTCGACAGGGTCACGCCGGTCAACGACTTACCGGTCTGCAGGGTGTTCGCGTCGAGACGTTGGCCCTGGGTGTCGAGGCCGCTGAAATTGGCGCAACCGGCCATGCTCATGGCCGCCAGCACCAGGCAAAGGGCACGTGTGTTCATGCTTTACCTACCCGCTGCAGGGTGATCGGATCACCGGCAGCTATCAGCATTTTCATGAGGATCTTTTCCAGGGTTTGCAATTCACCCGGCTCCAGTGCGCAGGCCAACTGGTTCAACGCCTCGGCGCCGATGTACGGCAGCCTGTCCGCCAGGCGCTGGCCGTCGTCGGTCAACACCAGTTGCACTTGGCGACGGTCCAGCGCCGACCGCTTGCGATCAAGCAGGCCTTTTTGCTCCAGGCGATCGAGCATGCGGGTCATCGAACCGCTGTCCAGGGACAGGTGGCGGCACAGCTCCGCCGGGGTGTCGACACCGAACTGCGCCATGATGATCAACACCTTGAACTGCGCGGCGGTGATGCCGTGCGGCTCCATATGGGTGTCGATGATTTTGTCTTTAAGGATCGCCGCACGGCCCAGCAACAGCCCGAGGCGGCAGTTGTGGAAGTTGTCCGGGGTGAAGTGTTTCATCGGAAGTCACCTTATTACTGCCTAGGCAGCGAATGTGTGACGAGATATTACTGCTTAGGCAGCTAATGTCAAATGAAATGATTAGCTTGCTTGGTATATGCGAGCGCAGGCGCCCGCTCCCACTTTTTTACCGAGTCCGGCGCTAGAAATCGCGCTTGTAGAAAATATCCAACGAACTGGCCACCCCACTGGCCACTTCCAGGTACACCTTCTTGCTCAACAGGTAACGCAAGGCAATGGTGCTGGCCGGTTCGAACACCCCGACCCCATAACGCAGGCTGAGCTTCTCCGAGATCTTGCCGCTGGCGACCACAGCGGTGTTGGTGCCGCTGCCTTGGGTGTCGAGCTCGAAATCCTGGATGCCGAGGTCCTTGGCAATGTCCGAGGTCACGCCGGCACTGCCCATCAAGCCCAGGCCCAGGGCGGCTTGGGCGAGCATATTGTTGTCTTCACCGGTGGTGCTCAGCGGACGGCCGAGCACCAGGTAGGACAGCGCCTGCTCCTGGCTCATGGCCGGCTCGGAGAAGATCTGCGTAGTGGGCTGTTCGGCGCTGCCGCTCAGGCGGATACCAGCGACGACATCGCCGGTCTTGCGGATCGCTTCGATATCCAGATAAGGCTGGTCGAGCGGCCCGGCGAACAGCAAACGCGCACGGCGCACATCCAGCTTCTGGCCGTAGGCACGGTAGCGGCCGTCGTTGAGCCACAGCTCGCCGCGGGTGTCCAGGTTGTCGCCGATATGCACATGCCCCTGCACCTTGGCGGTGAGGCCGAAGCCCGAGAAGTTGAGCTGGTCTTCACCCACCGCCACGTCGATATCCATCGCCATCGCCATCGGCGGCTTGCCCTCTTCGGTCTGGCTGCCGACGATCACCGTGTCATCGGAGACCTTGACCGTCGACGGCGGCAGTTCGCGCACGGTGATGTCACCCCGCGGGATCTGCACCTTGCCGGCGATCGCGAGCTTGTCGTTCTTCAGGCTGATCTTCAGGTCGGGCGCAACTTCCAGCACCGCGTAAGGTTCGACGGTGACCGGCAGGTGCGCGCCTTGCAGGCTGAGGTCGACCGCCAGGGCGCGGCCCCAGTCGATGTGGCCCTTGAGGCTGCCCTGCCCGGCCTTGCCGCTGTGCCAGCGGCCATCGAGTTGCACGCTTTCGCCGGCAATCAGCGCCTGTACGTTCAAGCCTTCGAGGCTGATGGGCAGTTCCGCCCCGGAAATCTCGCCGCCCACCAGGTTCATGCTGCCGTTGACCAGCGGCGCCAGCAGGCCACCGGAGATGCGGCCATTGCCGTTGAGCTTGCCGTTGAGTTTTTCCACCATCGGCACAAACGGCCGCGCCACGGTGAGGTCCAGACCGGTGAGGCTGAAAGTACCGGTGATCGGCTTGTTTTTCGCCAGCGGGTTGATCTGTGCCTGCAACCGCAACTCACCGAGCTTGCCGCCCTGGAAGTTGAGCTGGGTGTCGATGCGCTTGGGGTTGAGGGTGGCGTCCAATTGCAGCGTGTCGTAGGGGAAATCCAGCCACTGGTGCTTGTCCTTGACGCGCAACGTGCCGCCACTGGCATCCACTGCGATCACGCCTTTGGGGCCGCTGGCCGGCAGGTCGAGCTGTACGTCGGCGTTGAGCGTGCCCTGCCAGGCGAAGTCCTTGGGCAACCAGGCCGCCAGGCTATCGATGGGGAATTGCTTGAGGTGGTAACGCAGCTTCGGTTCAGGCATCAGGCGCTGATCTTCAGCACACAGGCTGGCCGGGCCCGCGACCCAGCAGTGGGCGGCGAAGGTCAGCCTGCCATCGGCCAGGCGCTCGATTTTCGCCGGGGCCTGCAGCTTCCAGTCCTGGCCGCCGGCCTGCACGTCACCGCTGGCCAGGCGTCCGCGCCAGTTGCCTTGGTCGAGGTTGCCATCCAGGGCCAGGGCCAGCTTGACCAGTGGGCCGGCCAGATCCAACTGGACCTTCTGTTGCCTGACATCGCCCTGGGCGCTGGCTGTCAGGGTGCCGACTTGGGTATCGCCGCTTTGGATGCCGCTGCCCTTGAGGTCGATCTTCGCGCGCTGGGCGTTATCGAGCGTGGCGTCGAGGCTCAGGCTTTGCAGGCGATTGTCGGCAAACGCCAGTTGCTGGCCCTTGAGGTCGAGTTTGCCTTGAGGCGCTTTGAGGCTACCGGCCACATCGAGTCGGCCATTGACCTGCCCGCGTAACTGCGGCCACAGCTGGGCCAGCCGCGTCAGTTTGATATCGATCTGCCCGGCCAGGCGTTGTTGCAGGCTGCCGCTGCCGTTGATGCGGTTGTCGCCCAGGCGGATATCCAGGTTGGCCAGGGTCCATTGCTCACCCGCGCCTTCGGCCTTGGCGGCCAATACGGCGGGCTGCCCGCGCAGACGGCCCTTGAGGCCGAGGTCGGCGCTCAGTTTGAGCTGCTGGTTCTTGAACTCGCCTTTGCTGCGCAGCGGTCCGGCCAGCGTGCCCGGCAACTCCGCGACCCAATACGCCGGGTTCAGCGCCGACAGGTCGAGCGCCGTGTCCCAGGCGAGGCCGTCGGCGAACTGCAGGTTGAGGTGGCCTTCGGCCTTGCCTTGGCCAGCGGTCAGTTTCAGCTCGGGCAGGAACACTTGTTTGAGGTCGCCGCTGAACGGCGTGACCACATTGAATTTGCCCGCGGGGCCATCGAGGTCGGCCTTGAGGTTGCCGAGGTAGTTGCCGTCTTTATAGAAAATTTCACCATTGAAGGTACGCAAGGTGACTTGCGGCTCGTCGATCAAGGGGTAGAGGCGATGCCAGGGAAAGTCCAGCCAATCGATTTTCGCATCGGCGCTGAAGCCCTGCTGCCAGTCCAGCTGTGCCGTGAGTTTCAGGCTTTGCTTGTCACCGGCGCTCAGATCCAGGCCGGCGATCTGCGCGCCCTTGGCATCGACCTTACCTTGCAGCAGTAAGTCCACCGGGCCCTTTTCTGCGGGCAGTACGGCTTTGCCGAGCAATTGGTAACCGCTGTCCAGGTCGCCTTTGGCGGTGAGGTCAAGTTGATTGAGTTGCAGGGTGTCAGGCAAATCGGCGCTGGGTTTGAAGGCGTCGGCGGTGATGTGCAGCTGTGCCGGCAGGTTTTCCACCAGCGGCTGCAACTCGCCGCTGAGCTTGGCCGGCAGGTAGCCGCTGCTGTCGGCGTCGAGCTTGAGGGTCTTGAGCAGGTCGCCATCGGCCCTGAACGCCACCGTCCACGGCGCGCCGCCGGGGGCGTAAGGCAGGCTCAGGTTGCCGCTGGCGGTCAACGGCCAGTCGCCGCTGGGTTGGAGTAGCCCGGACAGGTCCAGCACCAGATCATCGCGTTGCAGATGCACGGAATCGATCTGCAGGCCCGCGGCGGTCCAATGCGCCGCCAGTTGCATACCCTTGAGTTCCTCGCTGCCGTTAAACAGCAGGCTGCCGACGCGAACGTCGCCCAACTGGAGCGCAACCGGCAACTTCAGCGCCGGCAGTTGGATCGGCCCGCTGCTCGGCTCCGTGCTCGGCGCAAATTGCAGGCTGACTTGATCCACCGCCAACCGGTCAATGCACAGCGTCAGGCGCAGCAGGCAGGCCGGCGACCAGTCGAACGTCGGCGCGTTGAGCTCGACACGGTCACTGCCCTGCTGCCACAGCAGATGCTCGGCACTCCATTGGCCGCCCAAACGGCCCTGGAAATTGTCCACGCTCAAGCCCGGCACCTGGCCCAACGCCCAACGGCTGCCCGCCTGGGTTCCGAGTACGGTCCACAGCGCCAGCAACACCACGGCCAGGAGGGCAACGGCAGCCAGCCCGGCTATTTTCAAACCACGCATCACAGCTCAGGCCCCATGGAAAAGTGCAAACGGATACCGCCCGGGTCTTCCAGGGCATGGGCCAGGTCAAGGCGAATCGGCCCGACGGGCGACACCCAGCGCAGGCCGACGCCC
Organism: Pseudomonas sp. Pse79; assembly: GCF_024519615.1. Taxonomy (NCBI): domain Bacteria; kingdom Pseudomonadati; phylum Pseudomonadota; class Gammaproteobacteria; order Pseudomonadales; family Pseudomonadaceae; genus Pseudomonas; species Pseudomonas sp. Pse79. The sequence continues at coordinate 165,619 of NZ_JALJRR010000008.1, forward strand.
ACGCCGGTTTTCAGGCTTGGCATTTCCAGGGTGTTGAAGGAGTTGCCCTGGTCGATAAAGGTCGCGATCCGCCATTTTTCGGCGATGGAATATTGATACTCGGCGCTCAAGGCCACCATGTAGCGGCCACCGATGCGGTCGCCACGGTCGTTCTCCGGCGACAGGGTCTGGTACTCGTAACCACGCACGCTCTGGTCGCCACCGGCAAAGAAACGCAGCGACGGCGGCACCGACTTGTAGCCGTTGGTGGCGCTGCCGCCGATCTGCGCCCGCGCGAGGAAGCGGTGCTTGTCCCACACGGTGGTCAGGCCTTTGACCATGGCCGTGCCGTAAAGCAGGTTGGTGTCGGAGCCGAAGCCTTCCTTGGCCAGCTTGGTGTCGAATTGCAGGCGATAGCCGTGGTGGGGATCGATGCGGTTGTCGCTGCGCAAATAGGAATAGCTGAGCCCCGGCATCAACAGGTTGCTCAGGCCCGAGTCATCGCCCAGGCGATATTCTTCACGCTGCCACTTGAGGGAGACCACCCGGGTCCAGCCGCTGGGCAACTTGCTGTGCCATTCCGGGCCGAGGGTGAGCAATTTACTCAGGGTGTCGGTGTTGGCCAGTTCTTCATTCTGGTAGCCGCCGGCAAAACGCAGTTTGTCGGTAAGCGGTGGGTCGAGCGGGATGTCGTACCACAGGCCGACGTTCTGCCGTGGCGCCGACAATTCGGCTTCCCAGCCGTAACTGTGGCCCTGCGGATTAACCCAGTGGCGCGTCCAGTTGGCTTTGCCGCGCGGGCCGACGTCGGTGGAAAAGCCGAGGCCCAGGCCCATGGTGCGTGGCTTGCGGGTTTCCAGTTGCACCGCGACCGGGATCACATCGTTGGCCGACGCAGCCGGCGCGGCGTCCACCCGCACGCCCTCGAAAAAGCCGCTGGCTTGCAGGTTCTGGTTCAACTCGGCAATCAGTTCGGAATCGTAGGGCGCGCCGTTTTTGAACGGCACCATGCGTTGCAACAGTTCTTCATCAAACGGCGTATCGCCGGCAAAATTGACCTTGCCCAAGGTGTAGCGCGGGCCGCTGTCATACACCAGTTCAATATCGGCGACGCCCGCCTTGGGGTCGACCGACAGGGTCTGGCGGGTAAAGCGCCCATTGAAAAAGCCGTAGCGCGAGGCCTGGTTCTGGATCAGACGCTTGGCGTCTTCGTAATGGCCGTGGTTGAGCACGGCACCGGATTCAAGGTCGCGGCTGGCAGGCACACGAAAGGCTTTGAGGGCCGCGGCCGGGCCGTCGACCCGAATGGTCACGTCGCGCAAATGCACCGGTTCGCCGGGCTCGATGGTCAGGGTCAGGCGCGGGTTCTTGCCGCCCTGCACATCACTGCTGATCTGCGGCTGATAGAAGCCCAAGGCCTGGGCCGCTTTGCGCGCCTGCTCTTCGGCGCCACGGCTGAAGCGCAGCAACGCTTCTTCATCGCGATCGCCTACCCCGCCGATGTAGCCTTCGATGTTGGCTTTCAACGCGTCGTTTGAGGGTTTGACTCGCACGTCCAGTTCGCTTTGCGCCAAAGCGCCGCAGCTTGTGAACAGCAGAATCAAGCCGCTGGTAAATCTTCCTGGAAACTTCATAGGCGCGGATGCTACACGAGCTGGAGAGACTCTTTGAACTCAGATTTATCTGAAAATCCTGACTCAAGTCGTTACAGCCTGTAACGGCTGTGGATTGGCATGAAAAAACACATGCTCCAGGATCGGTCCTACAGCAACTTCGCCGATTTCCTCATAACCCTGACGCTTGTAGAACTCCAGGTAACGTGAGTTGCCGGTATCGAGCACCACACCGGACGAATGCGGGTCCTCGGCGCACCAGTTGTGTACCGCGCCGAGCAGTTGCTCACCGAAGTGCTTGCCCTGGAATTGCGGGTGAATACCCAGCAACGGCAACACATGCACCGAATCGCTGGGCAGGCACGCCAGCACCGCCTGGTGATAATCCAGGTAACGCCGCGTCCCCCGCACACCGGTGCTCAACCACATGCGCAATTGCCACGCCCAGCTCTCGGTGATGCCCAGGCGCCGCTGGGGTGGCGCGATCAACGCAACGCCGATCAGTCGGTCGTCGACGAACAGGCCGATGGCGGGAAGCTTCTGGAAGAAATGCTGTTTGACCAACTCGCGCACGGTGGCACGGACCCGCTGCTCATACCCCGGCCGCTCAGCTTCGAAGATGTAGGCGAACGTCGGCTCATGGCGATAAGCCTGGTACAGCAGGGAGCGCGCTTCGCTGGAATAGTCGCTATTGAGCAGGCGGATTTCGGCAATCGCAGTTGAAGTGTCAGACATACAGTGAATCTCCCTGGGCGCCATTCAAAAGACGGCGTTCTTATGGGTACGAACTTACGCAGCGCGAGTCGTTCCCAGACATTAGCAGCGCATCCGTCCTACCGCCACGCTGGCCCCCGTCCGACTTGTCGGCTAGCATCGCCCTTTTGCCAGACTGGACAGCCGACCATGAAAATCGTCTCTTTCAATATCAACGGGCTACGGGCTCGCCCGCATCAGTTGGCGGCGCTGATTGAAAAGCATCAACCCGATGTGATCGGCCTGCAGGAAACCAAGGTCCACGACGACCAGTTCCCGCTGGCCGAAGTGCAGGCCCTGGGGTATCACGTGTACTACCACGGCCAGAAAGGCCACTACGGCGTGGCCCTGCTCTCGCGCCAGGAAGCGCTGAGCGTACACAAAGGCTTTGCCAGCGATGAAGAAGACGCCCAGCGTCGCTTTATCTGGGGCACCTTCGCCGATGCACAAGGCAACCCGATCACCATCATGAACGGCTATTTCCCCCAAGGCGAAAGCCGCGACCACCCCACCAAGTTCCCGGCCAAGCAGCGCTTCTACGCAGACCTGCAACAGTTGCTGGAAAGCCAGTTCAGCAACGACCAGGCGCTGGTGGTGATGGGCGATGTGAATATTTCCCCGGAAGACTGCGACATCGGCATTGGCCCCGACAATGCCAAGCGCTGGCTGAAAACCGGCAAGTGCAGCTTCCTGCCGGAGGAGCGCGAGTGGATGGCCCGCCTGAAGAACTGGGGCCTGGTGGACAGCTTCCGCCACCTCAACCCCAACGTGACCGACCGCTTCAGCTGGTTCGACTACCGCAGTCGCGGGTTTGAAGATGAACCCAAGCGTGGCCTGCGTATCGATGTGATCCTGGCGTCCAACGGCTTGCTGCCCAGGGTCAAGGATGCTGGGGTGGACTACGAACTGCGCGGCCTGGAAAAACCCTCGGACCATGCACCGATCTGGCTGGAATTGAGCTGACTTCACGGACGGCACGCTTAAACAATGTGGGAGCAAGCCCGTTCTCACATTTTTACGGTTGAGTGACAGTCATATTACTGAAACCCAACTGACTTAATCTCGCGGCACTCCCTTTGCCCTGAGACGGTGCCGGCATGATCCTGCGCGTTCTGTTACTGCTGACCCTTTTTCCCCTGAGTGCCGTTAGCGCGCCGCTGCCCATCCCCGATCAGGGCCCCGCCTTGCGCATCCAGGGCTCCAACACGATCGGCGCGGCGCTTGGCCCGGCGCTGGTCAAGGGGTTGATGGAGCAGCAGGGGCTGCAAGGGGTCCACGCTGACCCCGCCGAAGGCGCCAATGAACAGCGCGTGATCGGCAAGACCCGCCAGGGCAAGACGCTGACCATCGAGGTCGACGCCCATGGTTCCAGCACCGGTTTTGCCGCGCTGCACAAAGCCAGCGCCGACCTCGCCGCCGCCTCCCGCCCGATCAAAGACAGCGAACTGGTGGACCTCGAACCCCTGGGCGACCTGAAAAGCCCCGAGGCCGAACAGGTGATCGCCATCGACGGCCTGGCCATCATCCTCAACCCGCGCAACCCGCTGAATACGCTGAATACCGAGCAACTGGCGCAAATCTTCAACGGTGAGATCAGCACCTGGGAAGCACTCGGCGGCATCGGCGGGGCGATTCATTTATATGCGCGGGATGATCGGTCGGGCACCTATGACACCTTCAAGGACCTGGTCCTGAGCCGTCGCGGCAAGCCCCTCGCCGCGTCGGCCAAGCGGTTCGAGGCCAGCGAGCAACTGTCGGACGCGGTGAGCCAGGACCCGCAAGGCATCGGTTTCATCGGCCTGCCCTATGTGCGCCAGGCCAAGGCGGTGGCGATCGTCGACGGTGACTCGCAACCGATGCTGCCGCTGAACAGCCTGATTGCCACCGAGGACTACCCGCTGTCGCGCCGCCTGTTCTTTTACCTACCGCCGACCACGCACAATCCGTGGGCCAAGGCGCTGGTGGACTTCACCCAGAGCAGCAAGGGCCAGGCGATCGTGGCGGCCAACGGGTTTATCGCGCAGCGGGTCCAGGCGATAAGCGTGGAGCCGCGCCCGTCCATGCCCGAGGACTATCAGGCAATTGCCCGCGAGGCCCAGCGCCTGACGGTGAATTTCCGCTTCGAGGAAGGCAGCGCGAGCCTGGACAACAAGGCGCGCCAGGATGTGCAGCGCGTGGTGGCGTATATAAAAGGCCACGGCAAGCTCGACAAGCAGGTGACGCTGGTAGGGTTCGGCGATATCAAGAATGACCCGCAACGCGCGGCGCTGTTGTCCAAGCTGCGGGCGATGGCGGTGCGTCGGGAATTGGTCAAGAGCGGCGTAGTGCTCCGCGATATCCGCGGGTTTGGCGCGCAGATGCCGGTGGCGGCGAATACTGCGGATGAGGGTCGGATCAAGAATCGGCGGGTGGAGGTTTGGGTGTACTGAGGTTTGTGTTTTGTGTTGTTCGCACGGGCCTCGTCGCGGGCAAGCCCCCTCCCACACTAGACCGCGTTCTCATGCACAACTCGGTCAACTGTGGGAGGGGGCTTGCCCGCGATGGCAGGCGACGCGGTGTTACTGCCCGCCGCGCATCAACTCTTTAGGCACATACTTGCCGATCTCGAACTTGCCGATCGCCGCACGGTGGACTTCGTCCGGGCCGTCGGCCAGGCGCAGGGTGCGTTGCATGGCGTACATGTAGGCCAACGGGAAGTCGTTGGAGACGCCAGCGCCGCCATGGATCTGGATCGCGCGGTCGATCACCTTCAACGCCACGTTCGGCGCCACCACCTTGATCTGGGCGATTTCGCTTTTCGCCACTTTGTTACCCACGGTGTCCATCATGTAGGCGGCTTTCAGGGTCAGCAGGCGTGCCATGTCGATTTCCATGCGCGAGTCGGCGATCTTGTCGATATTGCCGCCCAGGCGCGCCAACGGTTTGCCGAACGCGGTGCGGCTGATGGCGCGTTTGCACATCAGTTCCAACGCACGCTCGGCCATGCCGATGGAGCGCATGCAGTGGTGAATGCGGCCCGGGCCAAGACGCCCCTGGGCAATTTCAAAGCCGCGACCTTCACCCAGCAGGACGTTTTCATACGGCACGCGCACGTTGTCGAACAGCACTTCGGCGTGGCCGTGGGGCGCATCGTCGTAACCGAACACCGGCAGCGGGCGCACGATTTTCACGCCAGGGGCGTCCACCGGCACCAGGATCATCGAGTGCTGCTGGTGGCGCGGCGCATCGGGATTGCTCAGGCCCATGAAGATCAGGATCTTGCAACGCGGGTCGCAGGCGCCGGAGGTCCACCATTTTTTGCCGTTGATCACCCACTCATCGCCCTGGCGCTCGGCGCGGGCGGCCATGTTGGTCGCGTCCGAGGAGGCCACGTCGGGCTCGGTCATGGCGAAGGCCGAGCGGATCTCGCCGCGCAACAGCGGTTCGAGCCAGCGCTGTTTCTGTTCGGCGTTGGCGTAGCGCACCAGCACCTCCATGTTGCCGGTGTCCGGCGCGGAGCAATTGAACGGCTCCGGGCCCAGCAGCGAACGGCCCATGATTTCCGCCAGCGGCGCGTATTCAAGGTTGGTCAGGCCAGCGCCCAGTTCGGATTCGGGCAGGAACAGGTTCCACAGGCCTTCGGCTTTCGCCTTGGCTTTGAGTTCCTCCATGATCGCGGTGGGCTGCCAGCGGTCGCCTTCGCTGACCTGGCGTTCGAACACCGGTTCGGCCGGGTAAACGTAAGCGTCCATGAACGCAGTGACGCGTTCACGCAGTTCCTGAACCTTGGGCGAATAGGCGAAATCCATGAGCAGCTCCCTTCTTTGAGAGGTTGTTTAGGTCATGCAATCGATGCTAGAACAGCGTTGATAATTTACCTAGCCTATTCTCGGCGTGTATTAACATTCATCACCGATATATGATCGGGGCATGGCCACCTAACAATAAGAGCGCAACGAAATGAATCTGAGCAAGGTCGACCTCAACCTGTTTATCGTCTTTGACGCGATCTACACCGAAGCCAACCTGACCCGTGCCGGGCAGATTGTCGGCATCACCCAACCGGCGGTGTCCAACGCTCTGGCACGCCTGCGCGAGACCTTCAACGACCCGCTGTTCGTGCGGACCGCCCAAGGCATGGTGCCCACGCCGATGGCGCAGAACATCATCGGCCCGGTGCGCAACGCACTGTCATTGCTGCGCGTGTCGGTGCAGGAAAGCCGGATTTTCAACCCGCAACAGGCGGCCAAGACCTACCGCATCAGCATGACCGACTTGACCGAAGCGGTGATCCTGCCACTGCTGTTCCAGCGCTTGCGTCGCCTGGCGCCGACGGTGGTGATCGAGAGTTTCCTGTCCAAACGCCGTGAGACCACCAAGGAGCTGGCCGCCGGGCGCCTGGATTTTGCCGTCGACGCACCGCTCAACACCGACCCGCAGGTGCGCCACGTCAAGCTGATGGAAGACCGCTACGTGTGCGCCATGCGCAAGGGCCACCCGATGGCGGGCAAGGACAAGTTCACCCTGGATGATTACCTGTCGCTGACCCATATCCATATCTCCAGTCGCCGCAACGGCCTGGGCCATGTCGACCTGGCCCTGGGCAAGATGGGCATCCAGCGCAAGATCGCCCTGCGCTCCCAGCATTACCTGATGGCCTCGCAAGTGTTGCAACAGACCGACATGGTGATGACCGTGCCCGAGCGCTTCGCCCGCCGCCATGAACTGCACTGGTTCAACCTGCCGGTCAACGACGTGCCGCCGGTGGAAACCCACCTGTACTGGCACGAGAGCACCGACCAGGACCCCGCCAACCGCTGGATGCGCGAGCAAATGATCGAGTTGTGCCAGCAGGTCACGGCGCACGAGAAGAAACTCGACAAGCTGCAAGCCTGAACCTGTCGCCGTGTAGGAGCGAGCTTGCTCGCGAAAAACCCGAGGGCGCCTTTGGGTATCAGGGCTACCGCGTTCTCGTTGACGTTTTTCGCGAGCAAGCTCGCTCCTACAGGGATTGACGATCGACCTTGACGTTTACGTAAACCTGACATTAGCTTAGCGCCAAGACTTTCTTGAGCGCCTTCATGAGCACGACCTACAGCATTTCCGACCTCGCCCGCGAGCTCGACATCACCACCCGCGCCATTCGCTTCTATGAGGAACAAGGCCTGCTGGCCCCGGAACGCCGGGGCCAGGAACGCATCTACTCAGCGCGGGACAAGGTCAGCCTCAAGCTGATCCTGCGCGGCAAGCGCATCGGTTTTTCCCTGGCCGAATGCCGTGAACTGATCGAACTCTACGACCCCACCAGCGGCAACCATGTCCAACTCAACAGCATGCTGGTGAAAATCGCCGAGCGTCGCGAACAGTTGGAGCAGCAGTTACTGGACATCGAACAAATGAAGCTGGAACTGGACACCGCCGAAGAGCGCTGCACCCAGGCCCTGGCCGAAACCATCCAAGGCCAGGCTGGCCATTGATCATAAGGTAGTTGCCATGTCCCTCCCCTCCCACGTGCGCCTGGTCGAAGTCGGCCCGCGCGACGGTTTGCAGAATGAAGCCCAACCCATCAGCGTGGCCGACAAGGTGCAGTTGGTGGATGCCCTCAGTGCCGCGGGCCTGAGCTACATCGAAGTCGGCAGTTTTGTTTCGCCCAAATGGGTGCCGCAGATGGCCGGTTCCGCCGAAGTCTTTGCGCAGATCCAGCGCAAGCCCGGCGTGACCTACGGCGCGCTGGCGCCGAACCTGCGCGGCTTTGAAGATGCGCTGGCCGCCGGGGTCAAGGAGGTCGCGGTGTTTGCTGCGGCGTCCGAGGCGTTTTCGCAGCGCAACATCAACTGCTCGATCAGCGAAAGCCTGGAGCGATTCGTGCCGATCATGGCGGCCGCCAAACAGCAGGGTGTCAGTGTGCGCGGCTATGTGTCCTGCGTGCTGGGTTGCCCTTACGAAGGCGCGGTCGCCCCGGAACAAGTGGCGGCGGTGGCCCGCGAGCTGTTTGCCATGGGCTGCTATGAAGTGTCCCTGGGCGACACCATCGGTACCGGCACGGCGGGGGCTACGCGCCGGCTGTTCGAGGTGGTGGGCGCGCACGTGCCACGGGACAAGTTGGCGGGGCACTTCCATGACACCTATGGGCAGGCCGTCGCCAACGTCTACGCCAGCCTGCTGGAAGGGATCAACGTGTTCGACAGCTCTATCGCCGGCCTCGGCGGTTGCCCATACGCCAAGGGCGCCAGCGGTAACGTCGCCACCGAAGATGTGGTGTACCTGCTCAACGGCCTCGGGATCGAGACCGGCATCGACCTGGAGCGATTGATTCTCGCGGGCCGGCAGATCAGTGACGTGCTCGGCCGGCCCAGCGGCTCGCGCGTTGCCCGGGCGCGTAACGCCAGTTGAGTAGCTTAGCCGTGACAATGTGTTACCGCAGGCCGGCCGGACGAGTAACACGGGAACATATTTTCCCGTGTTTACCGTAGGGCATTTCCCACAAAAAACTCAACTCATTGATTTTAAAAGATTTTTAAAAGTTGGCACGGCTTCTGCTATCTCTATGGCATAACAAGAATAAAAAGCGCCAAACCTAATAAAAATAAGACGAAACGACTCTGACATAACAAAAACAACACGGCAGAGACGCAGCTAACAGATTTTTTTGGAGAAGATGTGCTTCGCAGGGTACGGCATGCCGAAACCCGCAACCGGATAGAGAAAAATAAAACTACCTCAGGTAGCTACCCACTGGTTGGATCGTGTACGAAGAAGCAGATCAGCGCTCAAAAAAATACGTTTGCTCTTGACCCTGGATGGGGTCGCCAAAAACAGCGGTAAAGGGTAACGGTTGCCAAAAACAACAATAGACCGCCCCTCAATAATAAAAAAAGAGCACGTAACAACAAATTAAAGGGGACCTTCGGGTCCCCTTTGTGCTGTCTGGGATTACGCAATTTAAACTGTGGGAGGGGCTTGCTCCCTCCCCCACAAGTTTTCAGCGAAACGACTAAGACTGCGTTCGCAGCTCTTCGATCGAGATCTCGCGCATGCGGAATTTCTGGATCTTGCCGGTGACCGTCATCGGGAATTCATCCACGAACTTGAAATGCTTGGGCGTCTTGAAGTGCGCGATACGCCCCTTGCACCACGTGTGCAACTCCAGCGCGCTGGCCACATGCCCGGGGTGACACTTGACCCAGGCAACAATCTCTTCGCCATAACGCTCATCCGGAATACCAATGACCTGCACATCGGCCACCGCCGGGTGCGTGAAGAAAAACTCTTCCAGCTCGCGCGGGTACACGTTCTCGCCACCGCGAATGATCATGTCCTTGTTGCGCCCGACGATGCACACGTAGCCGTGCTCGTCCATGGTCGCCAGGTCACCGGTATGCATCCAGCCGGCGTCGTCGATTGCGTCGCGGGTGCCGTCGGGGTTGTTCCAGTAACCGAGCATCACGCTGTAGCCACGGGTACACAGCTCACCGATCTCGCCACGCGCGACGGTGTGACCGGCGAGGTCGACGATCTTGCTTTCCAATTGCGGCTGGGTGCGGCCGACCGTGGTGACGCGGCGCTCCAGGTCGTCATCGGGGCCGGTCTGCAGGGACACCGGGCTGGTTTCGGTCATGCCGTAGGCAATCTGCACTTCGCTCATGTGCATTTCGCCGATGACCCGACGCATCACTTCGATCGGGCAGGTGGCACCGGCCATGATCCCGGTGCGCAGGCTGGACAGGTCGAACTCGCCGCGTTGCGGATGGTCGAGCATGGCGATAAACATGGTCGGCACGCCGTACAGGGCGCTGGCGCGTTCTTCGGCGACGGCGGCCAGGGTCAGCAGCGGGTCGAAGCCGTCGTTCGGGTAAATCATGGTGGTGCCGTGGGTGATGCAGCCCAGGTTGCCCATCACCATGCCGAAACAGTGATACAGCGGCACGGGGATCACCAGGCGGTCCTGCGCGGTCAAGCCCAGGCTTTCGCCGACCATGTAGCCGTTGTTGAGGATATTGAGATGACTGAGGGTGGCGCCCTTGGGGAAGCCGGTGGTGCCGGAGGTGTACTGGATATTGACGGCCTGGTCGAAGTGCAGGCTGGCTTGGCGCGCGATCAATCGCTCAGGCGGGATGCCCGCACCAAGGGCCGCCAGTTGCGACCAGGGCAAAAAGCCCGTGGGCGGGCGCGGCGCAAGGCTGATCACGCCGCGCAGGTCCGCCAGTTTTTCGCAGTTCAAGCGGCCGACGGGTTGCTCCGCCAGCTCGGGCAGCAGTTCCTGCAACATCGCGTGGTAATCGGAGGTCTTGAACGAACCGGCACACACCAGCCATTGGCAGCCGGATTGCTTGAGCACGTATTCCAGCTCAGTGCTGCGATAGGCCGGATTGATATTGACCAGAATCACCCCGAGCTTGGCGCTGGCCAACTGGCTGATGCACCACTCGGCGCAGTTCGGCGCCCAGATGCCCAGGCGATCGCCGCGCTGCAGGCCCAACGCCAGCAGCGCGCGGGCGTGCAGGTCGACGGTCTCGGCCAGTTGCTGCCAGGTGTAGCGGCGTTGCTGGTGACGCACCACCAAGGCTTCCCCATCGGGATACTGCGCAACCGTGTGATCGAAGGCCTGACCGATCGTCATGGCCAACAAGGTCTTGTCCTGAGAGCCACGGCTGTAGCTCTGATTCGGTTGATCCATAACGACCCCTGTTGTCTTTTTTGTAGGTTGACGTAAACGTAAACTACGATTGACAGCGCCGCAACGCAAGCTTACGTTAACGTAAAGGTGAGCATCCCCTCCCCCGGTGCCGTCACCCCACAACAACAAAGCTCAATAAAGGTGCCTGTCCATGAGTTACCCCTCCCTGAACTTCGCCCTCGGCGAAACCATCGACATGCTGCGCGACCAAGTGCAGTCCTTCGTGGCCAAGGAGATTTCTCCGCGCGCGGCACAAATCGACATCGACAACCTGTTCCCCGCCGACCTGTGGCGCAAGTTCGGTGACATGGGCCTGCTGGGCATTACCGTGGCCGAAGAATACGGCGGTGCCGGCCTGGGCTACCTGGCCCATGTGGTGGCCATGGAAGAGATCAGCCGTGGTTCGGCGTCGGTGGCGTTGTCCTACGGCGCCCACTCCAACCTCTGCGTGAACCAGATCAACCGCAACGGCAGCCATGAACAGAAACTCAAGTACCTGCCGAAGCTGATCAGCGGCGAACACGTCGGCGCCCTGGCCATGAGCGAGCCGAATGCCGGCTCCGACGTGGTCTCGATGAAACTGCGCGCCGACAAGCGCGGCGACCACTACGTGCTCAACGGCAGCAAGACTTGGATCACCAACGGCCCCGACGCCAGCACCTACGTGATCTACGCCAAGACCGACCTGGACAAAGGCGCCCACGGCATCACGGCGTTCATCGTCGAGCGCGACTGGAAAGGCTTCAGCCGCAGTAACAAGTTCGACAAGCTCGGCATGCGCGGCTCCAACACCTGCGAGCTGTTCTTCGATGACGTGGAAGTGCCGGAGGACAACATCCTCGGCGTGCTCAACGGCGGCGTCAAAGTGCTGATGAGCGGCCTGGACTACGAACGCGTCGTACTGTCCGGCGGCCCGACCGGGATCATGCAAGCCTGCATGGACCTGATCGTGCCGTACATCCACGACCGCAAGCAGTTCGGCCAGAGCATCGGCGAATTCCAGCTGATCCAGGGCAAGGTCGCCGACATGTACACCCAACTCAACGCCAGCCGCGCCTACCTGTACGCGGTGGCCCAGGCCTGCGAGCGCGGCGAAACCACGCGCAAGGACGCGGCCGGGGTGATCCTCTACAGCGCCGAACGCGCCACGCAAATGGCCCTCGACGCGATCCAGATCCTGGGCGGCAATGGCTACATCAATGAATTCCCCGCTGGACGCCTGCTGCGCGACGCCAAGCTGTACGAAATCGGCGCCGGCACCAGTGAGATCCGGCGCATGTTGATCGGTCGCGAACTCTTCAACGAAACCCGCTGAAGGAGCGCGCCATGGCCACCTTGCACACCCAGCTCAACCCGCGCTCGGCGGAGTTCGCCGCCAACAGCGCGGCGATGCGCCAACAGGTCGACGCCCTGCACACCCTGCTCGCCCAGGTGCAGCAAGGCGGCGGCGCCAAGGCCCAGGAGCGCCACACCTCGCGCGGCAAACTGCTGCCACGCGAGCGGATCAACCGCTTGCTCGACCCTGGATCGCCGTTCCTGGAACTCAGCCAACTGGCCGCCCATCAGGTGTATGGCGAAGACGTGCCGGCCGCCGGGGTGATTGTCGGGATCGGCCGCGTGGAAGGCGTCGAATGCATGATCGTCGCCAACGACGCCACGGTGAAAGGCGGCTCCTACTACCCGCTGACGGTCAAGAAACACCTGCGCGCGCAGACCATCGCCGAACAGAACCGCCTGCCATGCATCTACCTGGTGGATTCCGGCGGCGCCAACCTGCCGCGCCAGGATGAGGTCTTCCCCGACCGCGAGCACTTCGGGCGGATCTTCTTCAACCAGGCCAACATGAGCGCCCAGGGCATCCCGCAGATTGCGGTGGTGATGGGCTCGTGTACCGCCGGCGGCGCCTATGTGCCGGCGATGGCGGACGAAGCAATCATGGTGCGCCAGCAAGCCACCATCTTCCTCGCCGGCCCGCCGCTGGTAAAGGCCGCCACCGGCGAAGTGGTCAGCGCCGAAGACCTCGGCGGTGCCGACGTGCACTGCAAGATCTCCGGCGTGGCCGACCACTATGCCGACAGCGATGAACACGCCCTGGCCCTGGCCCGGCGCAGCGTGGCCAACCTCAACTGGCGCAAACAAGGCCAGTTGCTGCAACGCACGCCAGTGGCGCCGCTGTACAGCGGCGAAGAGTTGTACGGCGTGATCCCGGCCGATGCCAAGCAGCCGTTCGATGTGCGCGAAGTGATTGCGCGACTGGTGGACGGCTCGGTGTTCGATGAGTTCAAGGCGCTGTTCGGCACCACCCTGGTCTGCGGCTTTGCACACTTGCACGGCTACCCGATAGCGATCCTGGCCAACAACGGGATTCTGTTCGCCGAAGCCGCGCAAAAAGGCGCGCACTTTATCGAGCTTGCGTGTCAGCGCGGGATTCCGTTGCTGTTCCTGCAAAACATCACCGGTTTTATGGTCGGCCAGAAGTACGAGGCCGGCGGTATCGCCAAGCACGGCGCCAAGCTGGTCACGGCGGTGGCCTGCGCCAAGGTGCCGAAATTCACCGTGATCATCGGCGGCAGTTTTGGCGCGGGTAACTACGGTATGTGCGGCCGCGCCTACGACCCGCGTTTTTTGTGGATGTGGCCCAACGCGCGCATCGGCGTGATGGGCGCCGAACAGGCGGCCGGCGTGTTGGTGCAGGTCAAGCGCGAGCAGGCCGAACGCGCCGGCAACGGCTTCAGCGCGCAAGAGGAAGCGGCGATCAAACAGCCGATCCTCGACCAGTACGAAACCCAGGGCCACCCGTATTACTCCAGCGCACGCCTGTGGGATGACGGCGTCATCGACCCGTTGCAGACCCGCGACGTGCTGGCCCTGGCCCTGTCTGCCGCACTGAACGCCCCCATCGAGCCGAGCCGCTTCGGCGTGTTCCGCATGTAAATGGAGCTGTACCCCATGAACGATTTCAACACCCTCGAACTGATCACCGACAGCCGTGGTTTCGCCACGCTGTGGCTCAGTCGCGAAGCCAAGCACAACGCGTTCAACGCCGAGATGATCCGCGAACTGATCATCGCCCTCGACCAGGTGCAGGGCAATGCGTCGCTACGCTTTCTGGTCCTGCGCGGGCGCGGCAAACACTTCAGCGCCGGCGCCGACCTGGCCTGGATGCAACAGTCGGCCGAACTGGATTACGCCACCAACCTCGACGACGCACGCGAACTGGCGGAGCTGATGTACAACCTGGCCAAGCTGAAAATCCCGACGCTGGCAGTGGTGCAAGGCGCAGCCTACGGTGGCGCGCTGGGCCTGATCAGTTGCTGCGACATGGCGATCGGGGCCGATGACGCGCAGTTCTGCCTGTCGGAAGTACGCATCGGTTTGGCGCCTGCGGTGATCAGCCCGTTTGTGGTGCAAGCCATCGGGGAACGCGCGGCGCGTCGTTATGCGCTCACGGCCGAACGCTTTGGCGGCGAACGCGCGCGCGACATCGGCTTGCTGGCGGAAAGCTATCCGGCCGAAACCCTGGATCAACAGGTCGACCACTGGATTGCCAACCTCCTGCAAAACAGCCCGGCAGCGATGCGTGCAAGCAAGGATCTGCTGCGCGAAGTCGGTAACGGCGCCCTCACCCCGGCGCTGCGGCGCTATTGCGAAAATGCCATCGCCCGGATCCGCGTCAGCGCCGAAGGCCAGGAAGGTTTACGCGCATTCCTGCAAAAACGCCCACCCAGCTGGCAGTCGCAGGAGCCACGCTCATGAGCACACTGACCACGATACTGGTGGCCAACCGTGGCGAAATTGCCTGCCGCGTGATGCGTACCGCCAAGGCGATGGGGTTGACCACCGTGGCGGTCCACAGCGCCACCGATCGCGATGCGCGCCATAGCCGCGAAGCCGATATCCGCGTCGACCTGGGCGGCAGCAAAGCGACCGACAGTTACCTGCAAATCGACAAACTGATCGCCGCCGCCCAGGCCAGCGGCGCCCAGGCGATTCATCCGGGCTACGGCTTCCTTTCCGAAAACGCCGGTTTTGCCCGTGCCGTCGAGGCGGCCGGGCTGATCTTCCTCGGCCCGCCCGCCTCGGCAATCGACGCCATGGGCAGCAAATCCGCCGCCAAGTCACTGATGGAAACCGCCGGCGTGCCGCTGGTGCCGGGCTACCACGGCGAAGCTCAGGACCTGGACACCTTCCGCGCCGCCTGCGCGCGCATCGGCTACCCGGTGCTGCTCAAGGCCACGGCCGGTGGCGGCGGCAAGGGCATGAAAGTGGTCGAGGACGTCAGTCAACTGGCCGAAGCCCTGGCTTCCGCCCAGCGTGAGGCGCTGTCGTCCTTCGGTAACGCGCAGATGCTGGTGGAGAAGTACTTACTCAAGCCACGCCATGTGGAGATCCAGGTATTTGCCGATCAGCAGGGGCACTGCCTGTACCTCAACGAGCGCGATTGTTCGATCCAGCGGCGCCACCAAAAAGTCGTCGAGGAAGCCCCGGCGCCCGGCTTGAGCGCCGACCAGCGCCGGGCGATGGGTGAAGCCGCGGTGCGTGCGGCCCAGGCCATCGGTTATGTGGGCGCGGGCACGGTGGAGTTTTTGCTGGATGCCCGTGGCGAGTTTTTCTTTATGGAGATGAACACGCGGCTGCAAGTGGAGCACCCGGTGACCGAGGCGATTACCGGCCTCGACCTGGTGGCCTGGCAGATTCGCGTGGCCCAGGGCGAAGCGCTGCCGATCACCCAGGCGCAGGTGCCGTTGATCGGCCATGCGATCGAGGTACGCTTGTATGCCGAAGACCCGGCCAATGATTTCCTCCCCGCGACCGGCCACCTGACGCTGTACCGCGAATCCGCACCCGGCCCGGGCCGCCGCGTGGACAGCGGCGTCGAGCAAGGCGACAGCGTTTCGCCCTTCTACGACCCGATGCTCGGCAAGCTGATTGCCTGGGGCGAGGACCGCGAACAAGCGCGGCTGCGGCTGTTGAGCATGCTCGACGAGTTCGCCGTCGGCGGACTCAAGACCAACCTGGGCTTTGTGCGACGTATCATCGCCCATCCGGCGTTTGCCGCCGCCGAGCTGGATACCGGCTTTATTCCGCGCTATCAGGACGAACTGCTGCCGGTGCCCGGAGCGTTGAGCGACGAATTCTGGCAGGCCGCGGGTTCGGCCTTCATGCAGAGCCTGCCGGCCGGCGACGGGCCGTGGGCAGACACTCGCGGCTTTCGCGCAGGGCTGCCCGCCGAAGTCTCGCTGCACTTGAGCTGCAACGGCCAGGATCGCCTGGTGACGTTGGCGCAACACACGCCGCGACTGCAAGGCGAACAGCTGCTGATCGACCATCAGGGCGTGCGCCGTGCCCATCTGGCCGTGCGTAGCGCAGGCACGCTGTTCCTGCGCTGGGAGGGCGACATGCATGCCGTCAGCCTGTTCGATCCGATTGCGGCGGTCGAAGCCAACCAATCCCACCAAGGCGGCCTCACCGCGCCGATGAACGGCAGCATCGTGCGGGTGCTGGTGGACATCGGCCAGACCGTCGAAGCCGGCACGCAGTTGGTGGTGCTGGAGGCGATGAAGATGGAACACAGCATCCGCGCGCCCCAGGCCGGCGTGGTCAAGGCACTGTTCTGCCAGGAAGGCGAAATGGTTGCCGAAGGTTGCGCGCTGGTCGAGCTTGAACCCGCGGACTAGAACTTCGCCGTGGCCTGCACGACGACGCCGAGGATGCGGCAATCGTCGCTGAACAGGCGCTTGGGGTAAGTCGGATTGAGCGGCACCAGGTACAGCTGGCCGCTCTCTTCGCGCAACTGGCGGAAGGTCGCCTGCGGGCTGTGCGCCCACTGCGCGACCACCAGCTTGCCGGGTTCGGCATCGATGGCCGGGTCCACCAGGATCATCATCCCGGCACCGATGCTCAGGCCACTGGGCGCGGTCATCGCGTCGCCGACCACGGGCAGCCAGTAAGCCTCGCCCCGGGCATGGTAGTCCGTCAGTTCGAAGCGCGCCGCGCCGTAGGCCGGGCGCTCTTCGCGAAGTTCGCACACGCCTTTCCAATCGCTGACCGGGTAGCGGAAGTACGGGTTGTAGTGTGGTGGCCCAACCGGCAGCGCATCGGCCTTGCGACGAATATCCAGCGCGACTTCCAGGGAGCCCAGCCCCAGCGCCTCCAGCACCCGGTTCATGTCCGCCAGGCTTGGCACCCGGCGCTTGTTCAGCCAATGCCCGACACCGCCCTGGGACATGCCCAGGCGTTCGGCCAGTTCATCCTGCGTGACCTTGCGGTCTTTCATGTTGGCCCTGACCAACGCGATCCATTTATCCATGGGGCCTGACAATACGTCGCGTATTTTTCAGGGCAATAAACAGTTTGTAGTAATCCATAAAACGACATAAATACGATACGTACTATCATCGGGTATCAGCGTTTCGACACCCAACCCGAGTACCGCCCTATGACGACAAGCCCGTATCGCCTGCCCTGCGAACCCGAATCCCATGAGCTGCTCGACATGCGCAGCAGCGGCGCCGCCCAACGTGCGCTGGATTACTATTTGAAAGAAGAGATGTGCGCCTCGGCCCCGAACGACGCCTTCTTCAGCATCAAGCCCGGTGTCAGCCCGGAGGAAGCCCTGGTGCATGCCTCGGACCTGTTACGCAGCGCGGCTGCCACAGCCTACGAATCGGCGAGCAGCCATCAAGGCAACCAGCGTGACCTGGCATTTTCAGTGGTGTATTTGATTGATATGGCGAAGGCGATGGTGGAGCGATCGTTGCAGGCGCCGCAGGCTCAGGACGGTGCATGAGCCACGCGAAAGAAAAATATTTCTATCCCACGGATAAAAACATTTGACTTGCAAATGATAATGATTATTATTGGATCAAGCTGATCGCGAGATCAGTCGATAGACCAAGGGACCTTAGGTCGGACTCTTGGAATATCTCCTCATCAGGCTAATCACGGTTTTTGACCCGGCTCTTTGGCCGGGTCTTTTTTTTGCCAGTGTTTCTGGCTTGGCTTCAGGCTAATGAAGACTGTGTGTTGCTTGATGGCACGCATGATAGCAAAAGACCATCGTCAAAAGAAAGTCGGGCGACCGCTCTGGCTCAGACCTTTGCGAAATAGCACTTGAGAATCAATCTCATAGATTCTAAGCTGCTGCGGCGTCAAGGATGACGCCCCCCTCCTCCCGCAACAATTTTGCATCCGGATTTTGCCCGGCCTCTGTGTAAGATAACCGCCACAACACTCATACTCAGGCAGCCAGACTATGACCGTGGCCTTGACCTCCATCAAAATCAGCACCAACTTCGACAGCGGCAACATCCAGGTTCTGGATGCCAGCGATGCCTATCACTTGTTGCTGGCAATCAAACCCGATACCCGCAGTCACCATTTCCAATGGTTCCACTTCAAGGCCGAAGGCATGCACGTGGGCCACACCCACACCTTCCGCCTGAGCAATGCCGGGCAATCGTCCTATAAACACGCCTGGAGCGGCTACAACGCCGTGGCGTCGTATGACCATGTCAATTGGTTTCGGGTGCCTACGCGTTTCGACGGCGAAACCCTGCACATCAGTCTCGAAACCCGTGAGAAACACGCCTGGTTTGCCTACTTCGAACCCTACAGCCGCGAGCGCCACGACTGGCTCATCGACCAGGCGCTGAACCATGCGGGCACCCGCTTGCTGGCCACCGGTAAAAGTGTCGAAGGCCGCGATATCCAACTGTTGCGCCGTGGCAAAGGTGGCGAAGGTCGGCGCAAGGTGTGGATCATCGCCCAGCAGCACCCCGGCGAGCACATGGCCGAATGGTTTATGGAAGGCATCATCGAACGCCTGCAACAGGACGGCGACGCCGAGCTGAAAAAGCTGTTGGCCGTCGCCGACCTGTACCTGGTGCCGAACATGAACCCCGACGGCGCGTTTCACGGCCACCTGCGCACCAACGCCATGGGCCAGGACCTCAATCGCGCCTGGCAGAGCGCCAGCCAGGAGATCAGCCCGGAAGTGCTGTTCGTCCAGACGCAAATGGAAAAGTATGGCGTCGACCTGTTCCTCGATATCCACGGTGACGAAGAAATCCCCTACGTATTCGCCGCCGCCTGCGAAGGCAACCCCGGTTACACCCCGCGTATCGAAGCCCTGGAAAAGCACTTTCGCAGCCACCTGAGCGCCTTGACCCGTGACTTCCAGACCACCCACGGCTACACCCGCGACCTGCCGGGCGAAGCCAATATGACCCTGGCCTGCAATGCCGTCGGTGAGAAGTACGACTGCCTGTCGCTGACCCTGGAGATGCCCTTCAAGGACAACGACGACGCGCCCAACCCGAACACCGGCTGGTCGGGCAAACGCTCGATGCAGTTGGGCAAGGATGTGTTGAGCAGCGTGGCCGATATCGTCAGCCTGTTGCGCTGAATGTGGCGAGCGTGCTCGCCACACGGATCAAGCGCGGGCCTCAGTCCTGGGTGCCCGTCATGCTCTGCAGCACGCCGTCACGGCGAATCAACCCATGGAACAGCGCCGCCGCCAGGTGCAACAACACCGTGAAAAACAGCACGTAGGCAAGATAGCCATGGGCCTTGCGCAGCACCGCGAACAGCGGTGCGTTGGCCGACACCAGCGCCGGCAGTTGCACCGAATGGCTGAGCATCACCGGGTCGCCCGCCGCCGAAATCATCGCCCAGCCGAGCAGCGGCAACACCAGCATCAAGGCATACAGCAGCCAATGGGAAGCCTTGGCCGCCAACACTTGCCATCGCGGCAAATCGCCAGGCAACGGCGGTTGGCGCGTGGAAAAACGCACCGCCAAACGCACGATCACCAACGCCAGGATCGCGATACCCAGCGGTTTGTGCAGGTGGATCAACCATTCATGCCGTTCGGAAACCGACGCTGCCAGGCCCGCGCCGATAAACAGCATGGCGATGATCATCAGCGCCATCAGCCAGTGCAGCAGGCGTGCCAGGGGGGCGAAAAACCGTGGTTGGGCATTCATGGCTTCGACTCCTGAGGGGTGCGGTGCAACGGGCTGACTTCTGCGGCGCGGCGCAGGTAGGAACTGGCATAGGCGGCCGAACGCGCGGCCAATAGCGGGTCATTCGAAGCCTCGATGCCGCTTGGCAGAATCAGCGGATCGAAGTTGATGTCGCGGCAATCGCCGTCTGCTTGCGCTTGGCTGCTTTGCAGCACCAGGGTGCCGGCGTTGAGTATTTTGTGTTCGCCGATCCAGGGTTTGCTTGCATCGTCGAGCGGATCGCCGGGGTTGGCCAGGGTCAGGTTCAACTGCCAACGCAGCGGTCCGGAAGCCAGGCGTTGCACCAGGTCTTTTTCCAGGAAGTCACTGCCGGCTGGCGCGGTATCGCCCACAGCATCCTGGCTTTGCGCGACAACCGCCCAACGCACGGCCTGGCGCTTGCCATCGGCGCCCACCAGGAAAAACGCGTTGATGCCGTTGTAGGTTTCCGTCGCATAGCTGGCGGATGGCTTGGCCGTCTTGACCCACGCCAGGAACGGCGCGGCCTCGGGATGGGCCGCAAAGAACGCCGGCATATTCGCCGGGTTGGGCTTGCCGGTGGCCGGATCGGGCGCGCCGGCCTTGAGCAGTTGGTAGAACGCCTCGGGGGTGCCCACCGGAAACACCGGCATGCTGTTCATCCCGGTGCGCCACTGCTGGCCGTTGGCCTGGCTGAATTGCACGGCAAAACTGCGGATCGGCACACTGCTGTCCGGCGCGTAGGGGTTACCGCTGGGCAAGGCAAACCGGCCGATCAATGGGGTCCTGGCCGCATTGAATACCTGGGCACTGGAGTAGGCACGCGCCTCGGCGCTGCTCTCGAAGTACCCCGCGACACATACGCCCTTGGCATGGTTGCGCCGAAACCCCGGGTGGATGCCGTTATTGGTTTCCAGGGCATTGACCAGGGTTTTGGGCTGCAGGCGTTGTGGGTCGAAGGTGCCGTTGACGTAGGCAAACGCCCCGGCGACAGCCGCTACCACGCCACCGATACACGCCAGCCTGATCGCCAGGCTGGCCGTGCTGAGTGGCGGACGGGGCGGTGATGAGTGATCTACCATGAAAAGCTCCAGGGCACATGGCCAAGGGGAAATTGAGCTATGAGACGAATCCCATGTAGGTTTATTCCTCCTTCACTGTAGTTTTTTTTCAGAGCAGCCCAGCGCCGAGTCCTTGGCCCTCCTACACCCGATTAAACGCGGCCGGTCGCTTGTCGAGAAACGCCTGCATGCCCTCCTGCTGATCGGGCGTGGCGAACAGACTGTGGAACAGTCGGCGTTCCAGCCGCACGCCCTCGTGCAGCCCGAGCTGCAGGGATTGCTCGACCGCCTCGCGCGCCGCCCGGGTGGCCAGGCGAGAAAAACCGGCGATTTGCGCGGCCACTGCCAGCGTCTGCTCCAGCAAGCTCGCCGCCGGATAGACACGCGACACCAACCCGGCCTGTTCAGCCTCATGAGCCGTCATCGGCCGCCCGGTCAGCACCAGATCCATGGTCTTGGCCTTGCCGATCAAGCCTGTCAGACGTTGGGTCGCCCCCATGCCAGGGATCACGCCGAGCTTGATCTCCGGCTGGGCAAAGGTGGCGCTATCGGCGGCAAAGATCATGTCGCACATCAGCGCCAGTTCGCACCCTCCGCCGAAGGCGTAACCGTTGACGGCGGCGATGGTCGGCGTGCGCAAGCGGGTAAATGCCTCCCAGCCGACGAAGTAATCCTCGTTGAGCATGTCCTGATAGGTCTTGCCGCTCATCTCCTTGATATCGGCTCCGGCGGCAAAATACTGTGCACCGCCGGTGATGACAAAACACCCGACCTGAGGGTCCTGGTCCAGGGCCTCCAGACAAGAAACCAGCTCGGTCATCAGCGCCGAGTTCAGCGCATTCTTGACCTGGGGACGATTGAGCCTGACCAGGACCACCCGACCCTGACGCTCGATCACTACATTCATAGGCACCTCCATTGATTGATATCGTTTAATGAACACACACGCTTCACGAATCCCAGATCGCGCCATAGGCGGGTATCCCCCGGGCTTCCAGCTCTTGCACGACCTGCTGCGTCAGTCGTTGGTTGGCGATACAGATCACAGCCTCCGCGCCACAGGCTTGCACGGCGCCGTAGGCCAACTGCACCAGGTCAGGTTTGCCGCGCTCATCGGTGTCCCAGATCAACGCGTCGGGCTGGGCACCCAGGATCTCGTCGACCCATTCGTCGCCGTAGGTCTTGCGCGGGCTGCGGGTCGACCAGATCAGCTGGATCGGCAGCCGCGCCGCAAGTAAATGCGGCATGACCGGGCCGATCCCGCTGCCGGTGGCGACGTACACCACCGACTTGAACAGGGTTTCCACATGGGCCACGCCAGCGGTGGTGATGCCCTTGACCCACACATGGCGCGGCAGGTCCTCGATAAACCGCCCCGTCCAATCCCCGGCGCGGGAAATGGTCAGCCGAAACCCGGTTTGGCCCGGTGTGGGGATGTTGGCAAACGAGTGCCACTCCAACAGCGGATGTCGGCTGATCGCGGTCGACGAACCGGCGAATGGCGTGGTGTGGGTAAAGCGCGTAATCACCGCATGCCCGGAAGGCCGCGTGTGCTCAACGGCGACCTTGCGCAGCCGCAGCCAGGGCAGCGCGATGCTCAGCGTCAACAGCACCAGCATCCAGAACGCGCCACTGTGCAGCAGGCTCGCACCGCGTTCGACGGACGCCAGCAAGGTCAGCACCCAAAACAACAGCAACGCGGCCCACCCCGCAAACCGATGAACCCGCTCGAAGCCATTGTGAAATCGCCCCCGGATGCGCGGTTGCGCCATGCCCACCATCAACAGCAACACGCCGAGCAGCGTCGCGCCAAGCCACAACCCAGCGAACGAAACGCTGCCCGGCCGCTGCAGATAGTCCGTGGCCTGCACACCGACCCACCCCGCGAACCAGCCCGTGGCCGCCAGGGCCGCGCCACTGTGCAGCCCGCCGACGTGGTACACCTTGGCCGCGCTGCGCCGCACACGCAGCGGCCAGGTGACGGGGATGCGCGTCGCC
The DNA here is from genome assembly GCF_024519615.1 of Pseudomonas sp. Pse79. NCBI lineage: Bacteria > Pseudomonadati > Pseudomonadota > Gammaproteobacteria > Pseudomonadales > Pseudomonadaceae > Pseudomonas > Pseudomonas sp. Pse79. The sequence goes on from NZ_JALJRR010000008.1 coordinate 188,663, forward strand.
AGCCAGAACAACGCATTGATCAGGTATTGCTGGCGAATCAGGATGGCCAGCGACAGGTTGATCAGCACCAGCGACGACAACGTCTGGGTGCTGACGCCCTGCAGGCCGACGCCCAGCACCGCAAACGCCAGGTTGCTGAGCAACACCAACGCCGCCAGGCGGTTGTAGTAGGAAAACACCGGCAACGCCGTCCAGCGCCGCCAAAGCGCCGGTTTGGGCGGCACCACGGTTTGGCTCAGGGCATCAAGCATGGCCGGGCTCCTGCACCGCGAACGCCTGCACGGCCACCCACCTTTCACGCGCCCGTTGCAGCAACAGCGCCTTGTCGATCTTGCCGCGGGCGGTCAGTGGAAAATGCTCCACTGCGTCGATCAGCGCCGGCACGCAGTAGTAGGCCAGGCGCTGCTCGCATTGGCGTCGGCAGGACGCCACATCGGCGCTGGCCGGCGAAACAAAGGCGACCAAGGTGCGGCTGTCGAGTTTTAGCGTGACGGCCCGCGTGCAGCCATCGCCGGCTTCCAGGGCGCTGGACACCGCGTCCAGCTCTACCCGGAACCCGCGGACTTTCACTTGGTCATCGACGCGCCCCAGGTGCTCGAGTTGCCCGTCGGCCGTCCAGCGTCCCAGGTCGCGTGTGCGGAACATCATGGCGTCGCCGCCCACAAAGGGGTCCGGGCGGTACCGTTCGTGGGTCAATGCGCGGTTGTTCAGATAACCCGCCGTTACCCCGGCGCCGCCCGCCCACATTTCCCCGGCTTTCCCCGCCTCACAGGGGCGGCCCTGTTCGTCGAGCACATACACGCTGTTGTTGGGGGTCGGCTGGCCGATGGTCAATGGGGTGCCAGGCACATGCCGATGCAGCGTATTGACGATGGTGGTTTCGGTGGGGCCGCAGCCGTTGTAGAACGTGCAATACGCCGCCCAACGCTCGGCCAGGGCCTGGGAACAGGGTTCTCCGGCGACCGCGACCACCTGGAGATCGGGGCACTGCCGAGGATCGAGGCCGGCCAGGATCGAAGGGGTTGCGATCAACACATGGCACTGTGCAGCGGTCTGCGCAATGGCTTTGCCGCGAATCAGCAACGTCGCGCCATGGGCCAGGCAGCCGAGTATTTCCCAGGCCGCCATGTCGAAGCCGATATTGAGGATCTGCCCGACGTTGCGGCCCGGCGCCATGCCCATCCGCCCGGGCTGCGTCAACAGGATGTTGCATACGTTACGGTGACTGACACACACGCCGTTGGGGCGCCCCGTGGTGCCGGACGTGAACAGCACGAAACACAAGTCGTGGGTGTCGACGACGGCGCCCACCGGCTTATTGTCCTGGGTGATCCAGGGCACTTCGGCCAGGAACGTGTCCAGGCACAAGCTGCGATGGGCGGCGTCTGACGGGATGCGATCCGCCAGGTGCGACAGGGTCAGGATCAGCGGGCTGGTCAATGACTCGAGGACCATGGCCAGTTGCAGGGGCGGGACGATTCTGGCGTCCTGCGGCACATACGCGGCGCCGACCTTCAACACGGCCAACAGGCCCACCAGCATGGGGATCGAACGCTCGACGAACAGCGCCACAGTGTCGCCGCGTTTGACGCCCTGCTCGATCAAGCCCGCGGCCAAACGATTGGCTTGGCGGTTGAGTTGTTCATAACTGATGCGCTGCCCCGCACACACTGCCGCCGTCGCATGCGGTGCCAGCGCCGCTTGCGCTTCGATGGCGTGGTGGATACAGGCGGCGCTCGGCGGGGTCGATGGGCCAAAGCCCCATTGTTCAAGCAAGGCGCGCTGCAGGACAGGCAGAGGCGCCAGCATGGGCGGGGAAAAAAGCGGTTTTTCGGTCGGTGAAAACATCATGGATACACCCTCATCGGTTGACTGCCGAAAAATGGCTGGCAGGTACGAGGGTGGATTGAGGTACGAGCCCGCGATTACAGGCGCTCAGGCTTTACAGAAACTTCTCACCGACACGCGTAAAGTTTCTTTTCATCGCGAGTGGAATAACCTACAGGGAGCAGCGTCTACCTGCACACAACCGGTTAGACTCGACTCCCCATGCATGAACTCGACGAACAGTTACGTGAACTCATCCCCAGGCTGCGGCGCTTTGCCCTGTCCCTGAGCCGTAACGCCAGCAGCGCCGACGACCTGGTGCAATCGACCCTGGAACGGGCGATCACCCGCTGGGCCGACAAAACCGTCGACGGCGACCTGCGCGCCTGGCTGTTCTCGATCCTCTACCGGCAGTTCCTCGATGCCCATCGGCGCACCCGGCGCTATGCGCGCATGCTCGAGTTCTTCACCGGCCGCGACGATGTGCAGCCGTCGGTCGAACGCACGGTAATCGCCCAGTCGACCCTGCAAGCCTTCGACCGGCTCAACAGCGAACAGCGCGCCCTGCTGTTGTGGGTGTCGGTCGAAGGCTTGAGCTACAAGGAAGTCGCGCAGATTCTTGACGTGCCCATCGGCACTGTGATGTCGCGTCTGTCCAGGGCGCGCCAAGCCCTGCGTCAACTCAGCGATGGCGAAATGACCAGCCCTTCCCTGCGGATACTCAAATGATCAGCCTGCCCCCCAGCGAACGCGATTTGCATGCCTACGTCGACCAGCAACTGCCGGAGAGCGATCGACGCGTGCTGGAAACCTACTTGGCCGCCCACCCCGAGGTCGCCGCCCAGGTGCATGCCTGGCAGCAGGACGCGCACGTATTGCGCGCTGCCTTGAGTGGCGCGTTGCAGCAGCCAGCCAACCCGGCCCTGGACCCGGCGCTGATCCGCCAGCGCATCAAGCAGCAGTCGCGCCGCCATTTCGCCACGGCGGCGGTGTTGCTGATGGCGGTCAGCCTCGGCGGCCTGGGTGGCTGGCAGGCGCGCGAAGCCACGCAACCGCCCATGCTGCCCATGGCCGATGCCATGCAGGCTTACCGCCTGTTTGCCCAGGACGGTGTGCTGCCCGCCGACTATCACGCCCAGGGCAACGCCACGATGCAAACCTGGCTCGACCGCTATTTCAACCAGGCCCAGCGTCTGCCCGACTTGAGCCAGGCGGGTTTCAGCCCTGTCAGCGGGCGCTTGCTCAGCACTGAACAAGGCGCGGCGGCGATGGTGCTGTACGAGGATCGGCAAGGCCGGCACATCAGTTTCTACATCCGCCCGCCGGGCCCGGAAAATAACTTCCTGCCCCGCGGCAGCCGCAGCGCCGATGGTTTGCTCGCCGAGTACTGGTCCGGCGGCGGGTACAACTACGCAATGGTCAGCCCGCAGGGGCTGCCGACCACGCCGCTGCTGCAGTTCTGAAGCCCACGCCCCGTAAAGGCCATGCGTTTTCGAGATGGCTGGCGGCGCGCTTCGCTATTGGTCAAATCCCGATTGTCGCCCTAAAGTGAGCGACCACCGCACACAGAGTGACTCCCCTTGGCGCCGCGTTCCCTGATCCGTCGTTTGCTCGGTAAAAAACACCCCACCCACGACGACTCCCCCATCCCCACCTTCTTTCAGACCAAGGCCGAGCAGCACGGCTATACCCTCAGCGCCGCACAGGCCCGGGCGATTGCGGCGATGGCGCGCGAGACCCACCACCTGCTCGCCGGCCAGCCCACCCGCAGCCTGTATTTGCACGGGCCGGTGGGGCGCGGCAAAAGTTGGCTGCTGGACGGGTTTTTCCAGGCATTGCCGATCGCCGAAAAACAACGCGTGCATTTCCATGATTTTTTCGCCCGCCTGCACCGGGGCATGTTCGCCCACCGTCAGCACCACGACGCACTGGCGGTGACCCTGGATGCGCTGCTGGACGGCTGCCGCGTGCTGTGTTTCGACGAATTCCATGTCCACGATATCGGCGATGCGATGCTGATCAACCGCCTGTTCAAGGCGTTGTTCCAACGTCGCGTCCTGGTGCTGGTGACGTCCAATTATCCGCCGCAAGGGCTGTTGCCCAACCCGCTGTACCACGAGCGATTCAAGCCGGTGATCGACCTGATCGCAGCGCGCATGGACGTGCTGGAAGTCAGCTCGCCCAAGGACTTCCGCAGCCTGCCCCAGGCCCATGCCGAACAGCGCTTCAGCAGCGGTCGGTACGTGTGGCCGGGGACACCGGCGCAGCGAACCGCGCTCGGGCTGCCGGCCACGGATTGCCCGGCGCAGGTGCTGACGGTCGGCAACCGCCAGTTGCGCTGCCGCAGCCAGCAGGCACGGCGCATCGCCTTCACCTTCCATGACCTCTGCGAACAACTCACGGCGGTGATGGATTACCTGCTGCTGTGCCAGGACTTCGACGAGTGGATCATCGACGGGCTACCGCATCTGGCAGACTGTCCGATCGCCGTGCAACAGCGCTTTATCAACCTGGTGGACGTGCTCTACGACCAGGATAAACAGCTGATCCTGATCGGCGCGCACCCGCTGGAGCAGGCCTTGAGCGGCCAGGCCATCGATCTGGCGCGCACCGCCAGTCGCCTGAACCAATTGCAGGCGGTCCGCCCGCAACACACGCCCGACCCGGTATCATGAGCGCCTTTTTACGCCCCCTTGCCGAGTGACCGCGCCGTTCATGAATACCCTCGCCCAACTCAAGGCCGGCCAATTGGCCGGCATCCAGCGCCTGGACCTGTCCTGTGGGCTGACCGAATTCCCCCGGGAAATCTTCGAACTGGCCGACTCACTGGAAATCCTCAACCTCAGCGGCAACGCCCTGAGCAGCCTGCCCGACGACCTGCATCGCCTGCCGCACCTGCGTGTGTTGTTCTGCTCGGACAACGCCTTTACCGAACTGCCGGCCTGCCTGGGCCAATGCGCAAAGCTGAGCATGATCGGCTTCAAGGCCAACCGCATCCGCCACGTGCCGGCCGCCGCGTTGCCGCCGCTGTTGCGCTGGTTGATCCTCACCGATAACTGCATCAGCCAACTGCCCGACGAATTGGGCGAGCGGCCGCTGCTGCAAAAACTGATGCTGGCCGGCAACCACCTGGCGCACCTGCCGCCAAGCCTGGCCAATTGTCACAACCTGGAGCTGATCCGCATCGCCTCCAACCGCCTCACCGGCCTGCCCGATTGGCTCCTGGCGCTGCCCAGCCTGACCTGGCTGGCCTACGCCGGCAACCCGGTGGAAACGGCGGCGGACGTGGCCGCCGACGATGCGACGCCCGACATTCCATGGTCGGCGCTGGAACTGGCCGAGGTGCTCGGGGAAGGCGCCTCCGGGGTGATCCGCAAGGCGCTCTGGCAGCCCTCGGCCAAGCCGGTGGCGGTCAAGCTGTACAAGGGCAGCATCACCAGCGACGGCTCACCGCTGCACGAAATGCAGGCATGCATTGCCGCCGGGCTGCACCCCAACCTGATCAAGGTGGAAGGCCGCGTGGTTGGCCACCCCGACGACCAGGCCGCGCTGGTGATGGACCTGATCGAGCCGAGCTACCGCAACCTCGCCGCCCTGCCGAGCCTGGCGTCCTGCACCCGCGACATCTACGAACCGGCTACCCGCTTCAGCCTCGCGGTGGCATTGCGCATGGCTCGCGGCATCGCCTCGGTGGGCGCGCACCTGCACCGCCATGGCATCACCCATGGCGACCTGTACGGCCACAATATTCTGTGGAACGCGGCGGGCGACTGCTTGCTCGGGGATTTCGGCGCGGCGTCGTTCCATGCCACCGCCGACACCGTAGAAACCCGGGCACTGCAACGCATTGAAGTGCGTGCGTTCGGAGTGTTGCTCGGGGAGTTGTTGCAGCGGATCGACGTAGGCTTGAGCGACACCACACGCCAGATCCTGGAAAGCTTGCAGGCGCGCTGCTGTCAGCCCGAAGTGCTGGCGCGGCCGGGCTTCGAGGAAGTCGAAGCGCTACTGCAATCTATTCCACAGCACTGAACCCAACGTGGGAAGGGGCTTGCTCCCGATGGCTGTGGCCCATTCAACATCATCGTTGACTGACACACCGCTATCGGAAGCAAGCCCCCTCCCACAGTTTTGAGCGCGTTTATTCAGGCATGGATCAGCCGGCCAGGCCGACGAACATATCCTGCACGTCGTCATGGTTGTCCAGGCCTTCGAGGAAGGCTTCGACTTCAGCCATCTGCTCGTCGGTCAACCCCGTCACCGGGTTCTTCGCGATATAGCCCAGTTTGGCCGACAGCACGGTAAAACCCTGCTCCGGCAGCGCTTTCTGCACGGCGTCGAGGTCGGTGGTTTCGGTGATGAACAGGGTGGTGCCCTCTTCTTCGCCCTCTTCGAAATCCTGGGCGCCGGCTTCAATGGCCGCCATTTCAGGATCGGCGTCCGGGCTGTCCGGCGCGGCTTCGATCAGGCCGACGTGGTTGAAGTCCCAGGCCACGGAGCCGGAAGCGCCCAGTTGGCCCTTGCGGAACGCCACGCGGATTTCCGCCACGGTGCGGTTGATGTTGTCGGTCACGCACTCAACGATCAGCGGCACCTGATGCGGGGCGAACCCTTCGTAGGTCACGCGGTGGTACTGCACGGTTTCCCCGAGCAGACCGGCGCCTTTCTTGATGGCGCGGTCCAGGGTTTCCTTGGGCATCGAGGCTTTTTTGGCCTGCTCCACCACCAGACGCAAGTGGGCGTTGGTCGCGGTGTCGGCACCGTTACGGGCAGCGATGGTGATCTCTTTCACCAGTTTGCCGAAGATCTTGCCCTTGGCATTGGCTGCCGCTTCTTTATGTTTGACTTTCCACTGTGCGCCCATGACTTGCTCTCTTCCTCATCCATCGCGCCGAGACGTCTACTGGCCGGCGCTTTGGGGGCAGAGTTTATAGGGCAAAAACGCAACGTTCCACCAAAAAACCTTCACGGCGCCAGCTCGAAAAACGCCTGAATCAAACGCAGCGACCGACGGCGCTCCATGCACCCCAACATGTGTCGGTTGAGCAGCCCCTGCCCGTGGATCGGCAGCGCACACACGCGCGGGTCCGGGCTGACCTCCATCGAGGACACCACGCCAACCCCCAACTCGGCGGCAACGGCTTCGGTCACCGCTTCACGGCTGTCCAGCTCCAGCAGCACTTTCGGCTGCACCCCGGCGCCGAGGCAGGCGTGATCGAAGGTGCGCCGGGTAATGGAGCCCGGCTCGCGCAGCACCATGATCACCTCGTGCAATTGCTCCAACTGAATGCCCTGGGCCAGCATCGCCCACGGGTGGCCGGCCGGCACCAACGCGCAGATCCTCGATTCGCCCAGCGCCTGCAAGTGCAGACCGTTGCGTGGTTCGACTTCGGTGAGCACCGCCACATCCGCATGCTCGGACAGCAGCGCTGCCAGGGTTTCCTGGGCATTGCCCAGGCGCAGGTTCACGGTGATCCCTGGGTAGCGCGCGCGCAGGCTGGCGATCATCGGCATCACCAGGTGCGGGCCATCGGCCGCCACTTCGAGGCGCCCGCTGAGCAACTGCCGATTGGCCTCCAGCAGGGCCTGGGCTTCGTCCACCAGGCCAAAGATCGCCCGGGTGATCGCTGCCAGGCGTGTCCCCTCTTCGGTCAACTCGACGCGCCGCGCGGTGCGGCGCAACAAGGGGATCTGGTAGTGCTCTTCAAGGGCCTTGATGTGCCCGGTCACCGCCGGCTGGCTGATGAACAACCGCGCCGCCGCGCAGGTAAAGCTGCCCTCGCGGGCCACTGCGTCGAATGCGCGCAGTTGGAACAAATTCATGTTGAGTGACCTTTCTATCGGCCTGACTGATAGCTCGCATAACAACAAACAATTTGATTGATGACAAGCCAAACTGCAATTTAGGCGCCGTAACGTCCACCCCGAACACTTTGCGAGGACTTGAAATGAGCAGCGCCGCGCCGATCCTGCTGACCCCAGGCCCCCTGACCACCTCTGCCCGCACCCGCCAGGCAATGCTGGTGGACTGGGGTTCATGGGATGAGCGCTTCAATCAACTGACCGCCAGCGTCTGCTCGCAACTGCTGGCGATCCTCAACGGCGCCGCCACTCACCATTGCGTGCCGTTGCAAGGCAGCGGCACCTTCGCCGTCGAAGCAGCCATCGGCACCCTGGTGCCACGCAACGGCAAGGTGTTGGTGCTGATCAACGGCGCCTATGGCAAGCGCCTGGCGAAGATCTGCGAAGTGCTCGGCCGCGATTTCAGCACCTTTGAAATCGCCGAGGACGAACCCACCACCGCCGCCGACGTCGACCGCCTGCTGCACGCCGACCCGGCCATCACTCACGTCGCGTTGGTCCATTGCGAAACCAGTACCGGCCTGCTCAACCCGCTGCCGCAGATCGCCCAGGTGGTCAAAGAGCATGGCAAGCGCCTGATCGTCGACGCGATGAGTTCCTTCGGCGCGCTGCCGATCGATGCCCGCGAAGTACCGTTCGACGCCCTCATCGCCGCCTCGGGCAAGTGCCTGGAAGGCGTGCCGGGCATGGGCTTTGTCTTCGCTGAAAAACACGCGCTGGGCGCCGCCCAAGGCAACTGCCACTCCCTGGCGCTGGACCTGTTCGAGCAGCACGAGTACATGGCCAGGACCGGCCAGTGGCGCTTCACCCCACCGACCCACGTGGTCGCCGCGCTGCACGAAGCGCTGCTGCAATACCACGAAGACGGCGGCCTGCCCGCGCGCCTGCGACGCTATGCCAACAATTGCCAGGTGCTGCTGGACGGCATGGCCGAACTGGGCCTGCGCAGCTTCCTGCCGGCGGCGATCCAGGCACCGATCATCGTCACCTTCCACGCGCCGACAGACCCGCGCTACCAGTTCAAGGCGTTCTACGAACGGGTCAAGGCCAAGGGTTTCATTCTGTACCCCGGCAAATTGACCGAAGTGGACACCTTTCGCGTGGGCTGCATCGGCCACGTCGATGCGACCGAGATGCGCGCGGCGGTCGCGGCCATTGCGCAGGCGCTGCACGCGATGCAAGTGCTGGACATCTGATTGCCCTTTTTACCCCCAGGATCTGAACCATGAACTATCAACACCCCAATACCCTGCAGGCTGTCATCCTCGACTGGGCCGGCACCGTGGTCGACTTCGGTTCGTTCGCGCCGACGCAGATTTTTGTCGAAGCCTTCGCCGAGTTCGGCGTACAGGTCTCCATCGAAGAAGCCCGTGGCCCGATGGGCATGGGCAAATGGGACCATATCCGCACCCTGTGCAACCAGCCGCAGGTCGCCGAGCGTTACCGCCAGGCGTTCGGCCGCACGCCCAGCGACGAGGACGTGAGCGCGATCTACCAGCGCTTCATGCCGCTGCAGATCGAAAAGATCGCCGAGCACTCGGCGCTGATCCCCGGCGCCCTCGACTGCATCGCTGTGCTGCGTGCGCAAGGGCTCAAGATCGGTTCCTGTTCCGGCTATCCCAAGCAAGTGATGGACAAGGTCGTCGCGCTGGCCGCCACCAACGGCTACGTCGCCGACCATGTGGTCGCCACCGACGAAGTGCCCAACGGCCGCCCATGGCCGGCGCAGGCGCTGGCCAACGTGATCGCCCTGGGCGTTGACGATGTGGCGGCATGCGTCAAGGTCGACGACACCGTACCGGGCATTCTCGAAGGCCGTCGCGCCGGGATGTGGACCGTGGCGCTGACCTGTTCCGGCAACGCCCTGGGCCTGACCTACGCGCAGTTCCGCGCCCTGGACAGCGCCGGCCTGGCCCATGAGCGCACGCGTATCGAAGCGATGTTCGAAGGTTCGCGCCCGCACTACATGATCGACACCATCAGCGACCTGCCAGCGGTGATCGCCGACATCAACCAGCGCCTGGCCCGCGGTGAAATGCCGCAAAGCCACTGATCGAGGTCAACTCAACGGCATTCGCGCCGAGCAAACCCTGCAAAACAGGCTTACAGTAAAAGGACTTCGTCGCCAAAGAACGGAGGTTTGCCCTGATGAGTGAGGAATCAAGCGATGCCGTGGAAAAATTCCGATTCACGTTACAGCACCATGTCGATTGCGTTGCACTGGTTGATGGTGGTGTTGCTGGCGGTGGTCTACGCCTGTATTGAGTTTCGCGGGATCTTCCCCAAAGGCAGTGGTGGGCGAGCGCTGATCGTGGAAATGCACTTCATGTTCGGCCTGACCGTGTTTGTGCTGGTCTGGCTGCGCCTGTTTGCCCGCTCGCTGGGGGTCGCACCGAAAATCGTACCGGCACCGCCTCAATGGCAGAGCCTGCTGGCGACCCTGATGCACTTTGCACTGTATGCCTTCATGATCGGTATGCCGATCGCCGGCTGGCTGATCGTCAGCGCCCAAGGGCATTCCGTGATGTTCTATGGGGTCGAGTTACCGCCCCTGATCGGCGAAAACAAGGACTTGTCCAAGCAGATCAAAGACTGGCATGAGCTGGGCGGCTCCATCGGTTATTGGTTGATCGGCCTGCATGCCGTGGCGGGTCTGTACCACCACTACTTCATCCGCGATAACACCGTGTTGCGCATGCTGCCCAAGCGTTAGGCAGCCAACCCTCGGCGGCCTTGCAAGCCGCCGGTGTGGACGAAGATCAGACGCGTGCCGGGAGGGAAGCGTCCGGCTTCGACCTGTTGCTTCAACGCCAGCAGTGCCTTGCCGGTATAGAGCGGCTCCAGCGGCAGGCCGCAGGCCCGTTGCGTGGTCTCGATAAAGTCGAGCAACCACGGGTCGACCTTGGCGAAGCCGCCCCGGCTGGCGTCCAACAACGCAAAGCCGTCCTGCACGATGGCGCGCACGTTCTGCGCCACGCCGTGATCGTCCGGCACCGCCATTGCACCGTACACCGGATGTCTCCCCGCCTCGGCCAACGCCAGCCCGGCCACAGTCGTGCCGGTGCCTGCCGCCAGCCACCATGCGTCGTAATCGTCCCACCCCACGTTGCTCAATTGCGCACGCGCCTGCTCGACCAATACGCCGCAACCCAACGCCCCGGCGATGCCCCCGCCGCCTTCGGGCACCGGGTAGAGATGGGGATAATGTTCGCGCCACGGCTGCCAGAAACCGGGTTCATGCCGCGCGCGGTAGCCGCCATAGCCCAGCCAATGCAACTGCATGCCGAAGGCTTTCAGATCGAGAACGGTGGGTGTGTCTTGGGGATGGCCGCGCAACAGGCCGACGGTGGGAAAATCAAAACGCTTGCCGGCCGCCGCCAGCGCATGCAGGTGGTTGGAGTACGCCCCGCCGAGGCTGATGATCCCGTCGGCACCGGCCTGTTGCGCCAGGGCCAGGTGTTCGCTGAGCTTGAACCACTTGTTGCCGCTGATCAGCGGGTCGATGCGGTCCAGGCGCAGCACGGCCAATTCGACCCCGTTCAGCCAATCCAGCGGCAGCGGTTCCAGGGGCGCATGGGGGAGCCAGTCGAAAGGGCCCATCGGCGCAAGTCCGTATGAAAAAGGGGCAGTAGTCTAACACTGCCCCTTCTCGGCGTTTTACAACTCAGCTGCCAGGCGCGAGCCCTGGTTGATGGCGCGCTTGGCGTCGAGTTCGGCGGCGACGTCGGCACCGCCGATCAGGTGCACGTTCTGGCCCGCAGCGACCAGGCCGTCCTGCAATTCGCGCAACGGGTCCTGGCCAGCGCAGATCACAATGTTGTCCACCGCCAACAACTGCGGCTCGCCCTCGGCGCCGATGCGGATATGCAGGCCCGCGTCGTCGATCTTCAGGTACTCGACGCTGTTGAGCATCTGCACCTGCTTGTTCTTCAACCCGGTGCGGTGAATCCAGCCGGTGGTCTTGCCCAGCCCGTCGCCAACCTTGGAAGCCTTGCGCTGCAGCAGGAACACCTCGCGCGCCGGCGGGTGCGGTTGCGGCTTGATCCCGGCGACGCCGCCACGCGCTTGCAACTGCGTGTCGATGCCCCACTCTTTCCAGAACGCATCGCGGTCCAGGCTGGTGGACACGCCCTGATGCACGAGGAATTCCGACACGTCGAAGCCGATACCGCCGGCACCGATCACCGCGACGCGCTTGCCCACGGGTTTGCGCTCGAGGATCACGTCGAGGTAGCTCAGCACCTTCGGGTTATCGATGCCCGCAATTGCCGGCGTGCGCGGGGCGATACCGGTGGCGAGGATGATCTCGTCGTACCCGCCTGCCGTCAGTTGCGCGACGTCGACGCGGGTGTTGAGGCACACCTCCACATGGGTGGTCTGCAATTTGCGGTTGAAATAACGCAGGGTCTCGAAAAACTCTTCCTTGCCCGGTACGCGCTTGGCGATGTTGAACTGGCCACCGATCTCGCTGGCCGAATCGAACAACGTCACCTGATGGCCGCGTTCGGCCGCCACCGTGGCAGCGGCCAGGCCCGCGGGACCGGCGCCGACCACGGCGATTTTCTTGATCTGTTTGACCGGCAGGTAGTTGAGCTCGGTCTCGTAGCACGCGCGCGGGTTGACCAGGCAGGTGGTCAACTTGCCGCCGAAGGTGTGGTCGAGGCAGGCCTGGTTGCAGCCGATGCAGGTGTTGATTTCATCGGCACGACCGGCCGCGGCCTTGTTGACGAACTCCGGGTCGGCGAGGAACGGCCGCGCCATCGAGACCATGTCGGCATCGCCTGCGGCGAGGATCTGCTCGGCAATCTCCGGGGTGTTGATGCGGTTGGTGGTGATCAGCGGGATCTGCACCGCGCCGCGCAATTTGGCGGTGACTTTACTGAACGCGCCCCGCGGCACCTTGGTGGCGATGGTCGGAATGCGCGCTTCGTGCCAACCGATCCCGGTGTTGATGATGCTCGCACCGGCCTGCTCGATGGCCTTGGCCAGTTGCACGATTTCTTCCCAACTGCTGCCGCCTTCCACCAGATCGAGCATCGACAGGCGGAAGATAATGATGAAGTTCGGGCCGACGGCTTCGCGCACCCGGCGCACGATCTCCACCGCCAGGCGCATGCGGTTTTCGTAGCTGCCGCCCCAACGGTCGGTACGGTGGTTGGTGTGGGCGGCGAGGAACTGGTTGATGAAGTAGCCTTCGGAACCCATGATTTCCACGCCGTCGTATTCGGCGGACTGCGCCAGCAGCGAGCAGGTGACGAAATCCTGGATCTGTTTCTCGATGCCCGCTTCGTCCAGTTCCTTGGGCTTGAACGGGTTGATCGGCGCCTGGATCGCGCTCGGTGCCACCTGCTTGGGGCTGTAGGCATAACGGCCGGCGTGGAGGATCTGCATGCAGATCTTGCCGCCGGCTTCGTGTACGGCGCGGGTCACGATCTTGTGCTTCTGCGCCTCTTCGTCGGTGGTCAGCTTGGCCGCGCCGGAATACACCCCACCTTCATCGTTCGGGCCAATGCCACCGGTGACCATCAGGCCCACGCCGCCACGGGCGCGCTCGGCGAAGTAGGCCGCCATGCGTTCGAAACCGCCCGGTTTTTCTTCCAGCCCCGTGTGCATCGAGCCCATCAGGGTACGGTTGCGCAAGGTGGTAAAACCCAGGTCCAACGGGGCCAGCAGGTGCGGGTACGCAGCAGCGGTCATGGTCAAGCTCCACAACGGATCATCACGGGACGTGGCACGCTCTTACGGCTTGCCATCGGTTTATGTCCCACAGACTAAGAGGCGTTCGGCTAGCACTCAATGACCGAAACTGACAAGTTATTGATCCAAATGCACAGCGCCCCTTGGCAAGCCGAGCCGCGGGCCCTACCCTAGTCGCGAACCCTGCACTCGGTCCGTTGTCTGTTTCCCCATGCGTAAACTTCTCGCTTTTACCGTCACCCTGGCGCTGGTTGCCGCCGTCGCCGCCTATCTGGTCTGGACCCAGGAACGCCCCGTGGCGCATTACCTGTCCGACCTGCGCATCACCCTGGCCGTCAACGAAGGCCAGCCTGCCGATCGCGGCAACCTGCTGGGCATTCAGCCGGAGCTGTTCCCTGGCGACTACCAGAGCCTGGAACGCCTGCACCTGAAGCTCGCGGCCTACCTGCAAACGGCGCGAAATCAGGGGCTGATCAATGAAAAAACCATCGTGGTGCTGCCAGAACACATCGGCACCTGGCTGATGCTCAGCGGCGAAAAAAACGAGCTGTATCAGGCGACCCACCTGAAAGATGCGATGAACTGGCTGTCGATCAGCAACCCGCTGCAGTTCATGCGCGCCTGGATCAGCGCCACCGGCGACAACCGCATGGACGACGCATACTTGCGCATGAAAGCCCCGGCAATGGCGCGGGACTACCAAGTGCTGTTCGGCGGCCTGGCCAAGGAGTTTGGCGTGACCCTGGTGGCCGGTTCCATCGCGTTGCCCAACCCCAGCGTGAGCGAGGGGCAACTGCAGGTCGGGCATGGCGCGCTGTACAACGCCAGCCTGGTATTTGCGGCCGATGGCCTGCCCCTGGGCCAGCCGCAGCGTCAGCTCTACCCGATCTACGACGAGCGCGGCTTCATTGCGCCCGGGGATGAAAACACCGTCAGCGTGGTCGACACCCCGGCCGGACGCCTGGGCATCCTGATCGGCAGCGACAGCTGGTACCCGGACAACTACCGCAAGCTCAATGAGCAAGGTGCAAGGTTGATCGCCGTCCCCGCGTTTGTTATCGGCCGCGACACCTGGGGCCGCCCTTGGCGCGGCTTCAAAAGCGTGTCGACGCCCGCGGAAATCAGCCTCAAACCCGAAGAACTCAGCGAAGGCGAAGCCTGGCGGCGGCTGACCTTGATCAGCCAGCCGCCCATCAGCCAGGCCATCGCGGGCATGAGTGTGTTTCTGCGCGGGCAGTTCTGGGACCTGGGCAGCGCCGGCCAGAGCTTTCTCAGCAGCAACGGCCAGATGTTCGCCGACGGCGACGCCCGTGGCGCGCGCTTGCTGAATATCTGGCTGTAACGCCGTGAAGCCGGTACGCCTGGGGGATCTGTCGGTGGGCTTCGTGCACACCCTGGCCGACGCCATCAGCAGCCACGGCCTGGACCCGCAACCGCTGTTGCTGCAATACGGCCTGGACCCGCTACGGCTCGCCGAAGCCGGCGCGCGCTTGTCGATCCCGCGTTACATGCGCCTGGGCCATGCCGCCATTCAACTGACTGGCGACCCGGGCCTCGGCCTGCGCATGGGCCGGTCGAGCCGCTTGAGCCAGGCCGGCCTGGCCGGCGTCACGGCCGCCCAGGCGCCCAACGTGCGCGAAGCGGCCCGCACCCTCACGCGCTTTGAAGCGCTGTACGGCTCCAACTATCGCGGGCAGTCGAGCTTTCATGAAGACGCCGAAGGCGCGTGGCTGCGTTTCTACTCCATCAGCCCGTACAACGCCTATAACCGCTTTGTGGTCGACTCGATCATCGCCGGCTGGCTGCACCAACTGTCGAGCCTGGCCCAGCAGCCGGTACAGGCGCAGCGCATCGAGATCGAATTCGAAGCACCTGACTACAGCGAACAATACAGCGTGCTGGGTGACAGCCCGGTCCACTTCGGCGCCGAGGCCAATCAACTGCGCCTGAGCCAGACAACCCTGGCGCTGCGCAACCCGGAGCATTGCCCGAGTACCTGGCAACTGCTGTTACAACTGTGTGAAAGGGAGTTGGAGCAGTTGACCCGCACCCGCAGCCTGCGCGAGCGCATTACCCGCTTGCTCGGGCCGATGCTCAATGGCGGCCGGGAACCCGACCTGGAAGAAGTGGCGGCGCGCTTGAAGCTGCCGACCTGGACCCTGCGCCGCAAACTGGCCGATGAAGGCACTCAGTTCCGGGCGATCCTCAACGATACCCGCCGCGACCTGGCCATGACCTATATCCGCGATACGGAACTGGCATTCGGCGAGATCGCCTACTTGCTCGGTTTTGCCTCGGCCCAGGCCTTTCAACGGGCGTTCAGGCGATGGAACAACCAGACCCCAGGGGAATTTCGCCGCAGTCAGCGGCAATCCGCCTGAAGCCGGTCTTACAGCTCAGTAGCGTCGTCGGCAGGGTCCAAAGGGTCCCACTCAAAGGCCTGGTACTCCAGCAGTTCTTCTTGGTAATCGTCCATGGTGAACTCCTTTTTGAGTTGAAAGCAGCCGCAGGTAAATGACCTGCACAGCCAGCCTAATGTGCCGTGATGACGGAAAAATGTCGGTGTCATGACGTTCCTGCACGTTCAGATTAAACGTAGCAGCGTTGTGCGGATTTAGCACTGGGTCATCGAAAAACAATTGCAATTGCAATTATAAGTCGATTTCCCTTAGGGTAAGCCTCCCTTGCCGAGGAGTCAGACCGATGATTGCCACCACCGCGCACGCCGCACAGCTTTGCTGTGATGCGTTGAACCAGGCCGGACATACACGAAGTTCGCCATTGCATACCGTCATGAGCATGGCCAACACCCTGGAAGCCAGCCGGCAGGCCTGGGTGATTCGCGGCCAGTCCCGTTCCCGGCGCGTGGGCAGTTGGCCCGTCTGGTTTGCGCGCAAAACTGCGGAAAAACCGTTGCTGTACCTGCACAGCGCGGTGTCGTCGGCACAACTGTGTGCCTTGTCGGCCGAGACGGCACAGCGCGGCATCCTGTGCAACGACATCGAAACCCAACCCTCGGCCTGGCCCAAGGGCGCACAGCCTTCTCTCCCGCTGTGGCTGGCGAGCAATCCGCATTGCACCCCCTACGATCCTGCCACGGGTGAGGAAGTCCGGGCGATCGTGCTGGCGGGACTGCGCACCTTGTATATCGACGGCAAGCCCGGGTTTTACTACCTGGCGCTGCATGACGACGACAACGCAGTACCGTTGACCGAGCAGGACCGTGAAGATGCGCTCAAGGGTATGTATCCGCTCCAGCGCGATGCCCCAGGGGACGTGCGCTTGCTCGGCGCAGGTCGGGCGCTTGAAGAGGTCGTGCAGGCCAAACGCTTGTTGGCAGAGGACTGGAATATCACCGCGCAGCTGTGGAGTTGCCCCAGCTACACGCGGCTGGCCCGAGAGGCCGCGGCCGCCGAACGCTGGAATCGCCTGCACCCCACCGCCCCCAGACGCAGCAGCCACTTGCGCGAGTGCCTGGCCGGGAATGCCGCACCGGTGATTGCAGTGACCGGCTATGCACAGCCGATTGTCGACCCGTTGGCGGCTTACGTGGATGCGCGGTTCGTGGGGCTGGGCGCGGGCTCGGTGCAGGCATCGGCGCCCAGTCGTTATTGGATTGCGGTGTCTGCATTGAGCGCCCTGGCGAAAGACGGGCTCATCGCTGCACAGCAGGTCGAACGGGCGATGAAGCGCTACTCACTGCAATGAGCCGGAATGCGAACAACGGCGCAAGGGGCTTGCTCCCGACAGCGGCGGGTCAGTCGACAGCCGTCTGCTTTCGGGGCCCAGTCATCTTCCACGTTGAATCGTCGTGTCTCAGGATTTGCGCCGGCTACGGACCTGCACACCGGCCTCCATCGCCAACCCGGCAGTACGTTCCAGGGCTTCGGCAAACCCCTGGCGCTGCTCCGGTGCGATCTGCGACAGGAACAGCTCATCCACCGTGCTTTCGTAGATGCCCCACATCTTTTTGCGCAACACCCGGCCGGCCTCGGTGATCGTGGCAAACGCGGCACGGCCGTCGCCGTCGGAGCGGGAGCGCACCACCAGGCCGTCTTTTTCCAGGCGGTCCACCAGGCGCGTCAGGTTGTAGCGCTCGATGGCCAGCACATCGGCCAATTCATGCATGCGCCGAGTACCTTCGGGGCCGCTTTCCAGGCCCCACAATGCGTCGTACCAGGCGTAGGGCGGCAGGTCGGCCGCAGCCAGGCGCCGCTCGATTTCACGGATGACCGTCCTGTGGGCCCTGACAAAACGGAACCAGACATCAGGCTCTTTCGACGACATGCAACACCATCCGGGGAATTTCAAGAAGGTTGCAATAGTAGCTCATCCCGCGCTAGATTCAGACATGTAGTTGCAATTGCAACTATATGTGCGCCGCTCCCACAAGGAGCTCGCTGCTTGATATTCGCCGACCCTGGAGCCTCACATGACCCCGAATACCGCAGTAAGACTGGACGACGACCCACAGGAAACCCGCGAATGGCTGGAAGCCATCGAATCGGTGCTGTCCACCGAAGGCCGCCCGCGTGCCCACTACCTGATCGACCAGTTGCTGGATTTCGACGTGGCGCAACATGGTGACGTCTACGGGCGGGTAACCACGCCCTACATCAACACGATCCCGCTGGACCGCCAGTTGCCCTACCCTGGCAACCTGGCCCTCGAACGCCGCACCAGTGCGTTTATCCGCTGGAACGCCATGGCCATGGTGCTGCGCGCCGGTAAACACTCCGGCGTCGGTGGGCATATCGCCACCTACGCGTCGGCCGCCGTGCTGTATGACGTCGGCTTCGACCACTTTTTCCGTGGGCGTACCGACACCTTCGATGGCGATCTGGTCTACATCCAGGGCCACTCCTCCCCCGGCATCTACGGCCGCGCGTATCTCGAAGGCCGCATCAGCGAGGCTCAGCTCGACAACTTCCGCCGCGAAACGGGCGGTGCTGGCTTGTCGTCCTACCCGCACCCACGGCTGATGCCGGATTTTTGGCAATTCCCCACCGTGTCCATGGGGCTCGGACCGATCACCGCCGCCTACCAGGCGCGCTTTATGCGCTACCTGGAGTTGCGTGCGCTCAAGCAGCACCAGGGCCGCAAGGTCTGGGCGTTCCTCGGTGATGGCGAAATGGACCAGCCGGAATCCCTGGCCGCCATTTCCCTGGCCGGGCGTGAAAAACTCGACAACCTGATCTTCGTGGTCAACTGCAACCTACAGCGCCTGGACGGCCCAGTACGCGGCAATGCCAAGGTGATCCAGGAATTCGAAAGCCTCTACCGCGCGGCCGGCTGGAATGTGATCAAGGTAATCTGGGGCGGCGGCTGGGATGCGCTGCTGGAAAAAGACCAGAGCGGGCTGCTGCGCCAACGCATGATGGAGTGCGTGGACGGTGATTATCAGAACTACAAATCCCAGGACGGCGCCTACGTGCGCGAACATTTCTTCGGCAAATACCCGGCGTTGCTGGCATTGGTTGCGGACCTCTCAGACGAGGACATCTGGAAACTCTCACGCGGCGGCCATGACCCGGACAAGGTCTATAACGCCTATGCTGCCGCCATGAGTCATTCAGGCCAACCCACGGTGATCCTGGCGAAAACCGTCAAGGGCTTCGGCATGGGCGAAGCCGGCGAAGGCCAGAACATCAACCATCAGCTGAAAAAAATGGGCGCCGACGCCGTCAGAGCGTTCCGTGATCGCTTCGGCCTGGAAGTCCCCGACGAGCAGTTGGCTGAAATTCCTTACCTCAAGCCGGCTGCCGACAGCGAAGAGGCGCGCTACTTCGCAGCCCGGCGCCAGGCGTTGGGCGGCTACGTGCCGGCGCGCCACAGCGCCGTCGAGTCGCTGCAGATTCCTGAACTGAGCGCTTTCGCGACCCAGCTCAAAGCCACCGGCGAGCGCGCCATCTCCACCACCATGGCCTTTGTGCGGATCCTCGGCACACTGCTCAAGGACCCGCACCTGGGCAAGCTGATCGTGCCCATCGTGCCGGACGAATCACGCACCTTCGGCATGGAAAGCCTGTTCCGTCAGATCGGCATTCACTCCGCCGTCGGCCAGCTCTACACCCCACAAGACGCCGGGCAACTGAGCTACTACAAAGAGAGCAAAGACGGACAGATCATGCAGGAAGGTCTGAATGAGTCCGGTGCGATTGCCTCCTGGATCGCGGCGAGTACGTCCTACAGCAACCATGCTCTGATGACCGTGCCCTTCTACATCTTCTACTCGATGTTCGGCTTCCAGCGCGTCGGCGACCTGGCCTGGGCGGCAGGCGATGCCCGGGCACGCGGCTTCCTGCTGGGTGCCACGGCCGGGCGCACCACCCTGATGGGCGAAGGCTTGCAGCACGATGATGGGCATAGCCATATCCTGGCGTCGGTGATTCCGTGCTGTGTATCGTATGACCCGACTTTTGCCTACGAACTGGCGGTGATCATTCGCGAAGGCATGCGGCGCATGTATGTCGAGCAGGAGGACATTTACTACTACATCACCCTGCTCAACGAGAACTACCCGCACCCGGCAATGCCCGAAGGCGTGGAAGAAGGCATTCTCAAGGGCTTGTATCCGCTGAGCACACACCAGCAGGCACAGGTGCAATTGATGGGCAGCGGTTCGATCCTGCGGGAAGTGATTGCCGCGGCAGCGTTGCTCGACAAGGATTTCGCCGTACACAGCAGCGTATGGAGTGCGCCCAGCCTGACCGAGCTGCGCCGTGACGGGCATGAAGCCGAACGCTGGAACCTGTTGCACCCGGAACACGAGCCGCGCTTGAGTTACGTCGAGCAATGCTTGGCCGGGCATACGGGTCCGGTGCTGGTGGCCACTGACTACATGAAGCTGTTCGCCGACCAGATCCGCCCCTTTGTGCCGAACCGACGCTTTGTAGCGCTGGGCACGGACGGCTTCGGGCAGTCGGATACTCGGGAGGCCTTGCGCGAGTTCTTCGAGGTGGACCGGCATTTCATTGTGCTGGCGGCACTGAAGGCGCTGGCCGATGACGGGCTGATAGGTCGCGAGAAAATCAGTGAGGCGATCAGTCGCTACGGGATCAATGTCGACAAGACCAATCCCGTAGCGGTCTGACTCACTGCGCGGGCGTCGGCAGGGGCGGAATCGCCTCTGTCGGCGGCGGCAGGTCCGGCGTGGTTGGCGCAGGTGCCGGTGCCGGCGCAGGGCTCGGTTCTGCCTGCGGGACGATCGGCGCAGGCTCCGGTGCCGGTGTAACCGGCGTCGAGACGGCCGGCGCTACAGGTTCTTCCTTCGGCGCTGGCACCTTCTCCGCTGCCGGGGCAACTTTGGGTTCCGGCACCCCCAGTTCAGCCTTGGGCTGTTCGGGAATATGTTCGGTCTTCTTCACCTCTTGGGGCAGGAACACATCCACCAGTGCGAAATAGCGCTCGTAGAACTTCGGCGCCGAGACAGTCTCACTCGCCACCTTCACCATCGAGTCGTCGGTGGAGCCGATCGGCATCGACACCGAGCCCAGCACACCCACACCCAGGCTGGCGGAGTTGTTGACCTTCTTCAGCGCATAACGATCCTGCAGGGCGTTGGCAAACATCGTCGAGTGGCTTTTACCTTTGCCATCATTGGCACACACCACATTGAAACTGATCTGCATGTGAGTTTCGCCGGTCTGCTGGAAACTCTTGTTACCCACCACCAGCTTCGGATCGCTGCTGGTGATGATGTAGCCCTGGCTCAGCAAGGCACGGCGTGCGGCCTCGCACGCGGCGATGTCACTGACCGGGTAATTACGGGAGAACGTACCGGAGTCGTCGAAATTCTCGTGCTCGTAAACAGCGGTCTTGGGTGACGAGCAGCCCGTGGCGCCCGCCAACACCAGCGCCAACCCGAGGCTACGCAAGTGAAATGATGTCGACATTGAAAATCCTGAGGAAAACGGTCTGGGCGGTATTGTGCAACAGAACGAGGCCTTGGCGCGCGCATTCCTGTCGATAAAACGTCACAAGCCTACACAGCGGTGCCTGCAGGGAAAAGCCCGGCGCACATATGGTCAATAAACACGCGCAACTTGGCAGATGCATGACGACTTGACGGCCACAGTATCCAGAAACTGCCACGGTGTTCGAGATAATCATCCAACACCCGTAGCAAGCGCCCCTGCCCCACGGCCTCGTTGACCATGTAGTCGGGCAGACAGGCGATGCCCAATCCCTCGTGTACCACATGGTTGAGGGACTCAATGGTGGTACTGACCAGCGGTGTACGCAAGGTCGGTTCGGCGGCGCCCGGCAGGTGACGCAACGGCCAGTTTTCCAGCTTGCCGGTGGCGCAGAATTTGTGCCGCAGGCACGCGTGATCATTGAGATCCTGCGGTTGCTGCGGGGTGCCGTGTTGAGCGAAGTAGCCCGGCGTGCCCACAAGCACCAACTGGTAATAGCCCAGATGCCGCGCCATCAAGCGCGAATCTTCGGGCTTGCCTGTGCGAATCACCGCATCGAAACCTTCCTCGATCACGTCCACCATGCGGTCGGAAAAATCCACATCCAACTCGATATCCGGGTAGGCGCGCATAAAGTCGCTGAGCACCGGCATCAACAAGCCGCGTACCTGCGGCAGGCTGACGCGCAACTTGCCGCGCGGCGTGGCGCTGGCGTCCGTCAATTCCTGCTCGGCCGCCTCGACCTCGGCCAGAATGCGCCGCGAACGCTCAAGAAACAGCGAGCCTTCGCTGGTCAGGGTGATACTGCGCGTGCTGCGGTGAAACAGCCTGACGCCCAGGCGCTCTTCCATGCGCGCGATACTTTTGCCCACGGCCGACGACGATACCCCCAGCACGCGACCGGCGACGGTGAAGCTGCGCGTCTCCGCCACCTGCACAAATACCGACAGGCTGCTCAAGCTGTCCATGATCACGTCTCGACTGATTACGGACACATACGTCCGCTAAGTTCGGAACCTTAGCCTGTTTTTCCGCACAGCACAGCCCCTTACTCTGCCGCCTTGCCCCTTTTATATGGATAAAGCGTCATG
This sequence comes from Pseudomonas sp. Pse79, assembly GCF_024519615.1. Classification (NCBI taxonomy): domain Bacteria; kingdom Pseudomonadati; phylum Pseudomonadota; class Gammaproteobacteria; order Pseudomonadales; family Pseudomonadaceae; genus Pseudomonas; species Pseudomonas sp. Pse79. The sequence continues at coordinate 211,053 of NZ_JALJRR010000008.1, forward strand.
AGCGACAACCCTTCACTTACCCGTTGCCCGGCGAACACCGAGCCTGACGTGCTGCCGCTGGGAGGCTTGTTGGCCCTGGCTTGCGCGGGTTTTATCACCATCCTCACCGAAGCCATGCCTGCGGGGCTCTTGCCGCAGATGGGCGCAGGCCTGGGTGTGTCGCCCGCCCTGGTTGGCCAACTGGTCACGCTCTACGCACTCGGATCATTGCTCGCGGCCATCCCCTTGACACTGCTGACGCGGGGTTGGCGCCGACGCCCCCTACTGCTGGTGGCCATTGCTGGCTTCGCCCTGGTCAACAGCGTGACGGCCGTATCCAGCCACTACGGGCTGACCCTGGTAGCGCGCTTTTTCGCCGGGGTATTCGCCGGGCTGCTTTGGGCCCTGTTGGCGGGTTACGCCAGTCGTATGGTCGCCCCTCACCTGCAAGGCCGGGCGATTGCCATCGCAATGCTTGGCGCACCGCTGGCCCTGACCCTGGGCGTGCCGGCCGGCACCCTGCTGGGCACCCTCGTTGGCTGGCGCTTGAGTTTTGCGATCATGACCGGGCTGACGTTGGCATTGCTGCTCTGGGCGCGCTGGCAACTCCCGGACTTTGCCGGCCAAGCAGCACAACAGCGCCTGGGCCTGCGCCAGGTGATGAGGTTGCGCGGTATTCGTCCGGTGCTTTGGGTGACCTTTACCTACGTGCTGGCCCACAACATTCTCTACACCTACATCGCCCCCCTGCTGGAGCCCGCCGGCATCCAGGCCGATATCGACCGGGTACTGCTGGTGTTTGGCCTGACGGCGTTGTTGAGCATCTGGCTGGTGGGCCTGCTGATCGATCGATGGCTGCGCCCGTTGGTGCTGTTCAGTTGCATGCTGTTTGGCCTGTCGGCGCTGGCGTTGGCGTTCTGGATCGACTCGCCGGCGATCATCTACATCGCCGTCGCGGCCTGGGGGCTGGCATTCGGTGGCCTACCGGCCTTGCTGCAAACCGCCCTGGCCAAGTCGGCGGGCGAGTCGGCGGACGCCGCGCAGTCGATGCTGGTGACGGTATGGAACCTGGGTATTGCCGGTGGCGGTCTGGCGGGCGGGTTGTTGTTGCAGAGCTGGGGCGTGCTCGCGTTTCCCTGGGCGGTAGTGGCGTTGATGTTGCTGGCCCTTTGCAAACGCCCATGAAAAAGCCCCCGGTCTTTTCAGGCCGGGGGCTTTTTATTCAAACCGAGATCAGTACTTCTTGATCTCAGCCTTGGTTTCCAGCTGCTTGCGATACGCCGCGAAATCCTGCTGCCCAACACGGGAAGCGAGGAAACGACGGTATTGCGCCTTCTCATCGTCCGATGGAGCCGCCGCTTCGGTGACGCCGTTCAAGCGCACGATCACCAGGCTGCCATCAGCGAGGGTCACGGTGGTGAAGGTCGGCTTGTCCTTGGACGCAGGCTTGGGCATGCGGAACAAGGCTTGCAGCACCACCGGGTCGATCGTTTCCTGGCTACGGGTAGCCGCTTCGGTGACTTTCCAGGCCTGGCCATCAACGGGCTGGTTCAGCGGGGTCTTGCCATCACGCAAGCTGGCGATCAACTCGTCAGCGTGAGTCTTGGCGGCCGCGCTGGCGCGTTCCTTGGTCATCTGGGTGCGGATCGCCGCTGCCACGCTTTCCAGCGGCAGTTGCGTAGGCTTCAGATGCTCTTTGGCCCGCAGCACGATGATGGTTTCCGGGTCGAGCTCGATGGCGGTGCTGTTGGCACCCTCATCCAACACTTCCGGGCTGAACGCGGCAGTGACCACGGCACGGTTGGCCGCGACACCCTCACCGCCTTCGCGACCAAACGGCGCAGAGGTGTGAACGGTCAGCTTCAGATCGGAGGCCGGCTGAGCCAGGTCGGAGGCTTCGAACGCCGCATCTTCCAATTGCTTGGTCGCTTCGACAAAACGCTGTTCAACCTGTTGGTTCTTGAGCTCGTGGGTCAGCTTATCTTTCAGGCTGGCGAACGATGGCACTTCTGGCGCTTCAACGCCCAACAGCTTGATCAGGTGCCAACCGAAGGTGCTGCGCACCGGTGCCGAGACCTGGTCCTTATTCAAGGCGTACAGGGCAGCTTCGAAGTCCGGATCGTAGACGCCAGGACCGGCAAAACCAAGGTCACCGCCATTGCTGGCCGAACCCGGGTCCTGGGAGAACTCCTTGGCCAGGGCTTCGAACTGCTCACCCTTGGCCAGGCGCGCCTGGATTTCCTCGATCTTGGCCTTGGCTTGGGCGTCGGTGACCTTGTCGTTGACTTCAATCAGGATGTGCGCGGCACGACGCTGCTCAGCGAGGTTGGCGGTTTCTTTCTCATACGCTGCCTGCAGTTCATCGTCCTTGACGGTGACCTGGTCGAAGAAAGACGACTTCTTCAACTCCAGATAGTCGATGACCACCTGGTCCGGGGTCATGAACTCTTTGGCGTGCTGGTCGTAGTAAGCCTTGACCTCGTCGTCGGTGAGTTTCACCGCCGCAGGGTTGGCCTTGATATTGACGGTGGCGAAATCGCGGGTCTGTTTTTCCAGGCGGGCGAATGCCAGCACCTGCGCGTCAGTCACGAAGGCGCTGCCGAGGATGCCCAAGCGAGTCTGCTCGATCAGCATTTGCTGGGTCATCATCTGACGGAACTGCAGACGGCTGTAGCCCAGTTGACGGATCACCTGGTCAAAACGCTCGGCGTTGAACTTGCCGTCCACCTGGAACTCCGGCGTCTGCAGGATCACTTGGTCCAACGCGGCGTCAGAGAAGGCAAACTTGGAATCAGCGGCACCTTGCAGTACCAGCTTGCGATCGATCAGGCTCTTGAGCGCCGCGTCGCGCAGCAGTTTTTCGTCCAGCAGGGAAGCATCGAAATCCTTGCCCATCTGTTGCATCAGTTGGCGACGTTGCATGTCGACGGCCTGGCTCAGTTCGGTCTGGGTGATTGCTTCACCGTTGACCTTGGCCACGTCCTGCTTGGTGTTGGTCGAAGCCTGAAAAATAGCCTCGATACCGGTGAACGCCATCAATGCGACGATGATCCCGATAATGGTCTTGGCAATCCAGCCTTGTGAATTGTCCCTGATATTTTGCAGCATGCGTCCCCCAGAAACGGTTGAACTTCAAAAATTGGCAACCGTGGAGCGTGGGTAGAGTCCGGATAGAAGAAAGGCGCATCCGAGGATGCGCCTTCTCTCGTAACTGGCGGAGCGGACGGGGGTTAGAACCCACACCCCCGGCGTGGTGACCCGATGGATACGTGGGTCAGCTGCCGCTCCGCTGCCAGGCCAGACCTGCGTCGGACCCGGGTAGGCAAAGGCTTGATCGAGGCTTAGTTAACGGCTTCTTTCAGGGCTTTACCGGCTTTGAAACCTGGTTTCTTGGCAGCAGCGATTTGCAGTGCTTTGCCAGTCTGTGGGTTACGGCCAGTGCGAGCTGGGCGGTCAGTCACAGAAAAAGTACCGAAGCCTACCAGTACCACCGAATCGCCGGCCTTCAGAGCGCCAGTGACGGATTCGATTACTGCGTCCAGCGCACGGCCAGCAGCAGCTTTCGGGATATCAGCGGATGCGGCGATAGCATCAATCAGTTCCGACTTGTTCACTCTAAGTCCCCTTATATATCTATTGAGTATGATTCTAAGTTTTTTGGTGAAAGCAAAAACCAGTGCTGAATGGCCTACAGACACTTAAGAGCCGCTTTATAACAAGGGCTCTAAAAAGCTGTCAAGGAAGCCCCCAGGCTTTAACGCATTAATGCGTGCTAATTCTTTCCTTGGAATCAGACTCGCGCTTTTCGTCCTTCGCGACTATCTCCGGAGCCACATCCGGCAAGGGCTCCGGCGCGTATTGCAGCGCAATTTGCAGGACCTCGTCAATCCATTTAACCGGTTTAATCTGAAGATCTTGCTTGATATTGTCAGGAATTTCCTTCAAGTCGCGGACATTCTCTTCAGGAATGATCACGGTCTTGATTCCACCCCGGTGTGCGGCGAGCAATTTTTCTTTCAGACCACCGATGGCCAATACCTGGCCACGCAGGGTGATTTCCCCGGTCATGGCCACATCGGCGCGTACCGGAATGCCGGTCAGGGCCGATACCAAGGCCGTACACATGCCTACGCCAGCGCTAGGGCCGTCTTTCGGGGTCGCCCCCTCCGGCATGTGGATATGGACGTCGTGCTTCTCATGGAAGTCCAGGGGAATCCCCAGGCTCCGGGCGCGGCTGCGCACCACGGTCTGCGCGGCGGTGATGGATTCGACCATCACGTCACCCAGGGAACCGGTCTTGATCAATTGGCCTTTGCCCGGGATCACCGCGGCTTCGATGGTCAGCAATTCGCCACCCACCTGGGTCCACGCCAGGCCAGTCACCTGCCCTACCTGATCCTGCTGTTCCGCCAACCCGTAGCTGAATTTACGCACGCCCAGATAGTGCTCCAGCACATCGGCCGTGATCTTCACCGAGAAGCGTTTTTCCAGCGCATGTTCCTTGACCGCCTTGCGGCAAATCTTCGCAATCTGGCGCTCAAGCCCCCGTACACCGGCCTCGCGGGTGTAGTAACGCACCATATCGCGGATCGACTCGACCTCGAATTCGATCTCGCCTTTCTTCAGGCCATTGGCCGAAATCTGCTTGGGCGCGAGGTATTTGACGGCGATGTTGATCTTCTCGTCTTCGGTGTAACCCGGCAGACGAATCACCTCCATCCGGTCCAGCAACGCTGGCGGAATGTTCATGGAGTTGGAGGTACACAGGAACATTACGTCGGACAGGTCGTAGTCGACTTCCAGGTAATGGTCGTTGAAATTGTGGTTCTGCTCCGGATCGAGCACTTCGAGCAAGGCCGATGCCGGATCGCCACGCATGTCGCTGCCCATTTTGTCGATTTCATCGAGCAGGAACAGCGGGTTGCGCACGCCGACCTTTGTCATCTTTTGAATCAATCTTCCTGGCATCGAACCGATATATGTGCGGCGATGACCACGGATTTCCGCTTCATCACGCACGCCGCCAAGGGCCATTCGCACGAATTTACGGTTGGTGGCATTGGCAATCGACTCGGCCAGGGAGGTTTTACCCACACCCGGCGGACCGACCAGGCACAACACCGGGCCACGAATTTTCTTCACGCGCTTTTGCACGGCAAGGTATTCGAGAATGCGTTCTTTGACTTCTTCGAGGCCGTAATGGTCGGCATCGAGGATATCTTCGGCGCGAGCCAGGTCCAGGCGCACCTTGGTCTGAGCCTTCCACGGCACCTGCACCAACCAATCGATGTAGGAACGAACCACGGTGGCTTCGGCCGACATCGGCGACATTTGCTTGAGCTTGTTCAGCTCGGCGTTGGCCTTGGTCAGGGCGTCTTTCGGCAGGCCGGCGGAATCGATGCGCTTTTTCAGCTCTTCGATTTCGTTGTGGCCTTCCTCGCTGTCGCCGAGTTCCTTCTGAATGGCCTTCATCTGCTCATTCAGGTAGTACTCGCGCTGGCTGCGCTCCATTTGTTTCTTCACGCGACCACGGATGCGCTTTTCAACCTGCAGCAGGTCGATTTCGGCATCGAGCAGCGCCAGGACGTGTTCGACACGGGCCGGCAGGTCGATGATTTCGAGGATGTCTTGCTTCTGCTCGATTTTCAGCGCCATGTGCGCGGCCATGGTGTCGACCAGGCGGCTAGGCTCATCAATGCTGTTGAGGGAAGACAGGACTTCAGCCGGGACTTTCTTGCCCAACTGCACATACTGCTCGAATTGCGAGAGCAGGCTGCGTACAAATACTTCGGACTCGCGCTCCGGGGCCTCGACTTCGTCGATCAGTGCCACTTCGGCGCGCAGGTGGCCGTCCACCTCCATGAAGCGCTCGACCGCACCGCGCTGCTCACCTTCCACCAACACCTTGACAGTGCCGTCGGGCAGCTTGAGCAATTGCAGGACAGTCGCAACGGTACCGACGCGATACAGGGCATCTTCGCCTGGATCATCATCAGCAGGATTTCTCTGGGCCAACAGCAGGATCTGCTTGTCGCCCGTCATCGCGGCCTCGAGGGCTTCGATAGACTTCTCGCGCCCCACGAACAGCGGGATAACCATGTGCGGATAGACGACGACATCACGCAACGGCAGGAGAGGCAATTCGATGGTTGTCTTCATGATTTCGCCTCTATGACAGTTGAAAAGTAAGCATGAAACCAAGATGGGGGCTGCCGGCAAAAAAAACAAGCTCAATGCCAGCAGTTAAATGCAGGAAAAACACGCCCTTAAAACAAAAGGGGCCCCTAAAGGCCCCTTGTTGTTATGCAGCAGCCGGACGCTTACGCGTCTGGCGCAGCCTTGGCAGCCGGCTCACTGTTTTCATAGATATACAGTGGCTTGGACTTGCCTTCGATAACGCTTTCGTCGATCACCACTTTGCTCACCTCGGACTGCGAGGGGATTTCGTACATGGTGTCGAGCAATACGCCTTCGAGGATCGAACGCAGGCCACGCGCACCGGTTTTGCGCTCCAGTGCCCGCTTGGCCACTGATTTGAGTGCGTCGGTACGGAACTCGAGGTCTACGCCTTCCATTTCGAACAGCTTGGCATATTGTTTGGTCAGGGCGTTTTTCGGCTCGGTGAGGATCTGAATCAGAGCAGCCTCATCCAGCTCGTCCAACGTCGCCAGGACCGGCAGACGACCAACGAATTCCGGGATCAGACCAAACTTGACCAGATCGTCAGGTTCGACTTCACGCAGGGACTCGCCCACCTTCTTGCCTTCTTCCTTGCTGCGCACTTCCGCACTGAAGCCGATGCCGCCACGGGTGGAACGGTTTTGAATAACCTTTTCCAGACCGGAGAACGCACCGCCGCAGATGAACAGGATATTGCGCGTATCAACCTGAAGGAATTCCTGCTGTGGATGCTTGCGGCCGCCTTGTGGCGGTACGGAAGCAACCGTGCCTTCGATCAGTTTCAACAAGGCTTGCTGCACGCCTTCACCGGAAACATCCCGAGTGATCGACGGGTTGTCGGACTTGCGCGAAATCTTATCGATTTCGTCGATGTAGACGATACCCATCTGGGCCTTCTCTACGTCGTAGTCGCACTTCTGCAGCAACTTCTGAATGATGTTCTCGACGTCCTCACCCACGTAGCCAGCCTCGGTGAGGGTGGTGGCGTCGGCGATGGTGAACGGAACGTTCAGCAGGCGAGCAAGGGTTTCCGCAAGCAGGGTTTTACCCGAGCCTGTAGGACCGATCAGCAAGATGTTGCTCTTGCCGAGCTCGACTTCGTCGTTTTTCTTGTCACGCTGGTTCAAACGCTTGTAGTGGTTGTACACCGCTACGGCCAGAACCTTTTTTGCACGCTCTTGACCAATCACGTACTGATCAAGGATGCCGCTGATTTCTTTAGGCGAAGGCAATTTATGCGCGCTGCTTTCGGCCTGGGCTTCCTGCACCTCCTCACGGATGATGTCATTGCACAGGTCGACGCACTCGTCGCAGATAAAGACCGAGGGGCCGGCAATCAATTTGCGTACTTCATGCTGGCTTTTGCCACAGAAGGAGCAATAGAGCAGCTTGCCGTTGTCCTCGCCGTTGCGGGTGTCAGTCATTCGTTCGATCCAAATCCGATAGGCTTGCAACACAAGATGAAGGCTTATGCGGGCTTTTTCAAGCCCGCAGGTGATCGGACTTGCCGACCTGGCCTATTTTGAGCTGCTTATATTAAGCGGGGCGCTTGTCAATCACTGCGTCGATCAACCCGTAATCACGCGCGGCTTCGGCGCTCATGAAATTGTCACGGTTGGTATCACGCTCGATTTCTTCCAAGGTGTGCCCGCTGTGCTTGGCCATCAGCGTGTTAAGACGCTCACGAATAAAGAGGATTTCCTTGGCATGGATTTCGATGTCCGATGCCTGGCCCTGGAAACCGCCCAGTGGCTGGTGAATCATCACGCGCGAGTTCGGCAGGCAGTAACGCTTGCCTTCGGCACCTGCGGTCAGCAGGAAAGCGCCCATGCTGCAGGCTTGGCCGATGCAGGTGGTCGACACGTTTGGCTTGATGAACTGCATGGTGTCGTAGATCGACATGCCCGCGGTCACCGAACCGCCCGGCGAGTTAATGTAAAGATGGATGTCCTTGTCCGGGTTTTCCGCTTCAAGGAACAGCAGTTGCGCACAAATCAGGTTGGCCATGTAGTCCTCTACCGGCCCCACCAAAAAGATCACTCGCTCCTTGAGCAGGCGCGAGTAGATGTCGTAGGCGCGTTCGCCACGAGCGGACTGCTCGACAACCATCGGGACCAGGCCGCCTGCGGCCTGGATATCAGAGTTCTGCTGAATATAGGAATTACGGAACATGCTCTGCAGTTACTCCCAAATAGTCATGTCTTGAAAACGCATAAGCCAGCGCGAGGCTGGCTTATGGTTGTATTTCAAACGAGTTGGACAATCAGTCGGCTTGTGCTGCTTCCGCCGGCTTGACTGCTTCTTCGTAAGAGACCGCTTTATCGGTCACCTTAGCCTTCTGCAGAACAGTATCCACAACTTGTTCTTCCAGCACAACCGAACGTACTTCGTTCAGCTGCTGGTCGTTCTTGTAGTACCAAGCCACAACCTGCTCAGGCTCCTGGTAGGCCGAAGCCATTTCCTGGATCATTTCACGAACGCGGTCTTCGTCAGGCTTGAGGTCGAACTGCTTGACCACTTCAGCCACGATCAGGCCCAGCACGACGCGGCGCTTGGCTTGCTCTTCGAACAGCTCGGCCGGCAGTTGGTCAGGTTTGATGTTGCCACCAAACTGCTGAACGGCTTGTACGCGCAGGCGATCCACTTCGTTGGACAGCAAAGCCTTAGGCACTTCGATCGGGTTGGCGGTCAGCAGACCGTCCATGACCTGGTTCTTGACCTTGGACTTGATGGCCTGACGCAGCTCGCGCTGCATATTCTTGCGAACTTCGGTGCGGAAGCCGTCGATGCCGGTTTCCTTGATGCCGAATTGAGCGAAGAACTCTTCGTTCAGCTCTGGCAGCTTAGGCTCGGACACGCTGTTGACCGTCACGGTGAACTCGGCGGCTTTGCCGGCCAGGTCCAGGTTCTGGTAGTCAGCCGGGAAAGTCAGGTTCAGAACGCGCTCTTCGCCGGCTTTTGCGCCAACCAGGCCGTCTTCGAAACCCGGGATCATGCGGTTGGAACCCAGCACCAGCTGAGTACCCTTGGCGGAGCCGCCAGCGAATGCTTCGCCGTCAACCTTGCCCACGAAATCGATGTTCAGCTGGTCTTCGTTCTGGGCAGCACGTTCGGCCACTTCGAAACGGGTGTTCTGCTTGCGCAGGATTTCCAGCATGTTGTCCAGGTCGGCATCAGCCACTTCGGCGCTCAGGCGCTCGATCGTGATACCGTCGAAGCCGGCAACTTCGAACTCTGGGAACACTTCGAATACAGCAACGTATTCCAGGTCCTTGCCCGCTTCCAGGGACTTAGGCTCGATCGAAGGCGAACCAGCCGGGTTCAGCTTTTGCTCGACAACCGCTTCGTAGAACGACGCCTGGATCACGTCGCCTACCGCTTCCTGACGCGCATCAGCACCAAAACGGCGCTTGATTTCGCTCATTGGCACTTTGCCTGGACGGAAGCCAGCGATCTTGGCCTTTTGGGCAGTCTGCTGCAGACGCTTGTTGACCGCAGTCTCGATGCGCTCTGCCGGCACGGTGATGCTCAGGCGGCGCTCGAGAGCAGTAGTATTTTCAACAGAAACTTGCATGGATATTCCTCGTTGCACAGACGTTAGCCGGCCGTTTCCGACCCCAGAATCAAGGGCATGCATTCTAGTGGGTCAAACTCAAGAAGTCACCCTACTGGAAACGGGTAAAAAAACAGCAGGCAATTTATCGGTACGAAGACACTGTTGCGCCTCGCCCCGGTGACAAATACAGCCAATCGTGCCAGGGCTCTGCGCCGACCCTTCTATATATAGAAGAAGTCGCCAATCATCTCCCTGACGGCCGCCCCTGCGAACAGGACCGGCAGGCAGCGCGGCATCATCGAGACACATAAATACGACGAAACGCCCTGCCTTGCGACCCAGAACCTGCAGCCGCGGAATACTCGAACCACTAAAACAAAAAAGGCGCCAGACTGTTAAATCTGGCGCCTTTCGAATATGGGGTGGACGAAGGGGATCGAACCCTCGACAACGGGAGTCACAATCCCGTGCTCTACCAACTGAGCTACGCCCACCATATTGCGTTAACAAAGAAACCAAACCACTTCTTTGTCGAGCCTGACCCCGCCTTCCGGCCGGGCAAAGCTTTAATTGGTGCGGATGAAGAGACTCGAACTCTTACGCCTCGCGGCGCTGGAACCTAAATCCAGTGTGTCTACCAATTCCACCACATCCGCGCTTGAAGCTCTTAAAGCAAAGGCGCCAGATGATTAATCTGGCGCCTTTTCAAAATATGGGGTGGACGAAGGGGATCGAACCCTCGACAACGGGAGTCACAATCCCGTGCTCTACCAACTGAGCTACGCCCACCATCTAACGCTACTTGTGCCAAAGCTGCCTAATGGCGCACCCGGCAGGACTCGAACCTGCGACCATCCGCTTAGAAGGCGGATGCTCTATCCAGCTGAGCTACGGGCGCCTGATTAATCTGTACTCTTGGAGGATTACAAACTAAGTGCTTCCAGCCTTGCAGAACAACAATCCTGCTAGACCTTCTTAACCAGTGCTAGGCTGTGCCCGACAAGTGCGACGAATAGTATAGACGCGCCGGAAAGCCGTCAAATCTTTTTTGAAAAAAATTCATTTTATTTAAGGGGTTAGGCCAATTTGCAGACCAAGCGCCTTTGCCCCCACGTCTTGGCATGCGAGAATGCGCGCACTTTTCTTCCCCCTCTCGATGGTTAATCACGCGTAATGACTGCACAACTTATCGACGGCAAATCAATCGCCGCCAGCCTGCGCCAGCAGATCGCCAAACGCGTCACCGAGCGTAGCCAGCAAGGCTTGCGCACGCCTGGCCTCGCGGTGATCCTGGTCGGCAGCGATCCTGCGTCTCAGGTTTATGTCTCGCACAAGCGTAAAGACTGTGAAGAGGTCGGCTTTATTTCCAAGGCCTACGACCTGCCTTCCGAGACCACCCAGCAGGCCCTTACCGACCTGATCGACGGCCTCAACGATGACCCGAACATCGACGGTATCCTGGTGCAACTGCCATTGCCCGCGCACCTGGACGCCTCCCAGTTGCTCGAACGCATCCGCCCGGACAAAGACGTCGACGGTTTCCACCCGTATAACGTCGGCCGCCTGGCCCAGCGCATCCCGCTGCTGCGCCCATGCACGCCCAAAGGCATCATGACCCTGCTGGAAAGCACCGGCGTCAACCTTTACGGCCTCGACGCCGTGATCGTCGGCGCCTCCAATATCGTCGGGCGCCCGATGGCCATGGAACTGCTGCTCGCCGGCTGCACCGTGACCGTGACCCACCGCTTCACCAAGGACCTCGCCGGTCACGTCGGCCGCGCCGACCTGGTGGTAGTGGCTGCCGGCAAGCCGGGCCTGGTCAAAGGTGAGTGGATCAAGGAAGGCGCGATCGTCATCGACGTCGGCATCAACCGTCAGGCAGACGGCAAGCTGGTCGGCGACGTAGTGTACGAAACCGCCCTGCCCCGTGCCGGCTGGATCACCCCGGTACCGGGTGGCGTTGGCCCGATGACCCGTGCCTGCCTGCTGGAAAACACGCTGTATGCAGCAGAAACCCTGCACGGCTGATCAACTGCCGCGCTGAAAAGAGCCCTGCCTTGTCGCAGGGCTTTTGGTTTCTGATGAACCTCACGCTCTGCTATCGTGCATCCGCGGCTGACATGTTCGGCACCCGCCAGATGCCGCAGGAACCCCAGGAGTGCTTTAGCCATGCGCAACCTACATGCCGCCCCTCTGCTGATCCTCATCGCGGTATTGATTCCCGCTTGCACCACCCAACTGACTGAAGCGGGCAAACAGGTCAACCTCGTCACGGCCTCATCCGCCCACGCTTGCCACGTCGTCAAAGCCTTCACGGTGCAGGGCTCATCCAACGGCGACGCTCTGAACACGGCATTCAATAAAGCCGCCGAGGCTGGCGCTGACAGCCTGAGCATCGTCAATGTGGGGGACGCTGGCAAAATGCAGGTAGCCGCCTTGAACTGCCGACGCTGACGGGCTTGCCCAATAGAACACGCCCCCGAACATCCGACTCGTTCACCCAGGCGCAGCACCCGGTTTCGCGTTTCTTCGACATCCTTTTCACCCGCCATCGACAGGATCGGGCGCAACCTACCTCTACTCCTTTGAAAATCCCCATTAGACCCGCCCTCATAGCGGGCCTTTTTTTGCCCGCGATGGGCTACAAGCCTAACCAATCATCGCCTTACAGCCTTTATTTAAAGGCTCTCTATCGTTTTCTGATCCATACTCCTAAAATGTAACGTCATTTTTCATAAAGCCCGTTGCAGAACGGTATTTCTTACTTTTTTTAGCGAGTTCATCCGCGTGAAAATTCGTCTCTCTCTCGTCAGCCTTTTATTTGCTTTCACCGGCACCTTTGCGCACGCCGCCGAAACCACCCTGGCCCCGCGTGACACCTCAAAACTGCAAATCGCTTCCGGCAGCGCCATGCTGGTCGATCTGCAAACCAACAAAGTCATCTATTCCAGCAACCCGGACGTGGTGGTGCCGATCGCTTCCGTGAGCAAGCTCATGACCGGCCTGATCGTGCTCGAAGCCAAGCAGAACATGGACGAGTACATCGACATCAACATCACCGACACGCCGGAAATGAAAGGCGTGTTCTCCCGGGTGAAAATCGGCAGCCAGATGCCGCGCAAAGAGATGTTGCTGATCGCCCTGATGTCCTCGGAAAACCGCGCCGCCGCGAGCCTGGCTCACCACTACCCGGGCGGCTACGCAGCCTTCATTGCGGCGATGAACGCCAAGGCCAAGGCGCTGGGCATGACCAGCACCCATTACGTCGAACCTACCGGCCTGTCCATCCATAACGTGTCGACCGCCAGGGACCTGAGCAAGCTGCTGGCCTACGCGCGCAAATTCCCGATGCTGAGCCAATTGAGCACCACCAAGGAAAAGACCGTGGCGTTCCGCAAGCCCAACTACACCTTGGGTTTCTCCAACACCGACCACCTGATCAACCGCGCCAACTGGGACATCAAGCTGACCAAGACCGGCTTCACCAACCAGGCCGGCCACTGCCTGGTGCTGGTGACCAGCATGGGTAACCGCCCGGTGTCGCTGGTGATCCTCGACGCCTTCGGCAAGTTCACCCACTTCGCCGACGCCAGCCGTATCCGCAACTGGGTCGAGACCGGCAAGAGCGGTTCGGTGCCGGACGTTGCGTTGCGCTACAAGGCCGACAAGAACCTGAAAAACCGCCCGAACGCGACAGAGGTTCGTCGCTGAACGGCGCCCCCCAAAACGCCCGCCTGACCAATGCCCCGACATGCTCGGGGCATTTTTTTCGGCATAAGCCACGCAAAAACAGGCCGTTGCATCGCTAACCGGAGTTGCGGATCACGCCCACGATCTGCGGCAAAATAGCGCACAGACAGGCTTTTACTTTGCGCCTGAACTGCCGCTAAATGTTCACCCCTTTCAGTCGACTTCGTTCATGGCTCGTCTCAAACGCATCAGTCCCTGGCTAGCCTGCCTGGCCATCGTGCTGAACATGCTGGCCATGCCGCTCAGCCGCGCCATGCAGACGCCGGACATGGGACTGTTGATGTGGGGCGGATTCTGCTCGGGGGGCGCCTCGCAAGCGCTGCCTCCCAACTTGAGCAAGCTGATCGACCCGCTCCAGTCGGCGCCGTCGAAAACCGCCATGAAACACAGCGATTGCTGCTGCGGTCATGCCGGACTGGCGGCGCTGCCGTCCGACTACTACAGACATTTCCTACCGCGATACGCCCCCGACACCACCCTCGACAACCCCGAGTTGCCGACGCTGCACCCCAGAATCCGCTGGCCGAGCCTGAGCCCGCGCGCCTCCCCTACCGTTTGATCGACACCCGCGCCGCCCCATAGGCGGCGCGATCTGCTTGTCAGCCGCCCGCCTGGGCGTCCTCGAAGTGTCTTGATCATCAGGAATGGTGCGTTATGCCTGCTCGAATGACTTTGCCTCGCGCAAAGCGTGTCTCTGTGTCCCGCCCGCTATGGCCCTTGCTGTCCATCGGCCTGTTCGCCCTCAACCCGCTGTCCTCGGCACTGGCCGAAACCGGTAAAACCGAAGACTCCACCCTCACCCTCGGCACCGTCACGGTCCAGGGCGCCAGCGCCAGCAGCGGCCCGCTGAGCACCAGCAGCGTGCTCAGCTCGGTGGACATTCTCGGCGCCGACATCCTCGAAAAAATGCCGGTCAACTACAGCTGGGAACTGTTCAGTCGCGCGCCGGGGGTGATCCTCACCGAGTTCAACCAAGGCACCACCTCCGGCAAGATTTCCTTTCGCGGCTTCAACGGCGAAGGCGAAGTCAACGCAGTGAAGTTGCTGATCGACGGCATCCCGAGCAACAGCAACGACGGCAACATGCCGTTCATGGACATGATTTTCCCCATGGAGCTGGACAGCATCGAAGTGGTGCGCGGCACCAGCGATGCGCGCTACGGCCTGAACAACATCGCCGGCAACGTCAATATGCTGACCCGCACCGGCGGCGACTACACCAAGGCGCGGGTGCGCTATGGCAGTTACAACACCCAGGAAACCCAGCTGGCCAAAGGCATCGAAGGCAGCAACTGGACGCAGAACTACTTCTTCGCCTACCAGAAATCCGACGGTTACCGCGATCACGCCGAGGCGGACAAGTTTTCCATGTCCGGCAAATGGTTCTACACCCCGGACGACAACAGCTACCGCATCGGCCTGATCGCCCGTCACTACGAAACCGAGGCGCAGGAACCCGGCTACTTGAGTGAAGAGGACGCCCACCAGCACCCGACCATGACCAACAGCTACAACGCCACCGACAAAGGCACGCGGCGGATGAACCAGGTCAGCCTGCACTTCGACACCGACCTGGCCGAGACGCTGGCCTGGTCGGCAAAAACCTACGTCAACACCTTCGACGACCGGCGCTGGACGCAATACTGGCGCACCAGCGCCCAGCAGGAGCGCGACGCCTACGAAACCCAGTACGGCGCCCTCACCTCCCTGACCTGGCGCCCGCAAGTCAGCTGGCTGTACGACTTCGCCCTGGAAGGCGGCGCGGACATGCAGCAGCAGCAGAACAAGAGCGAGCGCTACCGCACCAAGGACCGCCTGCGCCTGGCCCAAACCCGCGACCAGCGATTCGACTTCGACACCTACGGCGCCTATGTCCAGGCCGAGATCAAGCCGTTCGAGTCGCTGAAAATCGTCCCGGCGTATCGCGTCGATAAGATCCAGGGCGACTTCACCAACGAAATGACCGGCATGGACTACGACATCAACGACTATGGGCTGATCAAACAACCCAAGCTCAGCGTGGTGTATTCACCGTGGGACGTGGCCAGCGTCTATGCCAACTGGGGGCGGACCTTCCAGGTCGGCACCGGCGCGGCGGCCTATAAGATTCCACCGCGGGATACCAACCTGGCGCCGTCGATCAACGACGGCTGGGAAACCGGGATCAAGTTCACCCCGGCGGACTGGATCGACGGCCGCATCGCCTATTGGCAGCAAGAAGCCAGCGGTGAAGTCAGTCGCCGCCTCAACGACCCGAGCGGCGAGTCGGACAACGTCGGCGAAACCCGGCGCTGGGGTTACGACGCGCAAGTCAATCTGCACCCGGACGAACGCACCGAAATCTGGATGGCCTACTCCTGGCAGTACTCGAAAATCCTCCAGCCCAGCGCGACCTTGCCCAACAGCAAAGGCCAGGAAATCGACCACATCCCGCATCACCTGTACAACGCCGGCGTCAGCTACAAGGCCACGCGGGCCCTGCAGTTGACGGCGTGGATGAACGGCCAGACGAATTACTACCTGGAACGTGAGAACACCAAGGGCACTTACGGCGGCTACGTCTTGATGAACCTCGGCGCGACTTACCAGGTGACCGAATCGGTCAGTGTCGACCTGCAGTTGAAAAACCTCACCAACCGCTACTACGAATACGTCTGGTATGACCCGGACGGCGCCCAGGCCTCGCTGCACTCACCCGGCGACGGGCGCGCGCTGTACACAGGCGTCACCGTCGACTTCTGATCGGCAGCGCCGCCGGGGCGCGATGAACGTTCAGGCCGGCAAGCGCAAAAACTGAACGTTCACTTCAAACCCGTCGTCCCGGCCTGTGGCCGGCGACGCCAGGGTCATGTGCGCCTTGACCCCATGGACGATGGTCTTGGCAATCGCCAGGCCCAATCCGCTGCCGCTGGCTTCGCTGCTGCCGCGCACGAAGCGTTCGGTCAGGCGCTGCAACACCGGCGCCGGCACGGCCGGTCCGCCGTTGACCACCCGCAGCAACGCATCGTCCGTGAGGCTGACGTCGACCGGTTGATCCGCCGCGCCGTACTTCAACGCATTCTCGATCAAGTTGCGCAGCAGGATGCCGAACGCGTCCGGGTCGATCGCGCAATACACGCTGCCCTCGCTCGGCAGTTGCAAGCGGATGCGCTGCCCGCTGCTGCGGTTCCACTCATCGACCCCATGGGCCAGTAAGGGAATCAGGTCCTGGGGCGCCTCGGACAACAACCCGCCGCCCTCGGCCTTGGCCAACTGCATGAGTTTTTCCGAAAGCCGCGCCAGTTCGCGCAAGGCGTGTTCGATCTTCGCCGCACGCACGCGCAACGGGCCTTCCGGCGCTTCCTGGCGCAAACGCTGGATCTGCGCCAGCGTCGCCGCCAATGGCGTGCGCAACTCGTGGGCGCTGTTGGCGGTGAAGCTGCGCTCGGCCTCCAAGGCCTTGCGCAAGCGCTCCAGCAGGTGGTTGACCGCGTCGGCCAACGGGTCGATTTCAGCCGGCAGCCGCGCCACGCTGATCGGCGACAAATCCCCCACACCACGCGCTTCCACGGCACGGCGATAAGCCAATACGCTGCGCAGGCTGAAGCGCACAAACAACCATGTGCCCAACAGGCTGATGGGGATCAGCGCCAATAACGGCATCAACAGGGCCAACAAGGCTTCCCGCGCCGCCTCACGGCGATGCCCCAGCGGCTCGGCGATCTCAATGAACAGCGTATCGCGCAGCGCACTCGCGCCGTACAGCCGGTATTTTCGGGTGGTGGAAAACCCTTCGCTCGGGTGTTCGTTGAAGATCTTCGGGTTGGCGTCATGGGACTGCATCAGAATCTGGCCCTGGGCATCGCGCACCAGGTACGTCAGGTATTCCTTGTGCATCTTCAGGGTGGCGACGTGCTGGGCAGTGCGCGGCTCTTCGCGGTTGCTGATTTCCAGCACGGCCAGGGGCAGGATGCGTTGCGCGGTCTCTTCCAGGGCGCTGTCGAACGCCTCGTTCAATTCGTGTTGCACCACCAGCCAGGCGCCGACGGTCGCCCCCAGCCAGAGCAAGGTCATGCCCAGGGTCAACCCGAGGCCGAGGCGTTTTTGCAGGCTGATCGGCGACTTCATCCGGCCATCAACCGATAACCCATGCCACGCACGGTTTCCAGCAGGTCGCGCCCGAGTTTTTTGCGCAGGCGGCTGATATAGACCTCGATGGTGTTGCTCTCGATTTCCGCACCGAAGGCGTACAGGCGCTCTTCGAGCTGCGACTTCGACAACAACGCCGTGGGGCGCTGCACGAACGCCTCGAACAGCGCCCATTCGCGCGCCGTCAGGTCGACGGTGATGCCGGCACGCTGCACGGTGCGCGCGTTCATATCGATCTGCAACTCGCCGAGTTTGATCTGCGGGTTGGGGTTGCCGCTGTAACGGCGGGCCACGGCGGCTACCCGGGCCGACAGCTCGAACAGGTCGAACGGTTTGACCAGGTAATCGTCGGCCCCGGCGTTGAGGCCGGCGATACGATCGGATATCTGGTCCTGGGCGGTGAGGATGATCACCGGGGTCACATTGCCGGCCGAACGCTGCTGGCGCAGAAAGTCCAGCCCGCGACCGTCGGGTAGCATCAGGTCCAGCAGGATCAGATCATACGGCGTGCTGCGCACGCTGTTGTTCGCATGCTCCAGGCGCTGCACCCAATCGACCGCATGGCCGTCGTCGGCAATCTGTTCGCGCACCGCCTCGCCCAGCCCGGGTGCATCCTCGACCAATAAAACCCGCATCTGGCACCTCCTGTGGTGGTTGTCGTGCCGCACCTTACCGAGCTTACCTGACGTGAATCTGAAGATTCAGCTGGTTGTCAGGAATGCCCTTTAGGGTAAGCCGCAAATGCCAATCCGGCCGGAGACAGATCATGAAATCAGCTTTTATTGTCAGCACCGCACTGCTGGGCGTCCTGCTCGGCGCAAACGCCTTGGCCGACGACGACTGCAGCGAGCCGGTCAGCGACTGGCAACCACGCGAAACCCTGCGCCAGCAAGTGGAACAGCAATACGGCTGGAGCGTGCAACGCATCAAGGTCGACGACGGCTGCTATGAACTCAGGGGCATCGACCGCAAGGGCAATGCGATCGAAGCCAGCTACGCACCCGCCTCGCTTCGTCTGCGCAAACTGGAAATCCATTTTGGCGCCAACGGCGACGCCCGGGATTACCTCAACCGCCCTGGATCGGAATGATCAGCGGTTTTTCCACGGCTTTCAGGTTGCTGTCAGCCAGCAGGTCCAGGCTCTCGCCATAACGTTCAACCAGGACATCATCATGAAAAAGATCATTGCTGCAACCTGCCTCGCCGGCGCCATTGCCCTGCCAGGTCTGGCCCAGGCCCGCGAAGTGACCCTGACCACCCAACTCAAGGACTACAGCGGCAACGGCGCGTACCTGGCGATCTATGTCACCGACGCCAACGGCCAGTACCAGAAAACCCTCTGGGTCGCCGGCAAAAAGGCCAAGTACTACCGGCACCTGAGCGACTGGGCGCGTGGCAGCGCCATGAAGCCGAGCGAGTTTGACGGCCTCAGCGGCGCCAGTGTCGGCAGCGGCCGCAGCCTCACCGTCAGCGTGGAACTGGCTGACACCTTGATCGACGCCGGGTATCAGATCCGTATCGACAGCGCCGTGGAAGACAAGCGCGACAGCCGCGCCGACGTCAGTGTCCCGCTGACATCGGCCGGGTCGGGCAAGCCGGTCAGCGGCAGCACTTATGTCGAGTCCTTTACCTACGACCTGTAACACCTGCGACTTCTGGAGGCTGAACATGCTTCGCCAGTTCCATTCACTGCCCGGTCTGATCGCCGCCCTGTTGGTCATTATATTGGCCATCAGCGGCGCAGTGCTGTCCGTCAATCCGGCTTTGGAACGCCTGCACGGCACGTCAACCGCGGCCGGGCAGCTCAATGTCGGCCAGTTGGCGGGACGCATCGCCAACCACTTTCCGGGGGTGGAGCAGATCCAGCGCAGCGCCTCCGGAACGGTGATCATCTACTACAACCAGGACGGCCAGGCGGGTGCGCAAACCGTCGATCCACTGACCGGCCAGGGCCTCGGGCCCTATGAGCCATCCGCCGTTTCGCGCTGGGTAAAAGACCTGCACCGCTCGCTGTTCATGGGTACCACCGGGCATGGGATCGCAGGCGTCGGCGCACTTTTCATGTTGATGCTTTGCGTGTCCGGCGCGCTGTTGCTGGCGCGCCGCCTGGGTGGCCTGCGCAACCTGTTGCGGCCGCTGCGCGGCTCGTTCAGCCAGCGCTGGCACGCCGAAGTCGGGCGCCTGGCCGTGCTCGGGCTGCTGCTGTCGGCCTTGACTGGGCTGTACATGTGCGCCACGACCTTCGGTTTGATCGCCGACGGCAGTCAGGCTGAGCCGGCCTTCCCCGCGCATATCAGCGTCGGCGCGGCGCAGCCGGTGGCCAACCTGCAAGCCTTGCAGGCCATCGATCTGAACGACCTGCGCGAACTGGTTTACCCGAGCCCCGGTAACCCCGAGGACGTGTTTTCCCTGCGCACCGCCCAGGGTGACGGCTACGTGGACCCGGTCAGCGGCACGCTGTTGTCGTATCAGACCCACGATTCAATGCACAACCTGTATCAACTGATCTATCAATTGCACACCGGCGAAGGCCTCTGGTGGCTGGGCTTGATCCTCGGGGTTAGCGCCCTCAGCGTGCCGTTGATGAGCGTGACCGGCATCCTGCTGTGGTGGCGCCGCCGCAAAGCCGCGCCGAAGATTCGCCATAACAGCCCGGCCCACGCCGCCGACAGCGTGATTCTGGTAGGCAGTGAAACCAACAGCACCTGGGGTTTTGCCAATACCTTGCACGCGGCGTTGCACCGGGCCGGGCACCAGGTTCACAGCGCCGCGATGAACGATTGGAAGGGCGAGTACCGCGCTGCCCAGCGCCTGTTCATCCTCACCGCCACCCACGGCGACGGCGATGCACCGGCGTCGGCCGCGCAGTTCCTGGCACGGCTGCAGCAAGTGGGCCTCAAACCCGGCCTGCCCTTTGCGGTACTCGGGTTTGGCGACCGGCAGTTTCCGCGATTCTGTCAGTACGCCCATCAGGTGCAGGACGCGATGGTACAAGCCGGCGGCACGCCATTGCTGGAGCTGGAAACCGTGAACCGTCAATCCTCGCAGGAATTTGCGCGCTGGGGCGATGCGTTGGCGGCGCCACTGGGCCACGACCTGCCGCTGATCCACACGGCGCAGCGCCCGCGCACCCGTCATCTGGAATTGACCGAGCGCATCGTCTATGGCGAAGCCGTGAACGCACCGACCCACGTCCTGCGTTTCAAGGCCGCGGGCGCGCTACCGAGCTTCCAGGCCGGCGATCTGGTCGGCATTTTGCCGCCGGACAACCCGGTGCCGCGCTTTTACTCGCTGGCCAGTTCCTCTGAAGACGGCACGCTGGAAATCTGCGTGCGCAAACACGAAGGTGGCCTATGCTCGGGGTTCCTGCATGAGCTGAAGATCGGCGGGTCGGTCGAAGCGTTCATCCAGCCCAATCCGCAATTTCGTCCGGCGTCGGGCGCGCACCCGGTGATTCTGATCGGTGCCGGCACCGGTATCGGGCCCCTGGCCGGTTTTATTCGTCATAACACCGCCAAACACCCGATGCACCTGTATTGGGGCGGACGCAACCCGGCTTCGGATTTTCTCTATGAACCGGAGCTCAAGCGTTACCTGGCCGACCGCCGCCTGACCGCATTGCGCGCGGCGTTCTCCCAGGTTCAGGAGCGCAGCTATGTGCAAGACCGGTTGCTCGGCGATGCCCTGGCGTTGCGCGCCCTGATCGAAAACGGCGCCCAAGTGCTGGTGTGCGGCAGCCGCGAAATGGCCAAAGGCGTGATGCAAGCGCTGGATAACGTGTTAGCCCCGCTCCACCTGAGTGTGCTGGCCCTGAAAGCACAAGGACGCTACCGTGAAGATGTCTACTGAGCCCCAACGCTACAGCCTGAACGGCGAGACCATGGGCACGCGCTATACCGCCGTGTTCTATGCCGAGGCCGGCGTCGACACCGACGCGATCAACCGCGGCCTGGCCCAGGCCGTGGGCCGGGTGGACCAGCAGATGTCCACCTGGAAGGCCGATTCCGCCCTCAACCGCCTCAACGCCGGCCCCGAGCAAACATGGTTGCCGGTGCCCCAGGAACTGGCCACGGTGTTGGCCGCCGCGTTGCGGGTCAGCCAGCAATCCGGCGGGGCTTTCGACATCGCCGTCGGTGATCTGGTGGACGCCTGGGGCTTCGGTCCCGGCGCACCCTCGGTCACCGAACAGACCATCGACGCCCTGCCGTCACGCAGCGGTCTGTCGGCCACTGCGGCGTTGACGGTGGACACGCAACGTCACCAAGTGCGCAAACGCGCGCCGCTGCACCTCAACCTCAACGGGATCGCCAAAGGCTTTGGCGTCGACGAACTGGCGCGCTGCCTGGACGGCTTCGGGCTGACCCGCTACCTGGTCGGCATCGATGGCGAAATGCGTGCCCGCGGCGTCAAGCCGGATGCTCAACCGTGGGTCGTGGCCATTGAAAAACCAAGCCGTGGCCAGCGTGAAGTGATGGGGGTCATGGAACTCAGCGACGCCGCCATCGCCACCTCCGGCGACTACCGACACTGGATTGACGTGAAAGACCGACACTATGCTCACACCATGAACCCGGCCACCGGCGCCCCGCTGTGCAATACCGTCGCCGCCGTCACGGTGGTGGCCGCCTCGTGCATGCTCGCCGATGCCTGGGCCACGGCGTTGATGGTGCTGGGCGAAATCGAAGGCCCACGCCTGGCGCAGGCTCGCGGGATGGACGCGTTGTTCGTGCTGCGCGAGGGTGAACAACTCAAAGAAATATCGATTGTCGGCGGTATTCTGCAGGCGCAGATTGAAAGCCGTCCGCCCCAACCCCGTCCACGAACGTGAGTCCCGCACACCGATGAAATTCATGCACCGGCACACCGAATCCCACCGCAGTGACCGTATCGGCTGGCTGCGCGCCGCGGTCCTGGGCGCCAATGACGGCATCGTCTCCACCGCTAGCCTGTTGATCGGTGTCGCCGCCGCCAACGCCAGCCACGCCTCGCTGATCGTCACCGGCATGGCCGGGCTGGTGGCGGGGGCGATGTCGATGGCGGCCGGCGAATACGTTTCGGTGCATTCCCAGGCCGATACCGAGCACGCCGACCTGGCACGGGAACGCGCGGAACTGGCGAGTAACCCGAAAGCCGAACACCGCGAACTTGCCAACATCTACATGCAGCGTGGTGTATCACCCGAATTGGCTCATCAGGTCGCCGACCAATTGATGGCGCACGACGCCTTGGGGGCTCACGCCCGGGACGAGCTGGGCATCAGCGAAGCCCTCACCGCCAAACCGCTGCAAGCGGCGCTGGCCTCGGCGGCGAGTTTCGTGGTCGGTGCCGCGTTGCCGCTGGCGGTGACGCTCATCGCGCCAGAGCACAGCGTGGTGCCGTGGATCTGCGGCATGTCCCTGCTGTTTCTTGCCAGCCTTGGCGCCGTGGCGGCCAGGGCCGGCGGGGCGAAAGTCTTCGTCGGCGCCTGGCGCGTAACCCTGTGGGGCGTGCTGGCCATGGGCATTACGGCCAGCGTCGGGGCATTGTTCGGCGCTGTGGTGTAGCGCGAAAACACACCGCGCCCCAACGTGGCGGGCGCGGTGTGTCTTACTTTCTTTCGGCCAATACCTTGAGTGCCTGCGCCGCAGCCTGCTCTTGCCCGGCCTGCGCGGTGGTATTGGCCGCTTCGCGCCAGCGCTGCGTATCCACATTGGCCGGCAACTGGCTCGGGCGCTGGGTGAGGATTGCCCAGTGACCGGCGCTGCTCCACTTCGACTCAAAGTCACTGAAGCTCATCAACAACCGCCGATCCATGCCTGAGCGCAGCAGCACCGTGCTTTTCTGCTGGTTGAAACCCACCACGACCACGTAGTGCGTGCTGGACAACAGGCCGCCGCCGATCCGCGCCATCACCGGGTAACCCGCGCTCACCTGCGCCAGCACCGAGGTGAGCTTGGCGTCGAGCGGATACACCATCAACCCGTATTCACGGGCCAGCACCTGCATGTTGCGCTCCAGGTTCGCTTCGCCGCCCGGCAAGTGCAGCGGCTTATCCAGCAAGCCCGGTGTCATGACAATGCCTTGTTGCGACAGCATGCTGGCTAACGCCGTGGGACCGCTTTGATAAGCGTCGCTGCGAAACGTCGGCACGCCATTGAGCTCGACACGCTCCGGCAGGCCCGGCAGTTTCGACGGCTGCCCGGAACAGGCCGCGAGCCCCAGGGTGCAGGCCAGCAGCAAGGACGTTGTAACGTTGGACCGTAACCGCAATTTTCTACCCTCTTGATCAACTGCCGGTAAGGGCCCTGATCATAGGACGCTCTTCCGCTCGGGTATAGCCTTGAACCGCAGTAAAACGCCCGGGATAGAGCAAAGAAGTTGGATCGACACGACCATTGGTCAATAGCAGGCAACCGTCGTCTGACTAGACTGTCCATTGAGAAGACTGTGTGTGCGCCCTGCTGGGCGAAAGGAGGCCAGAATGAGCCTTGCAACGACGATTTTCCTGTTGATCTGCGGTTGGCTCGCAGTGGCCGCCGCCATGTTGTGGGGGGTGTTGCGCATTACCCGTCGGCACCATCACCCCCACGTCAAAGCGGCTGCATCCGCCAAGCCGCACAAGACGGCGGTGCATCACGCCTAGCCAGGCATGCAATTGAAGTCCTGCGTTGCCGCGACTTCCTTACCGTGACCATCCAAAAGCGATGCGCGCACGGTGGTGCCCAGGCTGGATTCGATCAGGGTGTAGTGTTCACCCGCCTTGAAGTTCTCGTACTCCACGCGGCCCTGGCAGTCCTGCTGGTTATCGTCGCCCGGCTCTTCCTCGAACAACGTCACATCCAAACGATGGGCTCCCGGCGGCACTTCGAAAAAGCGCCCGTCATCCACGCGTTTGCCGTCGACGCGCTCGGCCATCAGGTCATTCGGCGCTTCTTCTTTCAATCCGATCCAGGCTTCGCTGGGGTCGGCTTTGGGCATCGGGCCGGCGCAGGCCGACAGTAACAACACAGCGCTCAAGGCGGGAATCAGCAATAACGGTTTGAGTGACATGGCAGAACTCCAAAGAATTTCAGTTAAAAGACGCATCGCATCCGATGGGTCACAAGCTTGGAGAGCCGCCCTTTGTAGAACAAATGAATACACATGAAACGATCTTCAGCCCATACCTAAATCTTCCTTCACCTGGCTGAAAGGTGCGTGTTAGGTGGGTCGGGCAAGACTGCCGGGGTTTGCAATCCTGCTCCCTCGGAGGTTCACGCATGCTCGGGCTGGTAAAGACCGCACTGCAAAAGCCGTACACGTTTATCGTGTTGGCCATATTCATCTGCATCATCGGGCCGATGGCGGCCCTGCGAACCCCCACTGATGTATTCCCCGATATCGGCATCCCCGTCGTTGCAGTGGTCTGGCAGTACAACGGCCTGTCGCCGGACGCCATGGCCGGGCGGGTGATCTACACCTACGAACGCTCCCTGAGTACCACCGTCAACGACATCGAACACATCGAATCGCAATCCCTGCCGGGCATGGGCATCGTCAAGATCTTCTTCCAGCCCGGCGTCGACATCCGCACCGCCAACGCCCAGGTGACAGCGGTGTCACAAACCGTGCTCAAGCAAATGCCCCCCGGCATCACGCCGCCGCTGATCCTCAATTACAGCGCATCGACGGTGCCGATCCTGCAAATGGCGTTCTCCAGCCCGACACTGTCGGAAGCCAAGATCCGCGACCTGGTGCAGAACAATATCCGCCTGCCCCTCAGCGCCCTGCCCGGCCTGGCCATGCCCACGCCCATGGGTGGCAAGCAGCGGCAGATCACCCTCGACCTCGACCCGCAGGCGCTGGCCGCCAAAGGCTTGTCGGCGCAGGACGTGGGCAATGCCCTGGCGTTGCAAAACCAGATCATCCCGGTGGGCACCGCCAAGCTCGGCCCCAACGAATACACGATCCTGCTCAACAACAGCCCCAAGGCCATCGATGAACTCAACGACCTGCCGATCAAGACCGTCGACGGTGCGCTGATCACCATCGGCCAGGTGGCCCACGTGCGTGACGGTTCGCCACCGCAGACCAACATCGTGCGCGTCGACGGCCATCGCGCGGTGCTGATGCCAGCGTTGAAAAACGGCAGCATCTCCACCCTGTCGATCATCGACGGCATCCGCCAGATGCTGCCGCGCATCAACGAAACCCTGCCGCCGTCGCTGAAGACCTCATTGCTCGGCGATGCGTCGGTGTTCGTCAAACAATCGGTGGGCAGCGTGGCCCAGGAAGGCATCATCGCCGCGCTGCTGACCAGCGCGATGATCCTGCTGTTCCTCGGCAGCTGGCGCTCGACGCTGATCATCGCCGCCTCGATCCCCCTGGCGGTGCTCTCGGCCATCGCGCTGCTGGCGGTCAGCGGGCAAACCCTCAACGTGATGACCCTCGGCGGGTTGGCGTTGGCGGTGGGGATTCTGGTGGACGACGCCACGGTGACCATCGAAAACATCAGCTGGCACCTGGAACAGGGCAAGACGGTGAAGGCTGCGATCCTCGACGGCGCCGCGCAGATCGTCGGCCCGGCGTTCGTCTCGCTGCTGTGCATCTGCATCGTGTTCGTGCCGATGTTCTTGCTGCAAGGCATCGCCGGGTACCTGTTCCGGCCGATGGCCCTGGCGGTGATCTTCGCCATGGCCAGCTCGTTCATCCTCTCGCGCACCCTGGTGCCGACATTGGCGATGTACCTGCTCAAGCCGCACGCGCCGGAACCGGGCACCGGCCACCACCCGGAAGATGCGTTCATCAACCACCACGAAGGCGAGCAGCACACCAAACCACGCAATGCCGTGCTGCAGTCGGTGCTGAATTTCCAGCAGGGTTTCGAGCGGCACTTCTCGAACATCCGCGACACCTACCATGGCCTGCTGACGTTGGCCCTGGGCAATCGCAAGCGCTTCATCGTCGGCTTTTTAGCCTGTGTGCTCGCCTCGTTTTTGCTGCTGCCCAGCCTGGGCCAGGATTTCTTCCCGGCCACCGACGCCGGGGCGCTGGCGCTGCATGTGCGTTTGCCGCTGGGTACGCGGATCGAGGAAAGCGCTGCGGCGTTCGACCGGATCGAGGCGCGGATACGCGAAGTGATTCCAGCCGACGAACTCGACACCATCGTCGACAATATCGGCATTCCGCTGAGCGGCATCGACATGGCCTACAGCAGCAGCGGCACCATCGGCCCGCAGGACGGCGATATCCAGGTCAGCCTGAAACAACACCACGCGCCCACCGCCGACTACGTGAAAAAACTGCGTGAGGCGCTGCCGCAAAGTTTCCCTGGCAGCCACTTTGCGTTCCTGCCGGCGGACATCAGCAGCCAGATCCTCAACTTCGGCGCGCCGGCGCCGCTGGACGTGAAAATCTCCGGGCGCAGCGATGCCGAAAACCGCGCCTACGCCGTGGAACTGGAACGCCGTCTGCAACACGTACCGGGCATCGCCGACCTGCGCATCCAGCAGTCCACCGGCTACCCGTCGCTGCAAGTGAATGTCGACCGCCTGCGCGCCAACGGCCTGGGCATCACCGAGCGCGATGTGACCAACAGCATGGTCGCGTCGCTGGCCGGCAGCTCGCAAACCGCACCGACCTTCTGGCTCAACCCGGCCAACGGCGTGTCCTATTCCATCGTCGCCGCCACCCCGCAATACCGCCTCGACAGCCTGCCGGCGCTGGAAGCACTGCCGGTGACCGGTGCCGATGGCCAATCGCAAATCCTCGGCGGCGTGGCCAGCATCTCCCGCGTGCAAAGCCCGGCGGTGGTGACCCACTACAACATCGAACCGACCCTGGACCTCTACGCCAACGTGCAAGGCCGCGACCTCGGTGGCGTGGCCCGCGACGTGCAAAAAGTGCTGAACGACACCGCGTCCATGCGCCCCAAAGGCGCGACGATCAGCCTGCACGGGCAGATCGATGCGCTGCATGAAGCCTTCAGCGGTTTGAGCGTCGGCCTGCTCGGCGCGGTGGTGCTGATCTACCTGCTGATCGTGGTCAACTTCCAGTCGTGGGTCGACCCGTTCGTGATCATCACCGCGCTGCCGGCGGCATTGGCGGGGATCGTGTGGATGCTGTTCCTCAGCGGCACGTCGTTGTCGGTGCCGGCGTTGACCGGGGCCATCCTGTGCATGGGCGTGGCCACCGCCAACTCGATCCTGGTGGTGAGCTTCTGCCGGGAACGCCTGGCCGAACATGGCGATGCACTCAAGGCCGCACTGGAAGCCGGCTACACGCGCTTTCGTCCGGTGTGCATGACCGCCCTGGCGATGATCATCGGCATGCTGCCGCTGGCCTTGTCCGAGGAGCAGAACGCGCCGCTCGGCCGCGCCGTGATCGGTGGTCTGATCCTCGCCACCACCGCCACCCTGTTATTTGTTCCCGTGGTCTTCAGCCTGGTCCACGGTCGTCAGCCTATTCGCGCAACTGTTGGAGAAACGCCCCATGTCGTCTGATCACAAACCCTCGCGCAAGCGTCTGATGCTCATGGGTGTCGGCGGCCTGACCCTGGCCGCCCTGCTGGTCGCCAACGGCCTGTACGCCCGCACAATGCACGAGCGCTCCGTCACCGCCTGGACCGAAACCGCCGCCGTGCCGCAGGTGATGGTGTTCCAGCCGCAGCAGAACGTAGCCGGTGACACCCTGCGCCTGCCCGCTCACCTTGAAGCCTGGAGCAAGGCGCCGATCCATGCGCGGGTCAGCGGCTACTTGAAGGACTGGAAAGTCGACATCGGCAGCCAGGTCAAAGCCGGGCAAATCCTCGCCGAAATCGACAGCCCCGATCTCGATCAACAACTGGCGCAGACCCATGCGCGCCTGGTGCAGCAACAGGCCAATGCGCGGCTGGCCGCCACCACCGCGACGCGTTGGCAGAACCTGCTGGCCAGCCATTCGGTGTCGCGCCAGGAGGCCGATGAAAAAACCTCCAACGCCGCAGCGGCCAAAGCCAACGCCGAAGCCGCCGCTGCCGATTACGCACGCTTATCGGCGCTGGAAAGCTACAAGACTATCCGCGCGCCGTTCGCTGGCACCATCACTGCGCGCAACACCGACATCGGCCAGTTGATCAAGGCCGACACCGACAGCGACCCGGAGCTGTTCAACATCGCCGACACCCACCAGTTGCGCCTCTACGTGCCGGTGCCGCAGAACTACGCGGCCGTCATCCACCCCGGGCTTGAAGCCGAGCTGAGTGTTCCCGAGCACCCCGGCGAACACTTCAAGGCACACCTGATCGGCGACTCCACCGCCATCGACCGCCGCTCCGGCACCCTGCTCGCGCAGTTTGTCGCCGACAACCCCAACGGCGAGTTGCTGCCGGGCGATTACGCCGAAGCGACCCTGCCGATTCCGGCAGACACCCATGGCGTGAGCATCCCGGCCAGCGCGCTGATCTTCCGTGCCCAAGGCACCCAGGTCGCGGTGCTGGATGCGCAAAACCACATACACCTGCAGGCCATCCATATCGGCCTGGACCTGGGCGAACGCCTGGTGATCGACCAGGGCCTGAAACCCGCCGACCGCGTGGTCGACAACCCACCCGACGCCCTGCGCGAAGGCGACCCCGTGCAACTGGCCGACGCCTCCGGAGGTGCCCATGCGCCCAAGGCTTAAACCACTTGCCGCGGTGATGCTGCTGGCGTTGCAAGGTTGCTCGCTGGCACCGACCTACAACGTGCCGGCGATCGACCTGCCGGCCAACTATCGCGAACAGACCAGCGATGGCCCCTGGCACAGCGCGCAGCCGTCCGACCAACTGGCGCCGCAGTGGTGGACGCTCTACCGCGAACCGCGCCTGGATCAGTTGCAACAGCAATTGCTCAAGGCCAACCCGGACCTGGCGGCAGCGCTGGCGCACTTCGATGCATCCCAGGCGTATGCCAGCCAATTGCATGCCGGGCTGTTCCCGCAGATCACCGCCAGCGCACAACCGCTGCGTCAGCGCCAATCCGACTCGCGTCCGCTGCGCAGTACCACGCAGCCGTCGGTTTACAACAGCAACACGGCGGGGTTTTCGTTGAGCTACGACTTGGACCTGTGGGGCAAAATCCGCAACCAGGTGGCGGCGGGTGATGCGCAGGCGCAAGCGTCGGGCGACGATCTGGCAGTGGCGCGCCTGAGCTTGCAGCATCAGTTGGCGACCTTGTACGTGCAGCTCAATGGGCTGGATGCGCAAAGTCGGATTCTCAACAGCTCGCTGGAGGATTTCAGCCAGGCCCTGCAACTGACCCGCAGCCGCTACGAGGGCCAGATTGCTTCGGAACTGGACCTGACCCGCGCGCAAAACCAGCTCGCCCAAGCCAAGGCGCAACTGGATGAAGTGCGCGGGCAACGCAACCTCACCGAGCATGCCATCGGTGAACTGGTTGGCGTGGCGGCCAGCGACTTCACACTGCCGGCGAGCCAACAACTGATCGCCCTGCCGGGGATTCCGTCGCAACTGCCGAGCCACCTGCTGCAACGTCGCCCGGACATTGCGGCGGCCGAGCGCCGAGTGTTTGCGGCCAACGCAAATATCGGCGTGGCCAAGGCCGCGTGGTACCCGGATTTCAGTCTGACCGGGTTGATTGGCGGGCAGACCCAAGGCGTGGGGAATTTACTGTCGGCGGGCAATCGGTATTGGGCGCTGGGGCCGCTGATGAACTTGCCGATCTTCGATGGCGGTCGCTTGAGCGCCAACGAACGCCAGGCCAAGGCCGAGTTCGAACAAGCCTCGGCACAGTACCGCAGCCAGGTACTGAAAGCCGTGCGCGAGGTCGAAGACAACCTGGCACAGCTAAGGGATTTGCAGCAGGAGGCGCAGGATGAACAAGCCGCGGCAGATGCGGCGCAGCATACGCAAACGTTGGCGATGAACAGCTACCAGGCCGGCGCGGTGAGCTATCTGGATGTAGTGACCGCGCAGACAGCGGCGTTACAGGCACAGCGGACCTTGCAGGCGGTGCAGACACGGCAGTTGCAGGCGAGTGTGGGGCTGGTCACCGCGCTGGGCGGCGGCTGGCAACCTGGCGCCTGACGCTTTTTTTGTGCAAACCAGCTCAAAGGTGGGAGCTGGTTTGCCTTTGATGAGGCTGGATCAGCCAAACATCACCGACTGATCCAGCGCACATTCAGTCTTCCGACCGACTGTTGAGAAACACGGTCACTGCTGTGTAATCACTGTCATTGGCGTGTCGGTACGCGGTATTGCTGTGATAGCGGCGGCGTCAGTTCCGGCCTCATCGGGGGCAAGCCCCCTCCCACACTGGTCCGGCGCCAGACACACAATGTATGAACACCGCAGAGCCCATGTGGGAGGGAGCTTGCTCCCGATAGCGTTCGCACAGACACATCCTGCCAAAAGCCTGCCCTTCAATCTGCAGTTCACCCATCTAGCCTCTCAAAACACACCCAGAGAGAGGCCAGGGAATGCCCGACTTACCCGCTTCACACCGCCTGCGTATCGGCCGATTCAGCGAACCCAACCGTATCTACCTCATCACCACCAACACCCACGAACGCATCCCGATATTCAAGAGTTTCCATCTCGGTCGCTTGGTGGTCTGGCAGTTTCGGTCAGCCCAGTATCAGGGGCTGGCGAACTCCCTGGCATGGGTGATCATGCCGGACCATTTCCATTGGCTGCTCGAACTGAAAAAAGGCTCGCTGGCTGACCTGATGCGCCAGGTGAAGTCCAAAAGCACACGGAGCGTCAACGGTGCGAGCGGACGCAAGGGGCGGCTTTGGCAGGAAAGTTTCCATGACCGGGCACTGCGCAAGGAAGACGACCTGGTGAAAATGGCCAGGTATGTGGTGGCCAATCCATTGCGGGCGGGATTGGTTAGCCGGATTGGCGACTACCCGTTGTGGGATGCCATTTGGGTATAGACACAGTTCAACTGTGGGAGGGGGGGGCTTGCTCGCGATGGCGGTGGGTCAATCACATGTGTATCGGCTGAACCACTGCTATCGGGAGCAAGCTCCCTCCCACACTGATCCCGCGCCAGACACACAATGTATGAACACCGCAAAACCCATGTGGGAGGGGGCTTGCTCGCGATGGCGGTGGGTCAATCACATGTGTATTGGCTGAACCACTGCTATCGGGAGCAAGCTCCCTCACACACTGATCCTGCGCCAGACACACAATGTATGAACACCGCAAAACCCATGTGGGAGGGAGCTTGCTCCCGATAGCAGTGGTTCAGCCAGCTCATCTGTAACTGACCCACCGCCATCGCGAGCAAGCCCCCTCCCACAGGTTTTACCGCGTTTCAGGCCGCGCGTTTGCCGCTGGCGATGGCGGCCGAGGCGGCCACCATGGCCCGCAACAACACCGCACACCCCGCCGCCAGGTCATCCGGCGCGGCGTTTTCGATTTCGTTGTGGCTGATGCCGCCTTCGCATGGCACGAAGATCATCCCCGCCGGGCCGAGTTCGGCGACGAAGATCGCGTCGTGCCCTGCCCCGCTGACGATGTCCATGTTCGACAACCCCAACCCATTCGCCGCATCGCGCACTGCATCGACGCAACCCTTGTCGAAATACAGCGGCGGGAAGTCGGCGGTGGGTGTCATTTCAAAACTCAACCCATGCTTGGCGCAGGTCTCGTCGATCACCTGGCGTACCTGGGCGATCATCGAATCCAAGCGCGCCGGTTCCAGGTGGCGGAAGTCCAGGGTCATACGCACCTCACCCGGGATGACGTTGCGTGAGCCCGGATAAGCCTGCAAGCAACCGACAGTGCCACACGCATGCGGCTGATGCCCCAATGCCGCCGCATTCACCGCTGCGACCACGGCGGCCGCGCCGACCAGGGCGTCCTTGCGCAGGTGCATCGGCGTCGGCCCCGCGTGGGCTTCAACGCCGCGCAGGGTCAAGTCGAACCACTTTTGCCCGAGGGCACCGAGCACCACGCCGATGGTTTTCTTTTCATCCTCAAGAATCGGCCCCTGTTCGATATGTGCCTCGAAATAGGCGCCGACTTTGTGCCCACTCTCCGGCCGCGTCCCCGCATAGCCGATCGCATTCAGTGCCGCGCCGACGCTGATACCCTGCGCATCGACCTTGGCGAGGGTGTCGGCCAGGCTGAATTTCTCGGCAAACACCCCCGAGCCCATCATGCACGGCGGGAAGCGCGAGCCCTCTTCGTTGGTCCACACCACCACTTCCAGCGGCGCCTCGGTTTGCACCTTGAGGTCGTTGAGGGTGCGCAACACTTCCACACCGGCCAGCACGCCGAAGCAGCCATCGAACTTGCCACCGGTGGGCTGGGTGTCGATATGGCTGCCCGTCATCACTGGCGGCAGGTCGGGGTTACGCCCGGGGCGACGGGCGAAGATGTTGCCGATACCGTCGACGGTCACGCTGCACCCGGCCTCTTCGCACCATTGCACGAACAGGTCGCGGGCCTGGCGGTCGAGGTCAGTGAGGGCCAGGCGGCACACGCCGCCCTTGGCGGTGGCGCCGAGCTTGGCCAGCTCCATCAACGACTGCCACAAACGGTCGCGGTTGATGTGCTGATGGGTCGATTGCAGAACGTCCAGCGCAGCGTTCATGGGGATCTCCTCAGGCTACATGTTATGAATGGAATGCAGTTCAAAGGTGGGAGGGGGCTTGCTCCCGATTGCAGTGGGTCAGTCACCCATGCAGTGGTGGAATGACCACCTGTTTGACTGCATGCCATCGCGTTACAGCAGGGATTTGGCCGGCATCGGCGTCAGTCCACGCCTGGCATTCAGCCCGTAATACAACACGCCGCCCAACGCCGAACCGGTAAACCAGCCATAGCTGTAGAACCAGCTGAACACGTCGCTGCCCAATGACAGCAAGGTCAGCACCACCGGCACGCCAAACGCGACAAACCCGCTCCAGTTCCACGCCGGGTACACGTCGTCACGGTACAAACCGGCGAGGTCCAGGCGCTGTTTGCGCGTGATGAAGTAGTCCACCACCATGATCCCGGCGATCGGCCCCAGCAGGCTGGAATAGCCGAGCAACCAGTTGGAATACACCGTCTCCAGGCTCACATCGGAAACGATCAGCCCGAGCTTCTTCAGCAACTCGTGGCCCATCAACACCAACCCCACCAGGCCGGTGAGAATCACTGCCGAAGTGCGGTTGATCAGCTTGGGCGCGATGTTCTGGAAGTCGTTGGTGGGCGACACGATGTTCGCCGCCGTGTTGGTGGACAAGGTGGCGACGATGATCAATGCCATGGCCACGGCGACCCACACCGGGCTCTGGATATGCCCGATCAGCGTCACCGGGTCGGACACGCTGACGCCCACCAGTTTCACCGACGCGGCGGTCATGATCACACCGAGGGCGGCGAACAGGAACATGGTCAGCGGCAGGCCGAAAATCTGCCCGAGGATCTGGTCCTTCTGGCTCTTGGCGTAGCGGCTGAAGTCGGGAATATTCAGCGACAAGGTGGCCCAGAACCCCACCATCGCGGTCAGGCCGGCCATGAAGTAACCGGTCAGGCTTGCACCTTCGGGGCGTTTGGGCGGGATCGCCATCAACTCGCTGAGGGACACGTTCGGCATCGCCCACACCAGCAGGCCAATGCCCACCGCCACCAGCAGCGGCGCCGACAGGGTTTCCAGGCGCTTGATCGACTCGGCGCCGCGCAGCACCACCCACAGGTTGAGGGTCCAGAAGATCATGAAGCCGATCACCTCACCGGTGCCGCCCAAGGCCTTCCACCCCTCGAAAATCGAGCCCAGGAACAGGTGAATCGCCAGCCCGCCGAACATGGTCTGGATGCCGAACCAGCCGCACGCCACCAGCGCTCGGATCAGGCACGGCACGTTGGAACCGAGGATGCCGAACGACGAACGCAGCAACACCGGGAACGGAATGCCGTACTTGGTACCGGGGAAGGCGTTGAGGGTCAGCGGGATCAGCACCACGATATTGGCCAGGAGGATCGCCATCAGCGCCTCGCCCACCGACAAACCGAAGTACGCGGTAAGCACCCCGCCCAGCGTGTAGGTGGGCACGCAGATCGACATGCCGACCCACAGCGCGGTGATGTGCCACTTGTTCCACGTGCGTTCATGCACCTTGGTCGGTGCCATGTCGTGGTTGTAGCGAGGGCTGTCGAGGACGTCGGGGCCGGCGTCGAGTTCGTACAGGCCGTTGCGTTCAATAACTTGCGATCTGTTCTGTTGCATGGCCGCTCCACGGTTTTTTCGAATTATTGTTGCTCACCTGCAAGGTCGGTGCAGGTGGCCGGAGTACCTCGTAAACAACATGACATCAAGGGTCCGGCCAGCCGCCACTGCACTCAATAAACGTGCCGACAACCCGCCCTGACCCTGCACCGCATATATAACTCGCTGATGTTTATCAGCTTTATTTCAAACGCCGATGAGTCCTTCGGTACTTGCCGCGTGACGCAGGCTGGATAACGCGCAAGTTGTCCGAACGTTCAGGACTCAATCTGGTGCAACACAATTATTTTTATTTACCGCCGCCGTCAAGCGGCATGTCTCAAGCGCCTGATTTGCAATAAGAAATGTTGTTCATATTTGGAACCTGTCAAGTGCGTCAAAATGGTGATCAGTCGCCACATTTTGGTGATTTTGATTTTTTATCCTTATATTTCAATCAGTTAAAACACAACTAAGCGTAGTAAAAATCTTCTTGCTCATTCTAAAAACACCGGCTAGTTTCTATTCCTGTCACCGATGACAGGTTTTTACCAAGCCTGTGCTGAAAACAACTACAACACTTAGAACTGGCACCAGCCGGTCAAGCCTGTGAGGAACTCGACATGTCGCTGTTGATCCGTGGCGCCACCATCATTACCCACGACGAAAGTTACCGCGCCGATGTTTTATGCGCAGACGGTCTGATTCGCGCAATTGGCACGGGCCTGGATATTCCCGCTGGCACCGAAGTACTCGATGGCAGCGGCCAATACTTGATGCCCGGCGGCATCGACCCGCACACCCATATGCAACTGCCCTTCATGGGCACCGTGGCCAGTGAGGATTTTTTCAGCGGCACGGCGGCGGGTCTGGCGGGGGGCACCACCTCGATCATCGACTTTGTGATTCCCAACCCGCAGCAATCCTTGCTCGAAGCCTTTCACCAATGGCGCGGCTGGGCGCAGAAGTCGGCGGCCGACTATGGCTTTCACGTGGCGATCACCTGGTGGAGCGAGCAAGTGCGCGAGGAAATGGCCGAGCTGGTCAGCCATCACGGCGTCAACAGCTTCAAGCATTTCATGGCCTACAAGAACGCGATCATGGCGGCCGACGACACCTTGGTGGCCAGCTTCGAACGCTGCCTGGAGCTGGGCGCGGTACCCACCGTGCATGCGGAAAACGGCGAGCTGGTGTATCACCTGCAACGCAAGCTGATGGCCCAGGGCATCACCGGGCCGGAAGCGCACCCGCTGTCGCGTCCGTCCCAGGTCGAGGGCGAAGCCGCCAGCCGCGCGATCCGTATCGCCGAGACCATCGGCACGCCGTTGTACCTGGTACACGTCTCGACCAAAGAGGCGCTGGATGAAATCACCTATGCGCGCGGCAAGGGCCAGGCGGTGTACGGCGAAGTGCTCGCCGGGCATTTGCTGCTGGACGACAGCGTCTACCGCCACCCCGACTGGCAGACCGCCGCCGGCTACGTGATGAGCCCGCCGTTCCGCCCGCGCGGGCATCAAGAGGCGCTGTGGCATGGCCTGCAATCCGGCAACCTGCACACCACCGCCACCGACCACTGCTGCTTCTGCGCCGAGC
Organism: Pseudomonas sp. Pse79; assembly: GCF_024519615.1. NCBI lineage: Bacteria > Pseudomonadati > Pseudomonadota > Gammaproteobacteria > Pseudomonadales > Pseudomonadaceae > Pseudomonas > Pseudomonas sp. Pse79. The sequence goes on from NZ_JALJRR010000008.1 coordinate 247,380, forward strand.
AGAAAGCCGCCGGGCGTGACGATTTCAGCAAGATCCCCAACGGCACCGCCGGTATCGAAGACCGCATGGCGCTGTTGTGGGATGAAGGGGTCAACACCGGGCGCCTGTCGATGCAGGCGTTCGTCGCGCTGACCTCCACCAACACCGCGAAGATCTTCAACCTCTACCCGCGCAAAGGCGCAATCCGCGTCGGTGCCGATGCCGACCTGGTGCTGTGGGACCCCGAGGGCACGCGCACGATTTCCGCCAAGACCCACCACCAGAACGTCGACTTCAACATCTTCGAAGGCAAGACCGTGCGCGGCGTGCCGAGCCACACCATCAGCCAGGGCAAGCTGGTCTGGGCCGACGGCGACCTGCGCGCCGAACGCGGTGCCGGGCGGTATGTGGAACGGCCGGCGTATCCGTCGGTGTTCGAGCAGTTGAGCAAGCGGGCTGAGCGTTCCAAGCCGGTTGCTGTGAACCGCTGAGACCGCTATCGGGGGCAAGCCCCCTCCCACAATTGACCGCAGGCTTTCAGACACAATGCGATCACTGTGGGAGGGGGCTTGCCCCCGATGAGGCCAGCCCAGGCAACAAAAATGCCCGCCAGAGGCAATCCGAAAAAAAACCGTGAGGCCCACACCGTGATCCAGACCCTGACCCACCTCCCCCATCCCCATGAAGACGGGGCCACCCTCGCCAGCCATTTCACCGACCTGGCACCGCCCCTCAACGCTCGCCAGGCGCAACTGGAAGCCTCGCGCTGCCTGTATTGCTACGACGCGCCGTGCGTGAATGCGTGCCCCAGCGAAATCGACATCCCGTCGTTCATCCGCAACCTCCACACCGACAACGTGCAAGGCGCCGCGCAGAAGATTCTCTCGGCCAATATCCTCGGCGGCAGCTGCGCCCGGGTCTGCCCCACCGAGATCCTGTGCCAGCAAGCCTGCGTGCGTAACCACGGCGAAGAATGCGCGCCGGTGCTGATCGGCCTGTTGCAACGCTACGCCATCGACAACGCGCACTTCAGCGAACACCCGTTCCAGCGCGCCGCCACCACCGGCAAGCGCATCGCCGTGGTCGGCGCCGGACCGGCCGGCCTGGCCTGCGCCCATCGCGCCGCGTTGCACGGCCACGATGTGGTGATCTTCGAAGCCCGGGAAAAAGCCGGCGGCCTGAATGAATACGGGATCGCCAAGTACAAACTGGTGGATGACTTTGCGCAGAAGGAGCTGGAGTTCCTGCTGCAGATCGGCGGCATCGAGATCCGTCACGGCCAGCGCCTGGGCGACAACCTGTCGTTGAGCGAACTGCACCAGCACTTCGATGCGGTGTTCCTCGGCCTCGGCCTGGCCGCCAGCAAGCAACTCGGCCTGCCCCATGAGGACGCCCCCGGCCTGCTCGCCGCCACCGACTACATCCGCGAACTGCGCCAGGCCGACGACCTCACCCAATTGCCCCTGGCCGACCGCTGCATCGTGCTCGGTGCCGGCAACACCGCCATCGACATGGCCGTGCAAATGGCCCGCCTCGGCGCCCGCGACGTCAACCTGGTGTACCGCCGGGGCCTGGCGGACATGGGCGCCACCAGCCATGAGCAGGACATCGCCAAGGCCAATCAGGTTCGCCTGCTGACCTGGGCCCAGCCGGAGGAAGTGCTGCTGGACGAGCAAGGCCATGTGCGCGGCATGCGTTTCGCCCGCACGCACCTGGACAACGGGCGCCTGCAACCCACCGGCGAAACCTTCGAACTGGCCGCCGATGCGATCTTCAAGGCCATCGGCCAAGGTTTCGACAACGCCGCACTGCACGACCCGCTGGCCCAGCAACTGCAGCGGGTCGGCGAACGCATCTTCGTCGACGAACACCTGCGCACCAGCATCCCCGGCGTGTATGCCGGCGGCGACTGCGTCAGCCTCGGCCAGGACCTCACCGTACAGGCGGTGCAACACGGCAAGCTGGCGGCAGAAGCCATGCACGCCCAACTCATGCTCAACGTGGAGGCTGCGTAATGGCCGATCTCTCGATTGTCTTCGCCGGTATCAAAGCCCCCAACCCGTTCTGGCTGGCCTCCGCGCCGCCCACCGACAAAGCCTACAACGTGGTCCGCGCCTTTGAAGCGGGCTGGGGCGGCGTGGTCTGGAAAACCCTCGGGGAAGACCCGGCGGCGGTCAACGTGTCGTCGCGTTACTCGGCGCATTACGGCGCCAACCGCGAAGTGCTGGGCATCAACAACATCGAGCTGATCACCGACCGCTCTTTGGAGATCAACCTGCGCGAAATCACCCAGGTCAAAAAGGACTGGCCGGACCGCGCGCTGATCGTGTCGCTGATGGTGCCGTGCGTCGAAGAGTCCTGGAAAAACATCCTGCCGCTGGTGGAAGCCACCGGTTGCGACGGCATCGAGCTGAACTTCGGCTGCCCCCATGGCATGCCCGAGCGCGGCATGGGCGCGGCGGTCGGCCAGGTGCCGGAGTATGTGGAGCAAGTGACGCGCTGGTGCAAGACGTACTGTTCGCTGCCGGTGATCGTCAAGCTCACGCCGAATATCACCGACATCCGGGTGGCGGCGCGTGCGGCGTATCGCGGCGGTGCGGACGCGGTGTCGCTGATCAACACCATCAACTCCATCACCAGCGTGGACCTGGAGCGCATGGTCGCCCTGCCGACGGTCGGCACCCAGAGCACCCACGGCGGTTACTGCGGCTCGGCGGTCAAGCCGATCGCGCTGAACATGGTCGCCGAAATCGCCCGCGACCCGCAGACCCACGGCTTGCCGATCTGCGGCATTGGCGGCATCGGCAACTGGCGCGATGCGGCGGAATTCGTCGCCCTCGGCTGCGGCGCCGTGCAGGTGTGTACGGCGGCGATGCTGCATGGTTTTCGCATCGTCGAAGAAATGAAGGACGGCCTGTCGCGCTGGATGGACAGTCAGGGTTACACCAGCCTGCAGGATTTTTCCGGGCGCGCCGTGGGCAACACTACGGACTGGAAGTACCTGGATATCAACTACCAGGTGATCGCCAAGATCGATCAGGCCGCCTGCATCGGCTGCGGGCGTTGCCACATTGCCTGCGAAGATACGTCGCACCAGGCCATCGCCAGTTTGAAACAGGCGGACGGCACGCATAAGTACGAAGTGATCGATGACGAATGCGTGGGCTGCAACCTGTGCCAGATCACCTGCCCGGTGGCCGATTGCATCGAGATGGTGCCGGTGGACACCGGCAAGCCGTTCTTGAACTGGACCCAGGATCCGCGTAATCCGTACCGGGAAGCGGTGTAGTCCTGTAGAGCGCTATCGGGGGCAAGCCCCCTCCCACAGTTGACCGCATTCTTTCAGACAAAATGCAGTTCAATGTGGGAGGGGGCTTGCCCCCGATGAGGCCCTCAGCCTCACCACAAGCCTCAGGGCTCAAACAGTTGACCGCATTCTTTCAGACAAAATGCAGTTCATGTGGGAGGGGGCTTGCCCCCGATGAGGCCCTCAGCCTCACCACAAATGTGGGAGGGGGCTTGCCCCCGATGAGGCCCTCAGCCTCACCACAAGCCTCAAGGCTCCAACCCAATCCCGCGCAAAATCACACTGGTCACCGTCTGAATCGCCCTCTCGAACTGCATATCCGACAACGGCTGGTGATCGTTCAGAATCTTCACCTGATGATCAAAGTCGGCGTAGTGCTGGGTCGAGGCCCAGATCATATACAGCAGGCTCGCCGGCTCGACCGGCAGGATGCGTTTGTCTTCCACCCATTGGCGAATCTTCGCTTCCTTCATCTTGGCCCAGTCGTACAGGCTTTCATCCAGCGCCTCACCGAGCGTCGGCGCACCGTGGATGATTTCGTTGGCCCAGACCTTCGACCCATACGGCCGCGTGCGCGAGCGTTGCATCTTGGCGCGGATGTAGCTGCTGAGCACCACTCGCGGGTCATCGAAGGTTTCGAAGCTCAGGGCATCCTGCTTCCACACTTCCAACAGATCGAACAGCACCGCGCTGTACAGCTCGCTCTTGGTGGTGAAGTAGTAATGCAGGTTGGAACGCGGCAGTTGCACTTCGGCGGCAATATCGGCCATGGCGGTGCTGCCATAGCCCTTCTCGGCGAAGATTTTTTCCGCCGCCAGCAGGATTTTTTCGACGTTGACCCGACGAATTCCGATCTTGTGCTTGCCCATAAGGGCTCCCCGACAAAGACATAACGGAAAGACTACCACCCGCTCTAGATCGGGGCGACAGGAGGAGCCGAAACTTCGTACACTGCCCGTCCTATCCTTTGATTGGTATTGCTCAATGTTGATCAAGAAAACCCTGACCACCGTCGCTCTGCTGGCCTCGCTGCTGGGCGCCTCGGCGGCGTTTGCCCATGCTCACCTCAAGAGCGCGACGCCTGCGGCAGACAGCAGCGTCGCGGCACCGAACGATGTGCGCCTGACCTTCAGCGAAGGCGTGGAGGCGACCTTTTCCAAGGTTTCCCTGAGCAAGGACGGCACCGAAATCGCAATCAAGGGCCTGGCAACGCCGGATGCCGACAAGAAAACCCTGGTGGTGACGCCCGCCGCTCCTCTGGCAGCCGGTACCTACAAAGTGGTGTGGAACGCGGTCTCGGTCGACACCCACAAGAGCAACGGTGAATACAGCTTCAAGGTCGGCCAATAACCTATGGCGACGCTGCTGGTGCTGTGCCGTTTCCTGCATTTCATCGTCGTCTTGTTGATGTTCGGGGCCTGTGTATTCAGGCCCTGGCTGATGGGCAATGCACCGCAGCCGGCGCTGGACCGGCAAGTGCTGCGAATCAGCCGAGCACTGGCCTGGCTCGGGCTCGGCTCCGGCGTGGCCTGGTTGCTGCTGATCACGGTCAGCATGGCCGGCAGTTGGGACGCCGCACTGCAACCGGCCACTGTGCAATTGGTGCTGGGCAAGACCTTTTTCGGCCAAGTGTGGCTCTGGCATCTGCTGCTCAACGTGCTGCTGTTGATCGCCTTGATCAAACCCTGGTCGGCGTTGCGCCTGCCCTTGATCGGCCTGCTGCTGGCGACCCTGGCCCCGGTCGGTCACGGCGCCATGCTCAACGGGCTCAGCGGCCAGTTGCTGATCCTCAATCAGGTCGTCCACCTGGCGTGCGTGGGCGCCTGGCTTGGCGGTCTGCTGCTGTTGGTATTGATCCTGCGCCAACCGCAGCGCCATGGGCTGGAGCCGATTCTGCGGCGTTTCAGCGGCGCGGGTTATGGCCTGGTCGCCGGCTTACTGGTCACCGGCTTGATCAACGTGCGTGTATTGACCGGGCAACTGTGGCCCACCCCGCTGTTCAACGGTTTCGCCCTGATTCTGCTGATCAAGGCGATGCTGGTGCTGGGCATGTTGGCCCTGGCGCTGCTGAACCGCTTGCGTATCGAGCGCTGCGAACAACGACTGGAGACCTTGAAGGCCAGTGTGACGGCTGAATGGTTACTAGGTATTTCAGCGGTAGCCGCCGTCTCCCTCCTCGGCACGCTGCCCCCGATGGCGATGGCCGGCTGAATCCATAGTCAGCTTCCCCACTGGCCCACGACCACTTCTGCTCAGTGAAGCGTAGTCATCGTATAACTTCTGATTGACAAGCCACAAAAACCCCGCAAATATCGCCCCAATGTTGTACGACGACGTATGACAAATAATAAAAACAACAAACCCAAGGGAGCGTCACTGTGCGTCCATCCGCCCGCAATTCCTCCTCGCGTCTCGGCCTTATCGGCCTCGGCAGCCTGGCTTTCACCCTGCCCCTCATCGCCCAGGCCGAAGGGTTTGTCGACGACGCCAAGGCCACGCTCAACTTACGCAACGCCTACTTCAACCGCAATTTCACCAACCCGTCCAACCCCCAGGCCAAGGCCCAAGAGTGGACGCAGAACTTCATCCTCGACGCCAAATCCGGCTACACCCAGGGCACCGTGGGCTTCGGGATTGATGTGCTGGGCCTGTACTCGCAAAAGCTCGACGGCGGCAAAGGTACCGCTGGCACCCAGTTGCTGCCGGTTCACGACGACGGTCGCCCCGCCGACAACTTCGGGCGCCTGGGCGTGGCGCTGAAAACCAAGCTGTCGAAGACCGAACTGAAAGTCGGCGAATGGATGCCCGTGCTGCCGATTTTGCGTTCCGACGATGGCCGTTCCCTGCCGCAAACCTTCCAGGGCGGCCAGGTCACCTCCAATGAAATCGCCGGCCTGACCCTCTACGGCGGGCAGTTTCGCGGCAACAGCCCGCGCAACGATGCGAGCATGGAAGACATGTTCATGAACGGCAAAGCCGCCTTCACCTCAGACCGCTTCAACTTCGGCGGCGCCGAATACGCCTTCAACGACAAGCGCACCCAGGTCGGCCTGTGGTACGCCGAACTGACCGACATCTACCAACAGCAGTACCTCAACCTGACCCACAGCCAGCCGCTGGGCGACTGGACCCTGGGCGCCAACCTCGGCTTCTTCAACGGCAAGGAAGACGGCAGCGCCCTGGCCGGCGACCTCGACAACAAAACCGCGTTCGCCCTGCTCTCGGCCAAATACGGCGCTAACACCTTCTACGTCGGCCTGCAGAAACTCAGCGGCGACAGCGCATGGATGCGGGTCAACGGCACCAGCGGCGGCACCCTGGCCAACGACAGCTACAACGCCAGCTACGACAACGCCAAGGAGAAATCCTGGCAACTGCGCCACGACTTCAACTTCGCGGCGCTCGGCGTTCCGGGCCTGACCCTGATGAACCGCTACATCAGCGGCAGTAACGTCCACACCGGCACGATCACCGATGGCAAGGAATGGGGCCGCGAATCGGAACTGGCCTACACGGTGCAGAGCGGTGTTCTGAAGAACCTCAACGTGCGCTGGCGCAATTCGACCATGCGCCGGGACTTCAGCAATAACGAGTTCGATGAGAACCGGGTCTTCGTCAGCTACACGATTTCGTTGCTTTAAAGATCTAAAACCCGGGCACATCCATTGTGGGAGGGGGCTTGCTCCCGATGACGGTGTATCAGGCAATGTCTCTGTGACTGACCCACAGCCATCGGGGGCAAGCCCCCTCCCACATTGACAAGCGGGGACTCTCTAACAATACTTCGGCATAGTCATACGACAACCTACAACAAAAACTGGAATCCAGATGACCACCACTACCCCAGCGCCCTTCAACCGCCTCCTCCTCACCGGTGCCGCCGGCGGCCTCGGCAAAGTGCTGCGCGAACGCCTGCGGCCGTATGCCCAGGTGCTGCGCCTGTCGGATATCGCCGACATGGCCCCCGCCAGCGCCAATGAAGAAGTGCAGCCCTGCGACCTGTCCGACAAACACGCGGTACACCACCTGGTCGAAGGCGTCGACGCCATCCTGCATTTCGGTGGCGTATCCGTGGAGCGCTCGTTCGAAGAAGTCCTCGGCGCCAATATCTGCGGGATTTTTCACATCTACGAAGCCGCCCGCCGCCATGGCGTCAAGCGCGTGATTTTCGCCAGCTCCAACCATGTGATCGGCTTCTATCAACAGGGCGAGCACCTCGACGCCCACTCGCCGCGTCGCCCGGACAGTTACTACGGGCTGTCCAAGTCCTACGGCGAAGACATGGCCAGCTTCTACTTCGACCGCTACGGCATCGAGACCGTGAGCATCCGCATCGGCTCGTCGTTCCCCGAACCGCAGAACCGCCGGATGATGCACACCTGGCTGAGCTTCGATGACCTGACCCAACTGCTCGAACGCGCGCTGTACACGCCGAACGTCGGCCACACCGTGGTCTACGGCATGTCGGCCAACCTCGACACCTGGTGGGACAACCGCTACGCCGCACACCTGGGCTTCACCCCCAAAGACAGCTCCGAAGTATTCCGCGCCCAGGTCGAGCGCCAGCCGCCGCTGGCCGCCGACGACCCGGCCAAGGTCTACCAGGGCGGTGCGTTCTGCGCCGCCGGGCCGTTCGGTGACTGACGTCACACTAACCCAAGGGAGTGAGTTGCCATGACCGCTGAATTGATTGTCGACGCCCGCAACGCCGTAGGCGAATGCCCGGTGTGGGTGCCCGAAGAAAACGCCCTGTACTGGGTGGATATTCCCAACGGCGGCCTGCAACGCTGGAGCGCCGCCACCGGCCATATCGACGCGTGGAAAGCCCCGCAGATGCTCGCCTGCATTGCCCGCACCGATGCGGGCAACTGGGTCGCCGGGATGGAAAGCGGCTTTTTCCAGCTCACCGCGCACAACGACGGCAGCCTCGACACCACGCCCCTGGCCGAGGTCGCGCACCCGCGCGCGGACATGCGCCTGAACGATGGGCGCTGCGATCGCCAGGGCCGGTTTTGGGCCGGCAGCATGGTGCGGGACATGAGCGCAAATGCGCCCGCAGGCATCCTCTACCGTTACGCGTCGGGCGCCGCGCCGCATGCGCAGTTGGACGGCTTTATCACCCTCAATGGCCTGGCCTTCAGCCCCGATGGCCGCACGATGTATGTCTCGGACTCGCACCCGCTGGTGCAACAGATCTGGGCCTTCGACTACGACACCGACACCGGCACACCGTCCAACCGCCGCGTGTTTGTCGACATGCAGCCACACCAAGGCCGCCCTGACGGCGCAGCCGTGGATGTCGACGGCGGCTACTGGATCTGCGCCAACGACGCCGGCCTGATCCACCGCTTCACCCCCGACGGTCGCCTGGACCGCTCCCTGCGCGTGCCGGTGAAAAAACCCAGCATGTGCGCCTTTGGCGGCAGTCGCCTGGACACCCTGTTCGTCACCTCGATCCGTGACGACCAGAGCGAGCAGTCGCTGTCCGGCGGCGTATTCGCCCTCAACCCCGGCACGACAGGACTGCCCGAACCCCGCTTCGCCCTCTAGCTGCATCGCTGTGCCTTGAATACAACAATAACAAGACAGGAGTGACCGCTCATGGACTTCAAACGCACCTTGCTCGCCGCCGCAATCTTCACCCTCAGCAGCGCCGCCCACGCGCTGGAAATCAAATTCGCCGACATCCACCCCGCCGGCTACCCCACCGTCGTGGCCGAAGAGAACATGGGCAAGGCCCTCACCCAAGAAAGCAACGGCGAACTGACCTTCAAGTACTTCCCCGGGGGCGTCCTGGGTTCGGAAAAAGAAGTCGTCGAACAAGCCCAGGTCGGCGCGATCCAGATGACCCGGGTCAGCCTCGGCATCGTCGGCCCGGTGGTGCCGGACGTGAACGTGTTCAACCTGCCATTCGTGTTCCGCGACCAGGCGCATATGCGCAAAGTCATCGACGGCGAGATCGGCGATGAAATCCTCGCCAAGATCACCGACTCCGAATTCGGCCTGGTCGCCCTGGCCTGGATGGACGGCGGCACGCGCAACCTCTACAGCAAAAAACCGGTGCGCAAGATCGAAGACCTCAAGGGCATGAAGATTCGCGTGCAGGGCAACCCGCTGTTCATCGATGCCTTCAACGCCATGGGTGCCAACGGTATCGCCATGGACACCGGCGAGATCTTCAGTGCCTTGCAGACCGGGGTGATCGACGGTGCCGAGAACAACCCACCCACCCTGCTGGAACACAACCACTTTCAGAACGCCAAGTACTACACCCTCACCGAGCACCTGATCCTGCCCGAGCCGATCGTGATGTCGAAAATCACCTGGAACAAGCTCACCCCCGCGCAACAGCTCATGGTGAAGAACGCCGCCAAGGCCGCCCAGGCCGATGAGCGTGTGCTGTGGGATAAAAAATCCGCCAGCAGCGAGGAAAAACTCAAGGCGGCTGGCGTGGAGTTCATCCGCGTCGACAAACAGCCCTTCTACGACGCCACCGCCGCGGTTCGCGCCAAGTACGGCGCGCCTTACGCCGACATCATCGCGCGCATCGACGCCGTTCAATAACCCGCCCCGCCTCTCGCATAAGGCCCGGCGCGGTCGGCATCGACGCGCCCGGTCACGGTGAACGCCATGAAGAATCTAGTGCTGCGCATCAACGACCGCCTCTACATGACCTGTATCTGGGTCGCCGGCCTCTCGGTCCTCGGGGTCGCGCTGATCATCCCCTGGGGCATCTTCGCCCGCTACATCCTCGGCACCGGCTCCAGCTGGCCGGAGCCCACCGCCATCCTGCTGATGCTGGTGTTCACCTTTATCGGCGCCGCCGCCAGCTACCGCGCCGGGGCGCATATGTCGGTGGCGATGATCACCGACCGCCTGCCTGCGCGCCAACGCCAGGTCGTCGGCATCCTCTCGCAACTGCTGATGGGCACCATCTGCCTGTTCATGACCATTTGGGGCAGCAAGCTGTGCCTGTCCACCTGGAACCAGTTCATGAGCGCCATCCCCACTCTGCGCGTGGGCATCACCTACATGCCGATCCCGATCGGCGGGTTGCTGACCCTGGTCTTCGTGGTGGAAAAACTCGTGCTCGGTGACCAGAGCAACCGACGGGTCGTGCGCTTCGATCTGGTTGAAGAAAGCGAAGGGGCTGCCTGATATGGACGCATTGATTCTGTTGGGCAGCTTTGTCGGCTTGATCCTGATCGGCATGCCAGTGGCCTATGCCCTGGGCCTGTCGGCGTTGATCGGCGCGTGGTGGATCGACATTCCGTACCAGGCCCTGATGATTCAGATCGCTGGCGGGGTGAACAAATTTTCGCTGATGGCGATTCCGTTCTTCGTGCTGGCCGGCGCGATCATGGCCGAGGGCGGCATGTCGCGGCGGCTGGTGGCGTTCGCCGGGGTGCTGGTGGGTTTTGTGCGCGGCGGCTTGTCCCTGGTGAACATCATGGCCTCGACGTTTTTCGGTGCGATCTCCGGCTCCTCGGTGGCCGACACCGCCTCGGTCGGCTCGGTGCTGATCCCGGAGATGGAACGCCGTGGCTACCCCCGGGAGTTCGCCACGGCGGTGACCATCAGCGGTTCGGTGCAAGCACTGTTGACCCCGCCCAGCCACAACTCGGTGCTCTACTCCCTGGCGGCGGGCGGCACGGTGTCGATCGCCTCGCTGTTCATGGCCGGCGTGGTCCCGGGCCTGCTGATGAGCGCGTGCCTGATGGTGCTGTGCCTGATCTTCGCGAAGAAGCGCGACTACCCCAAGGGCGAAGTCATCCCGCTCAAGCAAGCGCTGAAAATCTGCGCCGACGCACTGTGGGGCCTGATGGCCATGGTGATCATCCTCGGCGGCATCCTGTCGGGCATCTTCACCGCCACCGAGTCCGCTGCGATCGCGGTGCTGTGGGCATTCTTCGTGACCATGTTCATCTACCGCGACTACAAATGGAACGAGCTGCCCAAGCTGATGCACCGCACGGTACGCACCATTTCCATCGTGATGATCCTGATCGCCTTCGCGGCCAGCTTCGGCTACATCATGACCCTGATGCAGATCCCGGCGAAGATCACCACGCTGTTCCTGACCCTGTCGGACAACCGCTACGTGATCCTGATGTGCATCAACGCCATGCTGCTGTTGCTCGGCACGGTGATGGACATGGCGCCGCTGATTTTGATCCTCACGCCGATCCTGCTGCCGGTGGTGCTCGGCATCGGCGTCGACCCGGTTCACTTCGGCATGATCATGCTGGTCAACCTCGGCATCGGCCTGATCACGCCACCGGTCGGCGCGGTGCTGTTCGTGGGGGCGGCGGTGGGCAAGGTGAGCATCGAGAACACCGTGAAGGCGCTGCTGCCGTTCTATGGCGTGCTGTTTTTGGTGCTGATCGCGGTGACTTACATTCCGGCGTTATCGCTGTGGCTGCCAGGGCTGGTGCTGTGATGCTGATTGAACTGGAAGATCACCTGACCCACCTCACCCTCGCCCCGGCCGTGGGCGGCAGCATCGTCAACTGGCGCGTGCGCGCCAGCGGCCAGCCCCTGCTGCGGCCTAGCGATCAAGCGGCGCTGGACAGCGGCCTGCCCGGCAAACTGGCCTGCTATCCCCTCGCGCCGTGGTCCAATCGCATTGCCAACGGCGGTTTCGACACGCCCGCCGGCTGGCTGGCACTCACGCCCAACAGCGCGACCGATCCGCTGCCGATTCACGGTTCGGCGTGGCAACAGGCGTGGCGCGTGGTCAGCCAGTCGGCGGATGAAGTGCTGCTTGCGCTGGAATGCGCCACGCCGTTCGCCTATCGCGCCGAGCAGCGGTTTGGGTTGAGCAACGGCGTGTTGAGTATCGGGCTGAGCGTGACGCATCTGGCCGAAGCCGCCGCGTGGCACGGTTTGGGCTTGCATCCTTACTTCCCGCGCCGGGCGGGTACGCGGTTGCAGGCCAAGGCTGGGCAGGTATGGATGAGTGATGCGTCCAAGCTGCCGACGGCGCTGGCACCCGTACACGCCGATTGGGATTTCCAACAGCTCAAGGGGTTGCCCCAAGCGTTGGTCGACAACGGTTTTTGCCAATGGGACGGGCATTGCCGGATCGAACAGCCGGAGCTGGGTTACACCCTGGAATGCCAGGCCACCGGCGCCGATTACTTCTTGCTGTACTGCCCGCCGGGGCTGGGGTTCTTCTGCATCGAGCCGGTGAGCCATCCGGTGAATGCCCATCACTTGCCGGGCAGGCCGGGCCTGAAACTGCTGGAACACAACCAGTCAACCCAACTCAATTTCACCCTGAAATACATTCCAACTGTGGGAGGGGGCTTGCCCCCGATGGCAGTGTGTCAGCCACTACATGCATGACTG